>JAYTTY010000049.1:0-2958 GCA_043744795.1 Zavarzinella sp. | reverse complement strand
TGGTAGAATCATGGCGGCCGTCCTTGGGCGATGGTCTGGGAGTGTCGCTACCCCATCCATATGCCCGAGGCGGCCTCAAAATGTGCACAAGTCGAGCTTAGTAACCTTGAGTTTAGGAACTCCCCGGCGTCGTTGACCACGCGGTGGAACTACTGTTCAGCCGGTCTTCGCGACGATTGCCATGAAATGGCTGTCACTCATGGAGTGCGGTATCTCCCCCGAAGACCGGCTGAAGCCGGAACTCCAACGAAGGCCGAAACCGCCGACTTCTTGATCGGCGGGGCGGCCGAAAAGCAAATCAACCGCCCTGCCGCTCCCGCTTCGTCCCCCACTTTCGCAGCCCCAGTTCCAGCCCGATGGCGGCGGCCAGCATCAGGACGCTGATGTTTTGGGACAGGCTCATGCCGAAGCCTTCGATCGGCGTGTCGTTCCGCAGGATCTCGTTCAGGAAGCGGTGGACGGCGTAGCAGGCGATGAACAACGTGAACAGTTGGCCGTCGTGCCGGCGCAGCGGGTAGTACGCCAGTAGGAAGAGGACCAGCATCAACATGCTGGCGGTCTCGTAGAGTTGCGTCGGGTGCAGGCCGAGGGTGCGGGGGACGAAACTCGGGACGGTCACGGCCGCGCCGGCCCGGGCCACTTTCAGGTCGAGTTGCTGCTCGCCGCGGGGCCAGTTGCTGTTGATGAGGTCGGTGAAGAAGTCCACGGCCCCGCTGTTGATGCCGAGGTCGGCCCGCAGGTTGTTGCGGACGGCGACGGCGGTCGCCGGGTCGTCGAAGTAGAGTTTCGCGCGGGGGTCCCCCTTCTCGCCCGACAACACGTCCACGCGGGTCGCCCCCCGCTCGCGGGCGAGTTGTTCGACGCGGGCCAATTGGTCCGCGGCGCCGTAGACGACCAGCACCCCGCCGTTGGGGAAGCCGTTCACTTCCGTGATGCGGTCCCCCGGCATCAGGCCGGCGGCGGCGGCTTGGGAATTGGTTTCCACCTTGTCCACGACGGACTGCAACTCGTCCGGCGTCCCGCGCCGAAGGGTGAAGCCCACGGGCGTCTGGTAGCCGAACTTGTCCACCACGTTGTCGCGGGCCGGGGCCGTCAGCAGCGGGAAGCCGACGGCGGGGCACCCTTCGTCCGCGACGTGGCCGTAGCAGCAGCCGTTCAGGAAACAGCCGATCCGGCCGAGGGCGATGCCGAGGGCGATGGCCGGGGCCGTCGCATCCGCGAGCCGCCACATCTTGACGCGGAACCGCTTCAGGACGCCGAAGTAGTACAAGAGGAACGCCGCCATCCCGGCGATGATCCCGCCGTACAGGACGATGCCCCCCTCCCAGATGCGGAGGAACTGCGTCAGCGGGATGTGGTTCTGCAGCATGTAGGTGAGGCGCGCCCCGGCCAACCCGGAGACGAACAGGACGATCACCAAGTCCTGCACCTTTTCGCGCGGCAGGTTCGACCCTGTTTTTTGGGACAGCCACCCGAAGAACGCCACGCACGAGACGAGCGTGATGACCAGCATGACCCCGAACCCGTGGATGGGGATGCCGCTGGGCGGGAAGAAGTCTTTGAAGACCGGAATGTGGAACAGGACTTGGAACATGGAGAGTCCGCGGCGGGCCAAGGGCCGAAACCATCATGGTACGGGAAGGCGGTCCAAAATCTGCCGGACCACCCCCCCGGCGTCGAGTTCGCGGGCCTCGGCCTCGTAGCTCACGACGACGCGGTGCCGCAGCACGTCCGGGGCGCACGTCTTCACGTCCTGCGGGACGACGTACCCGCGGCCGCTCAACAGGGCCTGGGCCTTCGCCGCCCGGAACAGGGCGATGGTCGCGCGCGGGCTGGCCCCGTACTGGATCATCCCGTCCAACGCCAGCCCGTATTCGCCGGGCCGGCGGGTCGCCCGCACCAGGTCCACGACGTAGCCGTGAATCTTCGGATCGACGTGGATATGATCGACGGCCGCCCGCAGCGAGGCGAGGTCCGCGGCCGTGAAGACGGGCCGGATGTCGAGCTTCGGCGCGATGCCGCCCATGCGGGCGAGGATGGCCAGTTCCTCGTCCCGGCTCGGGTAGTCCACCACCGCCTTAATCATGAAGCGGTCCACTTGGGCTTCGGGGAGGGAATACGTCCCCTCTTGTTCCACCGGGTTCTGCGTCGCCAGCACGAAGAACGGCTCCGGCAGTGGGTAGGTCGTCTCCCCGATGGTGACGGCCCGCTCCTGCATCGCCTGGAGCAGGGCGCTCTGCACCTTGGCCGGCGCCCGGTTGATCTCGTCGGCCAGCAGCACGTTGGTGAACACCGGCCCCTGCCGCACGCGGAACTCCCCCTTGCCGGGGTCGTAGATTTGCGTGCCGATTACGTCGGCCGGCAACAAGTCGGGGGTGAACTGGATGCGCTTGAAGTTGAGTTGCAGCGCGTTCGCCACACTTTGGACCGCCAGCGTCTTTGCGAGGCCCGGCACGCCTTCCAACAGGACGTGCCCGTTCGTGAGCAGCCCGGTAAGCAACTGTTCCACCAGCCGCCGCTGCCCGACCAACACACTTTCGACGGCTTGAAAAAACGGCGCGAGCCGGTCGCGGGCTTGTTGGGCGCGGGCGTTGATCGCGTCGACGGTCTCGGATGGCATCGGGGTTTTATAGGGGGCAAAGCGGAGAATGTTTAGCCGCGACGCGGAGGCTTTGCGCAGCGGAGCGCGGGTTTCCCAGCGGATCGCGGTCGCCGCGAAAGGCAACCTAACCCCCCGGCCCCCTTCCCTAAAAGGGAAGGGGGAGCAAGTGGGTGATAGCCTTCGGGCGGACGCTTCAGGTCTTCGCCGGGCGGATTTGTTCCCCCTTCCCTTTTAGGGAAGGGGGTTAGGGGGTTAGGGGGCAGGGCTTCCAAGGTGTCAATGGATCCGTTTTTGTTCTTCCAACAGTCGGTGGGTCGAGACGTGGCCGCCATTCTGGTACGGCCCTTTCTGCGGCG
>JAYTTY010000048.1:0-38675 GCA_043744795.1 Zavarzinella sp. | reverse complement strand
CACAGAGGACACAGAGAAAAACCAAAGCCGAGGAAAGGCATTTATAAGAATGTCTTCTCTGCTTCTGTCTTTCCTCTGTGTCCTCTGTGTCCTCTGTGGTTAAGTTGCTTTGGTCTTGTTCCGCGATTGATTTGTCGCCTCCCGCCACGTCTCCCATGGCAGCAGCGGGGCGTAGCCGCAGATGGCGTACAGGGGGAATAGGCCCACTTCCAGGTGCAGGAACGTCATCAGGTGGAAGGCGACGCCGATCACCAAGGCGGCGGTGCGCGTCGGCTTGACGATCACCCACAGGGGGAAGCCCAACTCCCAGATCACCGTCACCCAACACAGGACGAGGACGGCCGTCGGCGGCAGGGGCAGGAACTCGCCGCTCCAGTGCGTCCACGCGGGATCGTGGACCACATAGTGGAGGATGGTGCCGTCCCGCCAGCCGGGGCCGAGGGCCTTGTAGTAGCCGTTGAAGAAGTAGACGACGCAAAGCTGCACGAACATCAGCCGCATCGGCCACGGGTAAACGAACACCGGCCCCGGCGCTTGCCGGGCGGCCGGGTGTCGGCGAACGGCCCACGCGCCGTCGCTCGGCAGGAAGGCGAGGAGCAGCAGGGCCGTGATCTTGATGCGGTCCCCGCCGTTGTGCAGGTACGGGTGCGAGTTGAAGAAGCTGACCGCCAACACCCACGCGACGAGGGCCATCAACCGCGGCCGGTAGCCGACGATCAGCCCGACGGCGCTGACCGCCCACACAACCAGCAACGCCAACGGCGCCCAACTCGCGGGGAGGCGGGCCAGCACGGACCAGCGCGCCCAGTGGGCGGCCATGAACTCGGCGTGGATGTCCGGCGAGCCGAGGCCGTCCGGGCCGTAGAAGAGTTTCCAATGCGGCAGGTACTGCACCAGCACGTCGAGCAGCAAGATGACGCCGACGGCCATGCGGAACGCCGCCGCCCGCTCCGCCCGCACCGGCGCCGTCAGCCACGCCCAATTCTGGAGCGTGGCCGGCAGCTTCGGGGCAATGCCGAGGACGGTGGGGGGCGGTTCGGTCATGCCTCAGAACTTTCGGAAAGAAACAACTACTGTCGCCGCGAGGCAGTTTTCGGATTTCGTTGGAGTCCCGGCTTCAGCCGGTCTTCAGAGCTTCCCGCATGAAAACGCCTGTGCCTGGATGGTGACGGCTCCCGCCGAAGACCGGCTGAAGCCGGGACTCCAACGAAGGCAAAGACCTTGACCCGTAGTTTCAGCCGCTCGCCCAAGACCGTATGAACCCGAAGACTTCGCGTTACGGCTTCACGCTCTTCCCGTTCAACCGCACCACCCGTACCGCGGCGAACGGCGCCAGGTTCGCCGCCGTGATCTTCGGCGATTCGATGGTCAACTCTTCCAGCGTCGTCAGCTTGGTCAAGTGCGTTAACCCTACCTCATCAAACGGCCCGTTGACAAGCATCAGCGACCGCAAGTTCGGCAACTTGGCGACTTGTTCCAGCGTGGCGTTGCTGGCGGCCTTGTCGTAGATGTCGAGGGTTTCGAGGTTCTTCAACTCCGCGATGAACGGCAGGCCGTTCTCGGTCGTCTCGGGGCCGTGAATGTGCAGTTGCCGCAGGTTCACCAAGCCGGCGATGTGTTTCAGGCCGGCGTCCGTCACCTTGGTGTGGACGATCTCCAGCCGCTTCAAGCTCGTGAACTTGCCGATGGCTTCCAGCCCGGCGTCGCTGGCGGGGGAGGAGTGCAGGTTGATCGACTCCAAGTCTTTCATGCCGGTGAGGCGCTTGAAACCGCTCCCCGTGACTTGCGAGGCGCACACCGTCATGCGGCGCATCTGGGTCAGCCCGGCCAGATGCTCGAAGCCGTCGTCGCTCACCGCCGTCAGGCACACGTTGAGCCGTTCGAGGTTCTTCAAGTCCTTCAGGTGAACAAGGCCCTTGCCGGTGACGGCCGTCCCGGAGAGTTGCAAGTTCCGTAACTCGGTCTGACCGGCGAGTTTCTTTAGCCAATCGTCCGTCACGCGGTCGTCGAGCCGCTTGGGGACCGGTTCCTTGTGGCCGTCGGTGCGCTCGTTGAGGTCGATTTCGACGATGCGGGCGAACATCGTCAATGCATCATCGCCAGTGATCTCGCGCAACCACTTCGGCGCGAAGACTTCCGTCGACACTTTGCCGCCGAGGCGTTTGATCTCAGCGAGGAGTTCGCGATGATTTTTCCGCTGGATGAGCGTGCGTCGAAACTCGCCCTCCTGGACTTCGATGACTTTGTCCGTCAGGTCTTTGTCGATCAATGTTGTGATCGAGGAGACATCCTTTTCGTCCGCGTCCTTCAACAGTTTCCGCAATGTGTCCGCGTCCGGGTGCGACTTCATCGGCACCACGTTCAGCGTCCGCGTAATCACCATCGGCTTGCCCAGATGGCCGGCGAAGCCTTTCACGCCGACCTTGGCGTGGAAGACGCCGGGCGGGTCGCCGGTGGTGCAGAAGATTTCGTCGTGGTCTTTGCCGCCAAAGGCGATGTTACTGACGACCTTGGCCGGCACGGGCAGGTGGGCCAGCGGCTTTCCCTCGGGACTCAGCACGGTGATTTGGCCCTTGCCGGTGTCCGGGCGGTGGAAGTCGGCGACCCACAGGTTGCCGGCCGCGTCGAAGGCGCAGCCGTCGCCGCCGGAACCGCCGAGGTCGTAGAAGAGTTCCGGCTTGCCGAGCGGGCCGCCGTCGGGCAGGGCGTAGCGCAGGATTTTCTTGGTCTGCGACTCGATCACGTAGAGGAACTTGCCGGCCGGGTCCACGTCCAGCCCGTTGGGGAACGCCAGGCCGCCGCCGATCTTGTCCACGCGGCCGGCCGGGGTGACGCGGTACAGGTCGCCGACCGGGTTCGCCGCCGTCGAGCCTTCCGGGTCGGTCCAGTAGACGTTGCCCTTGGCGTCCACGGTCAGGTCGTTCAGGCCGCGCAACGGCTGCCGGTTCACCTCGTCGGCCACGACGCCGACCGTGCCGCCGGGGGACACGTCCAGAATCGCCTTGTACTTGTTGTCCGCGATCAGCAAATGGCCGTTCGCCAGCAGGACCGTCCCCGCCGGGTTGATCTCCAGATACTTGAAGACCCCCTTCTGGGCGTCCACGCGAAGCAACGCCCCGCTGCAAAAGAAGACTTCGCCGCCGCGCCACGTCGGCCCCTCGGAGTACCCGGGGGCTTGCGCGTAATGGTCGAACGTGACGCCGGCGAGCTTCTTCGCCAAGTCGTCGTCCGCGGCCGCGGCGCCGACGATGAGGAGACCTAAAAGGAGAGCAAAGCGAGACATGACACAGCCACCTTGGGAAACGGCGGGGAGGTGGTGAAGATGATATGGTGACATCTTCGATTGGGCTTAATCGAGGACGAAGGCGTTGACCGTTACGGCCCCCAAGCGTATAGTTCTATTGGAGACTCGGCATAGAGGTTGCCCGGATGGGTGGCTTCAAAAGCGTTGTCTCTTTTTTTACGCACCTTCATTGACTTCCCTCCCTTTCCCACACGGGTTTGGAACGTAACAGATCCCCCAACTTTCAAAAACGTGCCCGTCGCGGTAACCATCGCCGTGAAACTGTAAGCTTCGCAGCCAGTCGAAAAACTCGTCGCGAATCTCCTCCCGGACCGGTTCGGTCATGCCTTGGCCCGGCAATCGAAACGCCCAATTGATGCAGTAGATGCAGAGGTCCGCCGCCTGAACGGGGTAGGCCATGTCGGAGGCGACGAAGAACGGCGTCGGCACGATCCACTTCGTCCGGTAGCGGCCTGGGTTCGTGCGGACGAAGTACGCTTCCATTTGTCGGACGAACTTCCGGTCGGCCTTCTTCTCCACTTCGTCCATCACCAGCAAGCCACTCTGCTTCTCACGCTCCAAGTGGTAAAAGAATCGCTCGAGCAAGAAACATTGGTCTTTCCGCAGAAACGCCTCGGCCACCTCGCCGGGGGACCGGCCCGTCCCGCGCGGAATCATGCTCGCGAACAGAACGGCCTTGTGGTCGCGAAGCAATTGGAAGATGCCGCGCGCCATCTCGAGGCACGCTTGGCCGTAGGCGCAGAACTCACGGCTGGTCGGATTGACCTTTTGCAACCCCTTGGTGAGAAACGCCCGGCTATGCTTTTGCCGCTCGGGCGCCTCCATTGGCGGGGCTTGGTTGGCGAATTTAAACCTCTTCCTGTCAAGCAGAGTGCTGCCTTTCAATTCCTTCTGGAATTCGGCAAGCGAACACCCGAACGCGACCCGTTCCAACTGCCGCACCGCCCGCGTAAACGGCCAAAGTTCAGCGTCGAGCAAGGCGATGCCGCCCCGCACTTCATAAGGCATCTGCTTGTGGTCGTGCCCGCTCTCATCTAAAAACAATAGCCAAGCCATCGCCCGTACTCCCGCCTGACCATCCCGTGTAAACTAGGGGAGAAAGCCCTTTTGCACAGACACCGTGACGGCGTCAAAACACCAGTATTCCCGTTGCTTCCCCCGCGGCCAAGTGTTACCGTAAGTCTTACCCGTCGGCGAAGTCATTCTTCCATTCCATCGGTTCGGACACCCGCCGGGCTTCCCGCCCTCATCCAGTCCTTTTTTCGGGAGTCTCCCATGCGTCGCCGTCGAGGGTTTACCCTCATTGAGTTGCTGGTGGTGATCGCCATCATCGCCATCCTGATCGGCCTGCTGTTGCCGGCCGTCCAGAAGATCCGCGAGGCCGCCAACCGGATGAAGTGCTCCAACAACCTGAAGCAGATCGGCCTCGCGCTGCACAACCACCACGACACCGTCGGCGAGTTCCCCAAGGGGGGGACGCAGTCCCCGGCCGGCGGGTACGGCCACTCGTTCTGGATCCTGCTGCTGCCCTACATCGAGCAGGACAACGTCTTTAAGCAGTTCGACAAGACCGGGGCCGCCACCGGGCACACCGGACTGGTTTACAACTCGTACAACCCCGTCAACGCCGCCCTGTTGAGCAGCAAGCAGTTCTCGATGTACGCCTGCCCGTCTTCCCCGCTGCCGAAGTGGGTTCTCGTCGGCTCGACGCCCGGGGCCGGGGTCATGTCCACGACCTACGTCGGCATCTCCGGGGCGGTCGACCACTTGACGGCCAACAACCAAGACGGCCAAATGGTAACGCCGCACTACGGGACCGGCATCGTCTCCAAGGGGGGCGCGCTGGTCTCCCACGAGTCCCGGCGCATGAGTGACCTGGCGGACGGCACGTCCAACACCCTCATGGTCGGCGAGCAGTCGGACTACTGCAAGGACGCGGCCGGGGGCAAGCAGGACTGCCGCAGCGACTTCGGCCACGGCGTCTCGATGGGGCCGGGCGGGGCCGGGGAGAACCGGAACTGGAACCTCACCGCCGTCCGGTACGCGATCAACAACAAGACGTGGGAAAACGTCGGCGTCAACAGCACCTACTACGGCCAGAACCGGCCGCTGCAATCCGTCCACACCGGCGGCATCATGGGCCTCCTTGGGGACGGGTCGGTGCGGTTCCTGAAGGATTCCATGCCCGTCCAGATGCTCTATAATTTGTGCAACAGGGACGACGGCAAGACGACGGACTTCTGACCATGCGCGCCGTATTTTTTCCGGCCCTCGCCGCGGGCCTGCTCCTGACGGCCGGCTGTTCGGCCCCGGCCGCCCGCGGCCCCGTCCGCGGCCGGGTCACCGTGGGAACCGCCCCGGTGACGGCCGGCACGGTCATCTTCGAGAACAAGGCGGCCGGCGTCGCGGTGACGTGCCCGCTCAATGAAGACGGGACGTACGAATTCAAAACGCACGAAGGCCACGGCCTCCCGGTCGGCGCCTACGACGTGGCGATCACGCCCGGCGGCGTGATGACCGGCGCCGACGACGTTCTCGTGCCCGGCAAGCCGCCCCCGCCGCCGCGGAAAGTGAGTGCGGTCAAGATCCCGCCCCGCTACCACGCGACGGCCACCAGCCGCCTGCACGTCGAGGTGAAGGCCGGCGACAACCCGCCGTTCGACTTTGACTTGTCGGCGACCGCACCGCCCGGCGACAAGGCGAAACGCTGAATTACAGTCGGATAGTTTGGCCGTGAGTCGGTCGCTATCCCGAACCGCGCGGATTGCCGGGAATTGGGCAAATCGGTCGCGCGCAATGGCAGAGAAGTTGGCAGGCCTTCACAATTGGGGCCGATTTGCCGAATCAAGTTTCCAGAGCAATCATTTCTCACTTCCCCCGCTTCAAAATCCACGCCGTCACCGCCTCCAGCACGGCGGGGGCGAACGTCTCTTCAATGTGGCCGTACTCGCTCACCATGCCGGTCTTGGCGGTCTGGAAGAGGTGGTTGAGCTTCGGGAACTCCTGAATGGTGAAGTCTGGGTTCTTGCCGTCCTTCAGCGCCTTCTCGATCTCGGCGAGGTTCTCCTTCGGCAGCACTTGGATGTCCAGTTCTCCGTTGACGGCCAGCACCGGGCATTTCACCTGCCGCAGCGCCGGCCGCGGGTCGTACTTGATGAACGCCCGGTACCACGGCGACGTCAGCAGGCCGATGCGGGCCTTGCCGCCGCCCTCGCGGAACTCCGTGCGGTCCGTCTCCGGGAACGTCTCCAACATCGCGTCGGCTTCCTTCAGGATGTCCTCGGCGGAGGCGTCCTTCTTCACCATCGCGAACAGCTTGTCTTGGACGGCCCGCGACCGCTTCAAGTCCTCGGCCGTCTTGCCGGCCCCTTTCAGGATGGCCGCCGACTGTGAGAACAGGATCTCGTCCCCCGCCAGGCCCGGGCCGGCCAGCAGGACGATGAACGCCACGTCCGCGGTCTTGACGGCCACCATCGGGGCGATCAGGCCCCCCTCGCTGTGCCCCATCAGGCCGACCTTGCCGATCTCCTTGCGCGTCTTCAAAAAGGCGACGGCCCCGGCCGCGTCTTCGGCGAAGTCCTCGCTGGTGGCCTTCGCGTGGTCGCCCGTGGACTTGCCGACGCCGCGGTCGTCGAACCGCAGGACGGCGACGCCGTGCCGGGTCAGGTGGTCGGCGATCACCAGGAAGGGCTTGTGGCTCATCAGCGTCTCGTCCCGGTCTTGCGGGCCGGACCCGCTGATGAGGACGACGGCCGGGAAGGGGCCGTCCCCCGTCGGCGCCGTCAGCGTGCCCGCGAGTTTCACGCCGGCGGCCTTGCTGTCGAACGTGACGTCCGACTCGGTGTACGGGTACGGCTTCTTCGGGTGCTGCGGCCGGTTCATGGACGGCATCTTCTCGACGCGCTTCAACTCCATCGCGGTTTTCCCGGCCTGCGTGAACTCCCCCTTGATCGTCTCGTTGTCGGCCTGCAACTCGCCGACGTAGCCGATCTTGAACGGCGGCAGCGTGAGCGTGAGCGTGTTCTTCTCGAAGGTGACGGTCTCGACGGGCAAATTCATCGCCCCCTGGTCGAGGCTGTCGAACTTGGCGGAGAGTTTGCCGTCCGTGTCCGCGGCGATGTGGAAGCCGAGCCGCAACTCGATGGGGCCGACCTTCAGCGTCCCGAGCCAGATCCCGACGATGGGATTGGGGGCGGCCTTTTTCGGCTCCTCCGCGGCGGCCGGGGCGGCGACGAGGAACAAGAACAATAAAAAGCGGCGCGGCATGGGTGCGTCTCGCGGGGAGGGGCCGGGGCGACCGAGTGAGTCTATGCGCCGGGCCGGCAAACACGAATCGCGGCCCCCTACTTCCTTGCACGGTCGCCGCCGGCGGTGTACGCTGATGGGGTCATTTCAATTCATCACATCCCTCTCTATTTTCGGAGGATGGCCATGCGTCGGCGTCACGGGTTTACACTCATAGAGCTACTGGTGGTGATTGCGATCATCGCCATCCTGATCGGGTTGTTGCTGCCGGCGGTCCAGAAGATCCGCGAGGCGGCCAACCGCATGAAGTGCTCCAACAACATGAAGCAGGTCGGGCTGGGCCTGCACAACCACAACGACACGTTCGGCACGCTGCCGGCCGGCCAACCCTACGGGTACTACTACAGCAACTGGTACGGCGACCCGACCGTGCGGGACTTCGACCGGTCCTGCTGGGTCAACCCGACGCTGGCGTTCATGGAACAGGACAACCTGTACAAGACGGTCCAGGCGTTCCTCGTCGCCCCGAGCACGCACACCTGCAACACGCCGTTCGCCGTGTTCAAGATCCCGAGCCTCCAGTGCCCGTCCGACCCGAACGGCGGGAAGCTGGGGACCGTCCCCGGGAATTCGCAGGGGTGGCACTCGAACTATGTGGGCTGTCACGGTAGCCAACAGGCGACGGTGGGCGGCACGAATGGCACGAATCTCAACGGCATGCTGTACGGCAAGTCCGCGGTGGCGCTCGGCACCGTGACGGACGGCCTGAGCAACACGGCGATGGTGTCCGAAATCCTGCTGTCCCCGGACGTGGGCGGCAACCACGACGTCCGCGGCCGGGTCTGGAATTCGATCCACACCGGCATGTCGTTTTCCACGCTATACCCGCCGAACAGCTCCGTTGGGGACAACCCGCAGGGGTACTGCCAAGCCATTCCCGGCGCGCCGTGCGGGAGCCAGTCCATTGACAACGCCTTCATCCTAGCCCGCAGCCGGCACACGGGCGGCGTCAACGTGTGCCTCGGGGACGGGTCCGTCCGGTTCGTCCGCAACTCCGTGGACCCGACGGCGTGGCTGAACTTCGGCACCCGCAACGGCGGCGAAACGGCCGTCCCCAACTAACCCCCCGCCCCGGAGACGACCCATGCGCCTGCGCGCGTTCACGGCCGCCCTCGCCCTCGGCGCGGCCCTTGTTTCCCTCCCCGGGTGCGGCGACGGGACATCCGAAGTGTCCGGGACCGTGCTGATCGACGGCAAGCCCCTGCCGGAGGGGGAGATTATTTTCGAGGCGGCCGACGGCAAGACGACGCCGGCGGCCGGGCCGATCAAGGACGGCAAGTACGCCGTCACCGCCCTGCCCGGCCCCAAAAAAGTCCGCATCAGCGCCTCCCGGCCGACCGCCAAGCTCGACCCGCTCATGGGGGCGGCGGCCCGCGAGTCGATGATCCGGCAGGAGTACAACACGCAGACCACGCTGACGGCCGACGTGAAGCCCGGCCGGCAGGAGAACGTGGACTTCGAGGTGAAGTCCATCCCGCAATCGCCGAAGAAGTGACCCGGCCGCCCGCCCCGGCGCGGCCGCTCGTTCTACGGACAATTCTTACACCTGACAACACCTTTCGCTCAAGTTTCCCGACGTCGGGGCCGGCGTTTTCGCCGTCCTGCGCCGCGGCGCGCTTTTCCGCCTTTTTTCGGCGCGGCCATCTAGCTTTCGCCGGGCCATCATCCAAAATACGTCTTCGCTGACGCCGGGCGGGGCCGCCGATTTCACGGCCCGCGCGGCCGCGGAGCCTTTCGCGTTAATCCCGCGGCCGGTTTCACGGTTGAACAGGGTCCGCCCACGCGGCGGCATATCGGAGCGCCGACGACGCATGAAGGGTCCCGAGTCCGCCCTCATCGAGACGACCGAAGTCCACCACATCATCCGCGGGTTGGCGGTGGGGTCGCTCGGCATGAGCTTTTTCGCGTTCCTCGTCTGGTGGTGGATCCCGTTCGGGTTCCTCGTCGCCGGCGCCGCGACCGTCATGGCCGTCAGTAGCATCGCCATGGGCATCCGCACCAAGGAGCGCGGGCTGTACTACCCGCTCGGGGCCATCGCCCTCGCGGTCCTGTCCACGAACGCCGCCCTGGTCGCCGCGAAGTACGCCAACCTCGCGTTCCTGGAACTGTAAACCACCCGGCTCATGGGGAACTGATCGATGGCCCAGGTATTCCACCGCAGCATGAACGCGGTGTCCCGCATCGTGGTGTTCGGGCTGCCGCTGCTGTTCATGGCGTCGGCCGTCACCGGGTCGGTCGTCTACCGCTCCGGGTACATCACCGGCCGCGGCGAGACCGTCGACCAGCCCGTGCCGTTCAGCCACATGCACCACGTCGGCCAGCTCGGCATCGACTGCCGGTACTGCCACACGTCGGTCGAGTCGTCGTCGTTCGCCAACGTCCCCCCCACCAAGACCTGCATGAACTGCCACCAGCAGATCTGGGCCGGGTCCGAGATGCTCAACCCGGTCCGCGAGAGCTACAAGCAGAACAAGTCCATCCCGTGGGAGCGCGTCCACAACCTGCCGGACTACGTGTACTTCAACCACTCCATCCACGTCGCCAAGGGCGTCGGGTGCGTGGCCTGCCACGGCCAGATCGACCAGATGCCGCTGACGTACCAGACCAAGTCCCTCCTGATGGAGTGGTGCATCAAGTGCCACCGCAACCCGGAGCCGAACCTGCGGCCCACGAGTGAAATCACGAGCATGACGTTCAAGCCCGCGGACTACGCGAACCCCGAGACGGGCGAGAAGAAGAACCCGGACACCGGCAAGCCGTACACGCAGGCCGAGCTCGGGAAGCTGATGAAGGACAAGTACCACGTGCGCGACGCCCTGACCCTGACCAGTTGCTCCATTTGCCACCGCTAACCCACCGCATTGAGGGACCGATGGCCCTGCGAACTGACCAGACCGACACCCCCCCCGCGGCCGGCGGCAACGGCGACGACTTGTGGCTCGGCCTCGAGGACTTCGCCGACACGCCCGCGTTCACGGAAATGCTCGGCCGCGAATTCCCGGAAGACGCCACCGCGTGGGGCGACCCCGTGAGCCGGCGCACGTTCCTCACGCTCTCGGCCGCCTCCGTCGCCCTCGCGGGCATCGGCTGCTCGCCGCGGCCCGCGTCGAAAGAGCGGATTTACCCGTACGTCAAGCAGCCCGACCAACTCACGCCCGGCGTGCCGCTGTTCTTCGCCACCGGCTACACGCACCAGGGCGTGACGACCGGCGTGCTGGCCAAGAGCCGCGAGGGCCGGCCGGTCAAGGTCGAGGGCAACCCGTCCCACCCCGGCAGCCTCGGCTCGTCGGACGTGTTCATGCAGGCTTCCCTGCTGAACCTGTACGACCCGGACCGCTCCCGCAGCATTATCAACGGCAAGACCGGCGAGGAAGTCGCGTGGGAGACGGCCCTCTCCCAACTCCGCGCCAAACTGCCGCGGTCGGCCCGCGTCCGCGTGCTGACGGAGACGGTTGGCTCCCCGACCCTCGCCGACGCCATCGGCAAGTTCACCGCCCAATTCGCGGACGCCCAGTGGGTCCAGTACGAGCCGGTGAACCGCGACAACGTCCGCGAGGGCGCCCGCCTCGCGTTCGGCGACGTCGTCAACGCGATTTACGACTTCACCAAGGCGACCCGCGTCGTCTCGCTCGACTCCGACTTCATGGGGTGCGGTGTCGGCGGCGTCCGCTACGCCCGCGACTTCAACACGCTCCGCGTCACGGCCGTCGCCGGCACGGACAAGGACGGCCACGCGGCGATGGTGCCGCCCAGCGCCGAGAAGATGAACCGGCTCTACGCCGTGGAATCGACGCTGTCCCCGACCGGGGCCGTCGCCGACCACCGCCTGCCGCTGAAGTCTTCGGAAATCGAGTCGTTCGCCCGGGCCTTGGCCAAGGCCGTCGGCGCCGACGCCGGGGCCGGCGGGGCGCTGTCGGACTACGCCACCAAGTGGCTGGCCCCGTTGGCGAAAGACTTGCTGGCGTCCAAAGGCAAGAGCGTCGTGGTCGTCGGCGACCACCAGCCGCCGGCCGTCCACGCCATCGCCCACCACATTAACTCGGTCCTCGGCAACGTCGGCGAAACGGTCCGGCTGACGCGGCCGGTCGAGGCCAAGGCCACGAACCAGCTCGCCGAGTTCAAGAAGCTCGTCGCGGACATGAACGCCAAGGCCGTGGACGTGCTGTTCATCCTCGGCGTCAACCCGGCCTACAGCAGCCCGGCCGACCTCAACTTCCCGGACGCCCTCAAGCAAGTGCCGATGTCGGTCCACATGGGCGCCCACGTGGACGAGACGGCCGTGCAGAGCGACTACCACGTCAATGAGGCCCACTACCTCGAAACGTGGGGCGACGGCCGGGCCTTCGACGGCACCGTCAGCGTCAGCCAACCGCTGATCGCCCCGCTGTTTCACGGCCACTCTTGCCTCGAACTCGTCGCCGGCCTGACCAAGGACGCGCCGTTTACGACGGGCCAAGAACTGGTGCGGGCCTTTTGGCAGAACCAGCCGAAGGACGGCACCGCGACCGACTTCGGCGCGTGGTGGCAACACGTCCTGCAAGACGGGGTCGTCCCCGGCTCCGCCTTCCCGACCGTCACGCGGGCGGCGGCCGTCACCAACGTGCCGGCGTACAAGGCCCCCGGCTCCGGCCTGGAATTGAACCTGCGGGCCGACCCCAACCTGTTCGACGGCCGCTTCGCCAACAACGGCTGGCTGCAAGAACTGCCGCGGCCGATCACCAAGCTGACGTGGGACAACGCCGCCATCGTCAGCCCGAAGACGGCGACGGCCCTCGGCTTCGGCGTCGGCATCGTCCGAAGCGGGGGCGGCGAACACGGCAAGGCCGAAGTCGGCATGGGCGAGTTGACGGTCAACGGCCGCAAGCTGACCGTCCCCGTGTGGATTCAGCCGATGCACGCCGACGACTCGGTCACGCTCTACCTCGGCAGCGGCCGGGAGCGGGCCGGGCAGATCGGCAACACCGGCTTCAACGCCTACAAGATCCGCGACAGTTCGTCGGACACGCTGACCGGGGCCGACCTGAAGCCGACCGGCGAGAAGTACATCCTCGCCTGCACGCAGTCGCACTTCAGCATGGAAGGCCGCCGGCCGGCGCGGGCCGCGTACTTGGAAGAGTACCGCGAGAACCCGAACTTCGCCAAGGTCCCCGCCGTCGCCGGCCCCGAGTGGCAGGCCATCGACGAGACGCTCCCCGGCAACGAGCACAAGCACGCGGACCACGGGCACGATCACGCCGCCCCGAAGTCCGAAGGCGAAGCGAAGAAGCCGGAACACGAGGAACACGACAAGCGGTTGGTCCCGCTGACGATGTACCCGGACACGAACAAGGTGGGCCGCCGCTGGGCGATGGCCATCGACCTGACGCAGTGCAACGGGTGCAGCGTGTGCCTGATCGCCTGCCAGGCCGAGAACAACATCCCGGTCGTCGGCAAGAACCAAGTGACCAAGGGCCGGGAGATGCACTGGATCCGCGTGGATCGGTATTACGAAGGTCCGAACCCGGACGACGCCGCCAACTTGGTGGCCCACTTCCAGCCGGTGCCGTGCCAGCAGTGCGAGAAGGCCCCGTGCGAAGTCGTGTGCCCGGTGGCCGCGACCGTCCACAGCACGGACGGCCTGAACGACATGGTGTACAACCGCTGCGTCGGCACGCGGTACTGCTCCAACAACTGCCCGTACAAGGTCCGGCGGTTCAACTTCCTGACCTTCGCGGACTGGAAGACGGACACGCTGAAGCTGATGCGGAACCCGGAAGTGACCGTCCGCGAGCGCGGCGTCATGGAGAAGTGTACCTACTGCGTGCAGCGCATCCGGTCCGCCGAGATCGAGGCCGAGCGGCAGTTCCGCGGCATCAAGGACGGCGAGATCAAGACCGCCTGCGAGCAGGCGTGCCCGACGGGGGCCATCACCTTCGGCGACCTGTCGATCCCGAACAGCCTGGTGAACAAGAAGAAGGCGCAGGCCAACAACTACGGGCTGCTCGCCGAGTTGAACACCCTGCCGCGGACGACGTACCTGGCGGCCATCCGCAACCCGAACCCCGACATGCCGGACCCTAACTCAAAGACGAGGGCCTGACACCGATGGCAACCGCCGTTCATCACGGTCATTCGTCGGCCCCGCCGCACGTCGATCCGCTGCCCGCGGCCATCGGCGGACACCACTCGATGGGGTCCGTCGTCGACGCGATCGGGGAGATCGCCACGTGCGTCCGCCCGCACCCGAAGAACTGGTACATCGTCTTCGGCATCGGGTTCACCCTCGCCGGCATGTTCGTCGTCGCCGTCACCTACCTGCTGACGATCGGGACGGGCATCTGGGGGATCAACGTCCCCGTGGCGTGGGGCTTCGCGATCATCAACTTCGTGTGGTGGATCGGCATCGGCCACGCCGGCACGCTAATCTCCGCGATCCTGTTGTTGCTGCACCAGCGCTGGCGCACGAGCATCAACCGCTTCGCCGAGGCCATGACGATCTTCGCGGTCATGTGCGCCGGGGTGTTCCCCCTGCTGCACATGGGCCGGCCGTGGCTGGCGTACTGGCTGTTCCCGTTCCCGAACAACTTCGCCATGTGGCCGCAGTTCCGCAGCCCGCTGGCGTGGGACGTGTTCGCCGTGACGACCTACGGCACCGTGTCCGTGATCTTCTGGTACGTCGGCCTCATCCCCGACTTCGGCGTCCTGCGGGACTCGGCCCCGACCAAGGTCCAGAAGTGGATCTACGGCCTGCTGTCCCTCGGCTGGCGCGGGTCGGCCTACCACTGGCGCCGGTACGAGAAGGTGTACCTGATCCTCGCCGGCATCTCGACGCCGCTCGTGTTCTCCGTCCACTCGATCGTGTCGTTCGACTTCGCCGTGTCCATCGTGCCGCTGTGGCACGCGACGATCTTCCCGCCGTTCTTCGTGATCGGGGCCATCTTCTCCGGCTTCGCGATGGTGCTGGTCCTCGCGCTGCCCCTGCGGAAGTGGTACCACCTGGAAGACTTCATCACCGACTGGCACATCGACAACTGCGCCAAGGTGATGCTCGCCACCGGCCTGCTCGTGAGCTACGGGTACTTCTCCGAGGCGTGGATGGCGTGGTACTCGCACAGCCTGTACGAGACCGCCACGACGTACGAGCGCATGTTCGGCCCGTACGGGTGGAGCTACTGGACGCTGATCTTCTGCAACTTCGTCGCCCCGCAGGTGCTGTGGCACCGCAAGTGGCGGCTGAACCCGACGATCCTGTTCGTCGTCAGCATCATCGTCCTGATCGGCATGTGGTTCGAGCGGTACGTGATCGTGATCACCCTGAGCCGCGAGTACATGCCGTCCATGTGGGGCCGGTACGCCCCGACGATTTGGGACTGGATGCTGTACCTCGGGACGTTCGGGATCTTCTTCACGTTCTTCATGCTGTTCGTGCGGTACGTGCCGATGATCTCGATCACCGAAATGCGTGAGCTGCTGCCGAAGAGCGCCGGCGGCCAAGACGGTCACTCGATAGCGGAAGGGCCCCCATGAGCCACGAACCCGAGCCGACGATTTACGGCCTCTTGGCCGAGTACGACCGGGCCGACCCGCTCATCGCCGCCATCAAGGCGGTCCGGGCGGAGGGGTACACGAAGATCGACGGGTACTCCCCGTACGCGGTCGCCGGCATCGCCGACGCCCTCGGCTTCGTGAAGACCGAGATGGCGACCATCATGCTGTGCGGCGGCCTCGTCGGGGCCACCAGCGCGTTCCTGATGCAGTGGTGGGCGAACGCGATCGACTACCCGGTGAACGTCGGGGGCCGGGCGTCCATGGAGGCGTTCGAGTTCCTCAAGAGCTGGCCGTCCTTCATCCCGATCACCTTCGAGGGGGGCATCCTGACGTGCGCCCTGAGCGGCGTGTTCGGGCTGGTCGCCATCTGCGGGCTGCCGCGGCCGCACCACCCGCTGTTCAACGCCGACATTTTCTCCCGCTGCTCCCGCGACCGGTTCTTCCTGGCCGTGGAAGCCGCCGACCCGAAGTTCGACTTGGAGGCCACCAAGGCCCTCCTCGCCGCCCAGTCGCCGCTGTCCGTGGTGGAGGTGCCCGCGTGATTGCGTTCCCCCGAGTCGCCCGCGCCGGGGCCGTGCTGGCCGCCCTGCTCACGCTGACCGCGTGCGAGCAGCGCATGGCCCACCCGCCCAGTTACCGCCCGCTCACCGAGACGGATTTCTACCCGGACCGGCGGTCCTCCCGCCCCATCGAGGACGGCACCGTCCACCGCGCCCAGATTCTGGACGACGACCCCCTCGGCACCGGCCTGACGGCCGACGGCAAGAAGGTGCAGAGCGTCTCGATCCCCGGCACCGTCGGCAACACGATGACGGTCGGGGCCGGCATCCCGAACAAGACGGAGAACTTCGTCGCGGCGTTCCCCTTCAAGGTGGACCGCAAGGACTTGGAACGCGGCCAGGAGCGCTACCAGATTTACTGCGTCCCGTGCCACGGCCCGCTGGGCGACGGCCGGGGCAAGATCTGGGAGCGCGGCTACCTCGCCCCGCCGAGCTTCCACCTGACGGCCGACCCGGAGTTGTTGGCCAAGGACGCGAGGCACGGGCGGTCGCGCGGGTTTAACTTCTACGGCGTCAAGGGGGCCGACGGCCAGCCGCTCGCCCTGCGCGACGTGCCGGTCGGGTACATCTACGAAATCATCACCAAGGGGTACGGCGGCATGCCGGACTACGCCGCGCAAATCGCCCCGGCCGACCGCTGGCGGGTCGCCGCCTACGTCAAGGCCCTGATGGTCAGCCAGAACGCCGGCCAGGCCGGGGCGCTGAAGCTGAACGCCGCGCAGTGGGCGGACGTCGAGAATCAACTGGGGGGCCGGAAATGAGCGACGCCGCCGCGAACACGACGGCTTTCCAAGAGACGCCGGAGTACCGGCAGGAACTCTTGGGCGGAGCCCGCTCGAAGGCCTTGCTGATCGGCTTCGCCGGCTTGGTCGCCTTCGGCGTGCTGGGGGGCATCCTCGTGGCCGTCGGCCAAGCCGAGGCCCAGCAGTTCATGACCGCCTACTTGGTGGCGTTCGTGTTCTGGGTGTCCATGAGCTTGGGCAGCCTGTTCTTCCAGTGCATCTTCTACGTGACCGGCGGCCGGTGGGGCATTCTGATGCGCCGGCCGATGGAGGCGAACATGCGGACGTGGGCCTTGGGCCTCGTCCTGTTCATCCCCGTCGCCGCCACGATGTTCGCCGGCAAGAGTTCCATCTACTGGTGGGCCGGCCACCACCCCGGCGACCACGCGGCCGAACACAAGGACGGCGACAAGCCGGCCGAGGAGGCGAAGGCCCACGGCCCGTTCCACCGCCACACCGTTGTGAAGCCGAACTTGGAAATTGACGAGGACAACAAGGTCAAGGAGTACCTGAACCCGGTGTTCACGGTGATCCGCGGCCTGCTGCTGTTCGGGGCCATCGGCGCCGCGATCTTCTGGGTCCTCCGCAACGCGGACCGGGCCGAGAACGACCCGGACGAGGACGCCGCCCGCCGGGTGCGCAACAAGCAGAAGTACGCGGCCAGCGTCGGCCTGGTGGTCTTCACCCTGTCCATGACGGTCATCGCGTCGGACTGGGTGATGTCCCTGGAGAAGACGTTCGCGTCCTCCATGTTCCCGGTCATCATGTTCGACGACGCGGCGGTGATGAGCTACGCCTTCGGCATGCTCGTCATCCTGCACCTGAAGGCCAAGAAGCACCCGCACTTCGAGACGCTGTTCCCGGCGACGGAGCAGGTCCACTTGGGGAGCATGCTGCTGGCGTTCACGCTGGCGTGGACGTACTTCAACTTCTCCCAGTACATGCTGATGTGGATCGGCAACCTGCCGGAAGAAATCCCCTACTACCTCAAGCGGGTCAACGGGGGCTGGCAGTACTACGGGATCCTCATGACGATCTTCCACTTCTTCGTGCCGTTCCTCTTGCTGCTGTTCCGGCACGTGAAGTCCGATCCGAAGGCGCTGCGGTTCATCGCCGTCGGCTTAATCATTGTGTGCGCGACGGACGTGTTCTGGTGGATCAACCCGAGCCTGTCCCACGCGGACGTGCATTTGTACTGGCTGATGGACATCGCGGCGTGGGTGGGCGTCGGCGGCATCTGGGTCTGGTACTTCTTGGGCCAACTCATCAAGCGGCCGCTGCTCCCGACCCGCGAGCGGTACATCTTGGAGGTCTACAACCATGGGCATTGACACCCACGGCGACCAGTTCACCGTCCACGGCCCGACGCACAACCTGCCGTACGAGCCGGACAAGTTCTCGGTCAAGCCGATCCTGATGGTGCCGTTCGCGGTGATCGCCACGGGCATCGTGGCGTTCATGATCACGACGCTGATCTTCGACAACATTTTCGACCCGGCCGAGCACGAGCCGTCCACGTTCCCGGACGCGGCCGAGCGCGGCCGCGCCCCGCTGAACGAGCGGCTGGCCCGCATCTCGTCCACGGACCCGACCGCCGAGGTGAACGCCCCGCGGCTCGAAGGGATGAAGCAGACGGAAATCGTGCTGGCCGAGGACAAGAAGACGGTCATGGCCACCAGCGAGTGGACGACCACCCTGCCGAAGAAGGAGGGGAACCCGCCGTGGTACCACGCGGAAGACTTGCGGGCCGACCGCCAAGCCGGCCTGACCAAGTACGACAAGACGAAGGCCGGCCAGACCACCATCCCGATCGACAAGGCGATGGACCTGATCGCCGGCGGCGTGGTGGCGTCCGGGACGGACGCCAAGCCGCTGCCGCTGTTCGCGGACTGGGACCGCCCGAAGGAGTCCAACGGCGGCCACCGGGCCGTCGAGCCGGACGTGAAGAAGCCGGCGGCGAAGAAGGAAGCGGAGCCGAAGAAGGAAGCGGAGCCGAAGTGAAGCCGCGACTCGGAGGCTTTGCGCAGAGGAGCGCGGCCCTGAAGCTAAAATGGTGACGGCCGCCCGCCTGTCGGACCTCACCCCCGGCCCCTCTCCGAAGCGGAGAGGGGAGCAAGTGAGCGAAAGTCGTCTTGGTTTGGTCCCCCCTCTCCGCTTCGGAGAGGGGGCTAGGGGGTGAGGTAAAAACCTCCGCCCCGGGTTGAGAGTCGTCGTCCGTCAGGAGTCTTATTCCGTGTCGTCGTCCTCCCATCGCCGTGTCTTGAGCCTACTGGCGCTGGCCGCCCTCTCCGGGCCGGCCCTCGCCCAGAGTCTGCCGACCGCCGAGGGGGAGGCCCCGGACCGGCGGCAGCACGACGTGGGGTTCGAGCAGAAGCTCGGGGCCAAGATCCCGCTCGACCTGACGTTCACGGACGAGAACAAGAACGAAGTCACGCTGCGGGACTGCGTCGGCGGCAAGCCGAGCATCCTCGTACTGGCCTACTACCGCTGCCCCATGCTGTGCGGCGAGGTGCTGGCCGGCGTGTTGGACGCGAGCAAGCGGCTGAAGCAGTACACGATCGGCAAGGAATTTAACGTCGTGACGGTGAGCTTTGACCCGAAGGAGCAGCCGGAGCTGGCCCTCGCCAAGAAGCGGCACTTCGTCAACGAGTACGGCCGCAAGGAGGCCGACGAGGGGTGGAAGTTCCTGACCACGAAGAACAAGAAGAACATCGACGAGCTGACGGCGGCCGTCGGGTTCCGGTACGAGTTCGACAAGATGCTCAAGGAGTACAACCACGCCAGCGGCATCATGATCGTGACGCCCGAGGGCGTGGTGTCCCGGTACATGCCGGGCATCGAGTACTTCGACCGCGACGAGGACGGCAACGTGGCGAAGGACCCGGCGAAGTCCTTGCGGCTGGCCCTCGTGGACGCCGGGGAGGGGCAGATCGGCACCGCCAGCGACCGGGCGTTCCTCACCTGTTACCGGTACAACCCGCACACGGGGAAGTATTCCTTCAACGTGAAGCGCGCCGTGCAGGCCGGCGGCATATTGACGATGCTGGCGTTGGGCTTCGTGGTGACCCGCGAGTTCCGGTCGCGCCGGAACCGCCGCTTCCGTGAGACGGCCGGGAATTCGATTGGCCCGAAGACTGAACTGGACCCCGCCATATGATCCTGCAGACCACGATCCTCCCCGAGCAGGCCACCGAGATGGCCTGGCACATCGACAACCTGTTCTGGTTCATCACGGCCGTCACGACCGCGGTGAGCCTGGGCATCTACGCGGCCATGCTCGGCTTCTGCGTCGTCTACCGCCGCAAGGAGGGCGAGACGGTCCAGACGCCGCGCATCGTCGGCTCCCACCGGCTCGAACTGCTGTGGACGATCGCCCCGCTGGCCGTCTTCCTCGTCATGTTCGCGTGGGGGGCGTGGGTGTACAACATGGCGCTGCACGCCCCGGACGACGCCCCGGAAATCTACGTCGTCGGCAAGCAGTGGATGTGGAAGGTGCAGTACCCCGGCGGCCAGCGCGTGAACATCGGGTCGAACTCCGGCGACTACGCGAAGGACATCGGCGGCCAGGGGCAATTCGAGGGCGTGATGGTCCTGCCGGTGAACAAGCCGGTGAAGATCGTCCTGACCTCCGAGGACGTGATCCACTCCTTCGGGATCCCCGCGTTCCGCGTCAAGATGGACGCCGTCCCCGGCCGGTACACCTCGACGTGGTACAAGCCGAACAAGACCGGCGAGTACCACATCTTCTGCAACCAGTACTGCGGGACCAACCACAGCCTGATGGTCGGCAAGGTCCGCGTGGTCGAGCAGGCCGAGTACGAGGCGTGGCTGGAGGGGACGTACAAGACCGGCCAGAACGCCGTGGACGGGTCGCTCGCCCACCAGGGCCGGCAACTGTTCATGAAGCTGAACTGCATCCAGTGCCACAACGCGGAGAACCCGCGGGCCCCGCTGTTGGAAGACGTGTACAAGAGCCGGCGGACGTTCAAGGGCGGCTCGGCCCAAGTCGCCGACGACAACTACCTGCGGGAGTCGATCCGCCGGCCGCGGGCCAAGGTCCGCGAGGGCTGGGAGCCGATCATGCCCGCCTTCGGCACGACCGGCGACAACGCCATCTCGGAGGACGACTTGGTGAAGGTGATCGCGTACATCAAATCCCTGCGGAAGGGCGAGACGCCGGGGCTGACCCAGAATTGGGTCCCGCCCATCGGCGGCAACACCGGCCCGGCCGCGGACGAGACCCCGAAGACCCCGGCCGGCCCGAAGTCGACCTCCGGAGACAATAACTAATGAGCGCCGACTACGGACACACCCCGGGCGGGGCCTCCCTCGACCACCACGACAGCCACCCGCACGGCGACACCCCGAGCTACCTGCACGACGGCTACGACTGGCGCAGTTGGCTCCTCACGGTCGACCACAAGCGCATCGGCGTCATGTACCTGGTGGCCATCTGCGGCTTCTTCCTCGTCGGCGGCATCTTGGCCGGGCTGGTGCGGTTCAACCTCGTGTCCCCGACCGGGGCCTTGGTGGACAACGACACCTACAACCGCCTGTTCACGGCCCACGGCGTCGTGATGCTGTTCTTCGTGCTGATCCCGGCCGTGCCGGGCGTGATGGGGAACTTCTTCGTCCCCATCATGATCGGGGCGAAGGACATGGCCTTCCCGAAGCTGAACCTCGCGTCGTGGTACGTGTGGATGCTCGGGGCCGCCTTCGCCGTCTGGGCGCTGCTGGCCGGCGGCATCGACACGGGGTGGACGCTCTACCCGCCGTACAGTTCCCGGTCCAGCCACTCGAACGTGGTGCCGGGGGTCATGGGCGTGTTCATCGCCGGGTTCTCGTCCATCATGACCGGGCTGAACATCATCATCACCGTCCACCGGATGCGCGCCCCCGGCATGACGTGGGGCCGCCTGCCCCTGTTCGTCTGGGCCACGTACGCCACCAGCCTGATCCAAGTGCTGGCGACGCCCGTGCTGGCCATCACCCTGTTCCTGCTCATGATCGAGACGGCCACGGGGTGGACCGGCAACCCGGTCGGCATCTTCGACCCGGCCATCGGCGGCGACCCGATCCTGTTCCAGCACCTGTTCTGGTTCTACTCCCACCCGGCCGTGTACATCATGATCCTGCCGGGCATGGGCGTCATCAGCGAAGTGCTGACGTGCTTCTCCCGCAAGAACGTGTTCGGGTACCAGGCCATCGCGTGGTCGTCCGTCGGCATCGCCGTCGTCGGCTTCATCGTGTGGGCCCACCACATGTTCGTCGCCGGCATCAGCTACTACGCGGCCCTGCTGTTCAGCCTGCTGACCATGCTGGTCGCCGTGCCGAGCGCCATCAAGATGTTCAACTGGACCAGCACGCTGTACCGCGGGTCGATCACGTTCCAGGCCCCGATGGTGTACGCCCTCGGGTTCATGGTGCTGTTCACCATCGGCGGGGTGACGGGGCTGTTCCTCGCCACGCTCGGGACGGACATCCACCTGCACGACACGTACTTCGTGGTGGCCCACTTCCACTTCGTGATGGTCGGGGGGATGGTGATCGCCTTCCTGTCGGCCCTGCACTTCTGGTGGCCGAAGATGTTCGGCGTGATGTACTCGGACTTCTGGAGCCGGGCCGCCGCCATCGTCATCATCATCGGGTACATCCTGACCTTCATGCCGCAGTTCTATTTGGGTCTCCACGGGATGCCGCGGCGGTACCCGAACTACCCGCCGGAGTTCCGCGTGTTCAACGTGCTGTCCACGGCCGGGTACACCATTCAACTGGCCGGGTTCGTGACGACGGCCGTTTACTTGGTGGTGTCCCTGGTCAACGGCAAGAAGGCCGGGCCGAACCCGTGGGGGGCGACCGGGCTGGAGTGGGCCATCCCCAGCCCGCCGATCACGCACAACTTCGACGCCACGCCGAAGGTGGTCGCGGCCCCGTACGAGTATTCCTTGAACCTGACGCAAACCGGGGAGAAGGCCGATGTCCGCTAGAGTGGGCGCCCTCCACGGGCATTTCGAGGACATTGAACAGCAGCGCGGGGCCGAGCGCCTCGGCATGTGGATGTTCCTCGCCACGGAAATCCTGTTCTTCGCCGGCGTGTTCCTCGCGTACACCGTGTACCGGAACTGGTACGCGCGGGACTTCGCCGCCGTCAGCAGCCTGCTGAACGTCACCATCGCCGGCATCAACTCGGTGTTCCTGCTGGTGAGCAGCATGACCATCACGTTCGCCATCCGGGCGTGCCAGACCGACAACAACGCCGCCCTGCGGCGGAACCTGTTGGCGACCGCCCTGCTGGGGACCGCGTTCATGGGCCTGAAGGCCTACGAGTACGCGACGGACTACCACGAGGGGCTGGTCCCGTGGGCCAACAACTTCGGCCACGAGACGCTGCACGGCCACGACAAGCCGATGCTCGACGTGTGGGAGCACGAGGGCGTCTCCCCCGACCGGGTGAAGATCTTCCTGTTCTTCTACTACGCGATGACCGGCATCCACGGCATCCACCTCATCATCGGCATCGGCATCGTGACGTACCTGTACGTCCGGGCGCTGCGGCGGACGTTGACGCCGGACAAGTACGTCGCCTTGGAGACGACGAGCCTGTACTGGCACTTGGTGGACGGCATCTGGCTGTTCATCATGCCCCTGCTGTACCTGGCCGGGCCGCACACGGTGCACCAGTTGGGGTTTTGACTTTGGGCGAAGCCCACGGACGGCCGTCCGTGGGCTTTACGGGCTGACTTTGGAGACGACGACATGGCTGAGCCGGAAAAAATCCCGTACGTGCCCGACTACGGCAAGAAGGACGTGGACTACCCGACCAAAGACCTCGACCCGCCGGGGCAGATCTACATGGTCTTCTTCGTCGTGCTGGCCGGGCTGTTCGCCACCATCGCCGCGTCCATGATGGGCTTGGGGGACAAGTCCCTCTACGTCCACATGCTGATCTCGGTGATCCAAGTGTCGTTCGTCGCCTACTACTGGATGCACTTGAAGAAGTCCGACCAGATGACGTGGCTGACGTTCGGGTCGGCGTTCTTCGTGATGATCCTCCTGTTCGCCCTGCCGCTGTCCGACTTCCTGACGAGGCACCGCGGGGGCCTGTGATGCCGCGCCGACTGCGAGACGCCCTGAAAGGGTCGGCGTGGCCGGCCCTTTTTTGTTTGGCGCTGGCCGGCTGCCGCGGCTGCCGGGCCGGGGACGCGGACGCCTACCCGGAGACGCTGGCCTACCCGCCGCGCGCCGACTGGGTCGTGGACCGACTGCCGACGACGTTCGCCGACGAGCCGGAGAAGGTCGCCGACATGGAGGCGCCCATCCGCCGCATCAACGCCCTCGGCGGCCGGGCCTACGACCCCGCGACAATCCCCGCCGACTTGCGGGCCGAGGTGCAGGCCGCGCTGGCGGACCTCTTCGGTACGCCGGCGGCCCCGGCGGTGAAGGCCGACGGCCACGCCCCCTTTACGGCCGAGCGGTTGCTCGCCGGCAGCCAACTGTACCGCCGCCACTGCTTGCAGTGCCACGGCCTGACCGGGGACGGCCGCGGGCCGACGGCCATGGCGATCTCCCCGTACCCGCGTGACTACCGCCAAGGGGTCTTCAAGTTCGTCTCGACCACCGGCGCCGCCGCCCGCAAGCCGACGCGGGCCGACTTGGGCCGGGTGATCGCCAACGGCATCCCGACGACCGCGATGCCGCCGTTCCGCCTGATCCCAGAAGAAGACCGCGACCTGCTGACCGACTACGTGCAGTACCTCAGCCTACGCGGCAAGGCGGAGTACGACCTGCTCCGCACGCTGGCGAAGGGGGGCGAGGCCGCGCTGGAGGAAAGCGTTCCCGCGGACGCCGCCGCCGTGCTGGCGAAGGAGTTAAAGGCGTGGGCCGCCGCCCAGACGGACGTGATGCCGGTCCTCGCTCCCGATGTGACAGACGACTCCCCGGAGATGGCCGCGAGCATTCGCCGCGGCCGCGACCTGTTCCTGGACGCGAAAGGGGCCGGGTGCGTGGCCTGTCACGGCGACTACGGCCGCCGGGGCAAGCCGCAGGACAACGTCTGGGGCTTCCGCGTCGTCCCCGCCGACCTGACCGACCACAAGCGCAAGGGGGGGGCGAGCCGCGAGGACATCTACCGCCGCGTCCGCGGCGGCATCGGCCCGTCCAACATGCCCGCCGCCGCCACACTGACGGAACAGCAGACGTGGGATGTGGCGCATTTCGTCCGGGCGCTTCCCAACCCGAGCCTGCTGCCGCCGGACGTGAGGCGGGTGGTGTACGGGGAGTAATCGGAACCGCACGTCGGCGGCAACTACCCGTTTTGTAAGCCGCGACGCGGAGGCTTTGCGGAGAGCAGCGCGTTCAGCGGCCGTCACCGATGCCTAACGACCGCGGATATGGGTGACAGTCTCTGAACGCGCTCCTCTCCGCAAAGCCTCCGCGTCGCGGCTTACAAGACGGGGCTTGGTCGCCTTCACTGTCCACTCTTACAATCACCCCTCTCACCCGCCACCGAGGCCACACCCGTGAAACTCCTCCCGCTCCTGCTCCTGCTCGCCGCCCCGCTCGCCGCCCCGCTCGCCGCCCGCGCCGACATCATCGTCGCCGAGGGGGAGAAGTTCACCCCCAAGGAGGCCGGCGGCTGGGGGGCGACGCACCAGCAGGACAGTTACGGCAGTCACACCTACGGCGGCATGTGGATGTCCCAGGGCGGGTGCCTCGGGGCGAAGGCGGACGCCGTCGGCGTGACGGCCTCGCACCCGATTTCCGTGGCCAAGGCCGGGAAGTACCGGGTGTGGAGCAAGTACCAGGCGCCGCCGTACTTCAACTACCTGCACAAGCTGGAAGTCGTCCAGAACGGCAAGGCGGTGTTTTCGCACACCTTCGGCAAGAAGGGGACCGACCGGCTGTGGAGCTTCTCCGGCGAGAGCGACGAACTGTGGTGGCCGTGGGGCGTGGACCACGACGCGGCCGAGGGCGCGCCCGGCACGGTCGATCTCGCCGCCGGGCCGGCCGAGTTACGGCTGACGGCGGTCGCCAACCCGAAGCCGGCCGGCGACCGCTTCATCGACTTCATCCTCCTGACCACCGAGCCGGGGAACACCTACCAGGGCTTCAAGCCGATGGGCGTCGGCTCGCCGTTCTTGTTCGAAGCCCTCGCGGCCACGCCGCTGTACGTGCGGTTCAAGAACGCGGCGGCCGCGCCGGGACAAATGACCGTCACGCGGGCCGGGCACTTCCAGCCGAACTACGGCAGCGCGACGACGAAGATCCCGGCCCAGCCGGTGGCCGCCGGGGCGTGGTCGGCGTGGGAGAACATCGGGCCGTTCTGCCGACTCGTCCACGACGAGGGGCTGACGCTCAACTTGCCCGGCGCCAAGGAATTCGCCGTCCAGTTCGCCCGGGATGCGGCCGGGGCGCAAGTCGTCGGCGACTTCACCGCCGCCGACGGCGGCACGGCCGTCGTGCCCATCGACATCACCTGGAACGCGAAGTCCCGCGTGAAGACCGCCAAGGAACACGCCACGGCCCTCTTGGCCGACAGCAAGAACTGGCGCAAAGCCAACGGCGGCCAGAAGGCGAAGGACATCCTCTTCTACGGCGCGTTCAACGGCCCGGAAGGCTGGGTGTTCGATTTGAAGTCCGCGATGGGGTACAACACGGTCCTGCCGGCCAAGTACCCGCAGGCCCACGTCAGCAACTTGCACGCCCACGCCGGCAGCTTGGCCGAGATCACGGCCTTCGCCAAGCAACTCAAGGAGAAGGACCGCCTGCGCGTCCTCAGCTTCGGGGACGAGATCAGCCTCGGCCGCATCAACTTCCAGGACCCGAAGTTGCAGGCGAAGTTCCGCGCGTGGCTGGCGGCCAAGGGCGTCACCAAGGCCGACCTCGGCGTGGACCCGGCGGCCGCCGCGCTGGCCGAGACCGGCGACGGCCGGCTCGTGTGGTACTCGAACCTGTTCAACGAGGAAGAACGCTTCGCGGACTACCGGGCGATGACGGAACTGGCCAAGAAGGAGATCGGGCCGCACGTCCTCACCGGGGCCAACTACTCCCCGCACCACCTCGCCCTGTTCTACGGCCCGGTGTTCCAGTGGGTGGACATCTTCAAACACGCCGGCATGGGCATGATGTGGGCCGAGGATTACGTGTTCAGCGTGCCGGAAGTCCCGCAGATCGCGTCGTGGCAGATGGCCCAAGTCCGCTGCGGGGTGAAGTACCACAAGCAGCCGATCCACATGTACATCATGCCGCACGCCCCCGGCCAGGAGCCGGGCTTCCTGCGCCGGGGCATGCTCCTGAGCGTCGGCTACGGCGCCCGGCACATCGACAACTTCTGGGTCGCCCCGGCCGAGCGGTTCACCGAGAACTACGTCGGCTGGACGTACCCCGAGACCTTCCGCACGCTGTCCGAGGCCATCTACGACACGGCCGAGGTCGAGAAGATCCAAGTCGGCGGCACCGTGCGCCCGCCCCGCGTGGCAGTCGTCACCGGCAAGGCGAACGACTTCAACGAGAGTCGGCTCATGGTCCCCAAAGAGAAGGACGTGTTCGCCAAGGACAGCAAGAACGCCCCGGCCCAACTGAACCAGATCATCGGCCGCAAGGACCAGCAGATGCTGTACCTCTCCGTGCTGAACGCCGGCCACGCCGCCGACGTGATCACGGAAGACGACATCGTCGACCTCGGCATCTTGAAGAACTACGACGTGGTCTACTTCGCCGGCGAGTGGGCCGATCACCGCACCATCCCGCTGTTCACGACGTGGGTCGAGGCCGGCGGCACCCTGTACGCCACCGCCGGCTGCGGCAACCTCAACGAGTTCAACGCCCCCGAGCCGGCGATGCTGAAGCTCCTCGGCCTCAAGGGCATCTCCACGCAGAAGGACGTGGCGGTCATCCGCACGCTGCTGGAACTGCCGCTACTGCCGGCCATCGGCACGATCACGCTCGACGGGGCCAAAATCCCGGCCGTCGGCATGAAGCAAACCCTGTTCCCGGACACCGCGAAGACCATCGGCACATGGGACCTCGGCGAGGCGGCCGTGACCGTGAACGCCATCGGCAAAGGGAAGGTCTTCGCCGTCGGCACCCTGGCCGGCAATTCATGGATGAAGACCGGCCTGCGCCAAATCCCCTACGCCCGCGGCGGCCGCCACACAGTCTACAACCCGACCGAGTTCTCCGAAGCGGCGACGAAACTGGTCCGCCTCGCGCTGGACGACAAGAAGCCGGCCCAAGCCGCCGCGTGTTCCGCCACCGGCGTCGAAACCGCCGTCATCGACGGCCCGGCCGGCACGCTGCTGACCGTCGTGAACTGGACCAACGAGCCGGTGAAGGCCGCGACGTGGGCGGTGAAACTACCGTTCGCCCCGACGGACGTGCGCAGCGTGAAGTTGCAGAAGAAGATCGACGCGACCTATAAAGACGGCACGCTGACGTTTGTGTTGGATGTGGATGACGCGGATTATGTGACGGTGAGGAAATGAAAAGACATTTTTTAGCCACGGATCGAACACGGACGAAACACGGATAAAGGCAAAGAGAAGAACTTCACCACAGAGGACACAGAGAACACAGAGGAAAGACAAGAGAGAAGACTTTTTGAAAATGTCTTTCCTCGGCTTTGGTTTTTCTCTGTGCTCTCTGTGTCCTCTGTGGTGAAGTTCTTCTCTTTGCCTTTATCCGTGTTTCGTCCGTGTTCGATCCGTGGCTAAAAATGTCTTTTGCCGGCCCCTCACAGCCCTTTCAGGAACACGTTCTTAAACTCGACCCGCGTGTTGTAGCTCTGGAAGCCGACGTGGCCCTTCGTGTTGGCGGCGCCGGGGTGCTTCTTCGGGTCGATCTTGAGTTCGGACAAGTCGGTGTCCACCAGCGATTCGCCGTTGAGGACGACCGTCACCTTCGGCCCCTTGCAGGTGATGTGGATCTTGTTCCACTCGCCGATGGGCTTGTTGGCCTGCTTCTTGGCGGGCATCACGTCGTAAATCGACCCGGTGTGCTGGTACGGGGCCAGCTTGCCCGGCCACCCCTCGTCGTCGATGAGTTGGATTTCCATGCCCTGGTACGCCGGGTCGCCCTTGAGCGGCGCGCGCAGGGCGATGCCGCTGTTGGCGCCCTTGGACAGCTTGTACTCGGCCGTGAACTCGAAGTCGCCGTACTCGGCGTCGGCCATGATGTAACCGCCGCCCCCCTTCTCGACGAAGATGGAGCCCTTCTCGACGCCCCACACTTTGGCGTCCCCGGTCACCGTCCACCCGGTCAGGTCCGTGCCGTTGAACAGGGCCTTGAACCCCTCGGGGGCCGTCGGCGTCTCGGCCCACGCCGGCAGGACGGCCAACAGGGCAATCAACATCAGACGCTTGAACATCAGGAAACTCCTTTGGCACGGGTCACGGTTCTGGTTTTCAGCCCCAACGGGGCGGCCGGTCGTAGCCAGGCCCGGGAGGGCCTGGTCAACGGTGGCACCCTTCTTCAAGCCCCAACGGGGCGGCCGGAACTGCGACCCAGTTCCGGCCGCCCCTTCAGGGCTGAAAACATTTTTGCCCATGTGTTCCAGGCCCTCCCGGGCCTGGCTACGACCGGCCGCCCCGTTGGGGCTAAAGAAAAACCCCTTACTGTATCCGCAGCCCGTTCACCCAGCCCGCCTCGCGGGCGATCTCGGCGTCGCTGAGGCCGCTGGTGCGGTGGATCTCGGCGTGGGCCATGCGGCCGGTGGTCATGTCGAGGGCCATCACGTCGATCAGGCCGTTGGCGCTGACGCCGCAGCGCACCTGGATCGGCGACCCCTTCGGCAGCACCGGCGGCAGGCCCTCGATCCAGCACTCGCCGACGGGGATGCACGCGTCCGCCTGCGTCGCCTCGCCTTGCAGGACGCGGACGCGCACGCGCTGCTGGTTCTCTTGCAGCGTGTAGTACACCCGGCTGGCGGCGGCGGGCAGTTGCGTGTTCTTGCCGATCAGGATGTCGTTGACCCGCTCGGCCTCTTTGCGGACCTCGACGCCGAGGCTGTGGGCGTTCACGCTGATTTCCACCACGTCCGCGAGGGCCGGGGGGACGTTCGAGAGCTTCGTCGGCCCGGCCGCCTCTTGCCGGGCCAGCAGGATGCCGGCGTGGATGGCGGCCCCGCGGGCGACGACCTCGCTGACGGCCAGCGAGTCGTCCGGCTGCTTGCCGCTGATCTCCCGCAGCATCTGCCCCGTCATCGGCATGTGCGTGGACCCGCCGACCAAGAGAATGCGGTCCACTTGCTCCCACGAGATGCCGGCCTGCCGGAGCACTTGCAAGGTGGTGAGGCGGGTGCGCGTCAGCAGGTCGCGGGTGATGGTCTCGAACTCTTTGCGGGACAGCGGCACGGCCAGCTTGCGGCCGGCGTGGCTGCACGTCACGCCGGCTTGCTCGAGCTTGCTCAGGGTGCGCTTGGCCCGCTCGGCCGAGGAGCCGAGCACCGTCAGGCTTTGCAGGTCGTGGCGCGGGTCGTCCCCGTACTGGGCGACGAACGCCTCCGACACATGGTTCACGATGCGGTCGTCGAAGTCCTTGCCGCCGAGGCGCACGTCCCCCTCGATGGCCAGCACCTGGAACCGCTTGGGCAGCAGCTTCACGACAGTCACGTCGAAGGTGCCGCCGCCGAGGTCGTAGACGAGGATGGTCTGCGGCTTGTCCGTCAGCGTGGCGTGCGGGCTGGGCAGGGCGTTGCCGCGCTGGAACGAGTACGCGAGGGCGGCGGCGGTCGGCTCGTCGAGGATGTCCAGCACGTCCAGCCCGGCGATGCGGCCGGCGTCGTGCGTCGCCTTGCGGCGGGTGTCGTCGAAGTACGCCGGCACCGTAATGACGGCCTTGGAGATCGGCCCGAGGCGCAGCTCGGCGTCCTGCACCAACTTCTTGAGGATGACGGCCGACAGCGTCTCCGGCCGGAACTCGCGGCCGGCGACCGGCTTGCCGAAGCTGTCCAGCCCCATGCGCCGCTTGATGAGCGTGGCGACTTGGTGCGGTTGCTCCTGGGCCACGTCCAGCGCCGCCTGCCCGACGACGGCCGACCCGTCGTCCAGCAGCAGCACGGCCGACGGCGTGAGCATGTCCCCGTCCCGGTTCGGCAGCGTGACGGGCTGGCCGCGGTCGTCGAGCGTGGCGACCGCGCAGTACGTCGTGCCCAAATCGATCCCGACGACCGGATTCATCGGCTGCATCCCGCGGAAGGTGGCGGACGTGAGATTTTAGTCTAGCGAAGTTGGCGCGGGGAAGTGGCGCGGGAACCCGGCGGCGGCCTTAAACCCAAAATCGACTAACCACAGAGGCACAGAGGACACCGAGAAAGCAAAACCGAGCAAAGACATTTCTCGGACTTCTTCTTCTCGGCATTTCTCTTCTCGGTGTCCTCTGTGCCTCTGTGGTTAGTTCCGATTGTTGTTGACGCTCCGGAGCGTCTCGCCGACAAACGGCCGCGGTTATTTCTTCCCCGTCTTCAGCGAAAAATTGATCGCCTTCTTGTCCCCCGCGGCGACGGTGGCGGTCAGTTCCGTCTTGGCGGCGTCCGCGTACTTCGGCGGCAGCGATTCGCGGGCCTTCGACTCGATGGGCATTTCCTTGGGGTCCGGCGGGGAGCCGTCCGGGTTGAGTCGGCGGCTCACCGTCACCTTGTACTTGCCGGGGAGCAGCCCCTTCTTGCCTTGCGGCGTCAGAATCTCGTAAAGGCCGGCCGCGTCGGTCGTGCCGGCGCCGCCGTTGCCTTTGGTGTCGCCGTCCGGGCGGAACGTCACCACGGCGTTGGCGGCCGGCTGGTCGTTCACGGTGACGGCGCCGGCCACGGGGATCGCGTCCGCGTCCGCGGCGTCGCCGCCGCAGCCGAGTGTGAGTCCGAGCAGCAGGCCGGCGGCCCCCAGCGTCTTTCGCATGGCGAATGTCCCTTGGCGGTGTGAGGAAGCGGCGGTCAGTTCAACGTCGGGGTCGTCCCGTCGGCCATGCGGGCGAACTGCTGGAGGACCGTCGTGGCGGTCGAGTCGCGGACGAACCGGACGGACCCGTCCCCGTAGGCGAAGTTGCACCCGTTCGTGTGCAGGCTGCCGGCCCGGCCCCAACTCCCGAGCGTCCCGCGGACGACCGGGTAGCCGGGGGCCAGGTACCAGTTGTTGATCCCGTCGGTGACGTCCACGCCCGTCATCACCCACCCGCGGTAGCCCCACGACGACGCGCGGCCGTTCAACACGTTCAGGGTCTCCTCGCCGATCATGAACGTGTTGCTCAGGCCGTCCGTCGCGTCCGCGAACCGGGTCGTGCTGTTCTCCCCGAACATGTACCGGTTCACGCCGGCCGTCTGCCAGTACCCGCAGGTGAAGTCGCCTTGGGAGGCGACGAAGTCGTAATTCGTCTTCGCCCCGTCGAGGCTGCCGCCGGGGCCGTACGGCGCGCTCGCCCCCTGCATCACCGTGCCGGCGTCGGACGGGCACAGGAAGGTGGGGATGCGCGTGGCCATCAGGGCCCCGTTGCCGTCGGTCGTCGCGTCCCCGGCCATCGCCCCGGCCGTGTTGCCGGTCAAGCCGCAGCAGTACCCGGTGTTCTGGTTCCCGAAGGCCAAGTCTTTGTTCAACTTGGCGTCCAAGGCGGTCTGTTCCAAGTGCGGCAGCAGGTAGACGAGGCCGTTCAGGTTCTTGATCTTCGGCGACCCGCCGCCGTAGTTGTTGCACCACCCGTACCCTTCGCCGCCCGGCGGCAGTTTCTGGTTGACGGCCTCATAGTTGTGGCACGCCAGCCCGAGTTGCTTGAGGTTGTTGGAACACTTCATGCGGTTCGCCGCCTCGCGGATCTTCTGGACCGCGGGCAGCAACAGCCCGATCAGGATGGCAATGATGGCGATCACCACCAGGAGTTCAATCAGCGTGAAACCGAGTCGTCGTGTCCGCATGGGGCGCCCCTGATTCCGTCGGCGGGAATGGAAAAGACCGAAGTCAGATTCGAGCGGGGAGGGCCGCCGCGGCAAGGCCGCGCCGGCTGGGAGAGTGAGGGAATTCTCCCCCGGCGGGCGGCCGAATGCAAGCGCAATTTTCGGGGATTGCGTGAGAAGTGGCCGGCCGATTTGCCCCTACAATAAGCGGGGGAGGGCCGAACCATGACCACGATTTTCGCTGTTTACGAGGGCGGCCTTCTGCGGCCGGCGACACCGCTGGACTTGCGCGACGGGGATGAGGTGTGGATTACGGTCTCCCCGGCGAAGGCCCCGCCGGTGCCGACTCAAACCACCATGCGCCCCCCGACGCCTGAAGAGGCCGCGTACATCCGCGGTCTTGATGAGTGCGAATCGGTGCGGGAGATGTTTGCGTTCATGGCGGCGAATCCGGTGGAGGACGAGGTGTACGACATCGAGAAATGGCGGCGTGAGGCGCGGGCGTTCGCCGGACAACTGCCGATCCCCCCGGCGCCCGAGGCCGAGTGATGAAGCCCGTGATTGTCTTGGATTCCGGCCCGTTGGGCGTGTTGGCTCACCCCCGCAATCCCCCGCATGTCGTCGCCTGTCGGGCATGGCTCATGAACTTGCAGGCGGCCGGGCGCCGGGTGATAGTGCCCGAGATGGCGGACTATGAAATTCGCCGTTCGCTGATTCAAAACAACAGCCTGTTAGCGCTGGCCCGGCTGGATCGATTGGGCCGGCGCCTGGAGTATTTGGCCCTGAATACCGGCGTGATGCGCCACGCCGCCGAGTTGTGGGCGTGGGCCAGAAACGCCGGCCTGCCCACCGCGGCCAAGGACGCCTTGGACGGCGACGTCATCCTCGCGGCCCAAGCCCTGTCCCTGCGAGTCCCCGTCGTCGTGGCGACGGACAACGTCGCCCACTTGTCCCGGTTCGTCACCGCCGAGCCGTGGCAACACATCGCCCCCTGACTCGGCCGGCCTTGGAGTCGACATGACGGACGACTTCCGCGAGATGGCCCAAAGCCCGGAACACCGCCGCCGGTTCGAGAAGCTGCTGTACCTGGCGGCCCGCCGCGGCGACGCCGACCTCGTGGCCGAGCGGCTGTCGTGGGGCATCGACCCCGACGGCGCGTCCGCCCGCGGCCGGACGCCGATGGCCGCCAACATCCGCGGGTCGTCCCCGTCGGCCGCCACGGTCCGGGCACTGCTGGCCGCCGGCGCCGACCCGCACCTGGCGGACGAGGCCGGCCTCACCCCACTCGACCACGCCCGCCGCAAGTTGATGAAGTTACAAGCGAAGCCCGGCGCGCCCCGCAAATCCCCTTCCCTCGACGAGAACGATCAACTCCGACTCGGCCCCGGCGAGCAGGCGGAACTCGACCAGATGCGCCGTGACTTGGGCGAGGCCGGCGCCGAGTTCATCAACATTTGGTGGCAGGAGCGCCTGCGGGCCGCCCGGCGCACGTTCAACGACCCGGGCGAAGTGGCGCGGATCGTGGCGGCGCTGGAAGCGGCCGGCGCGGCGGGGTGAGCCGGGCCGCCGGCGGTAACACGCTTGCTTCCGAAGAACCAGTCACGTAGGATCAAATCGTCTCGTCCCATCCAGTCATTGATTCGCCAGACACCCTTTCTCATGCCTGTGCCCGCGCCGAAGGACTCGTCATGCAAACTCGCAAACCCCGCCGGGCGTTCACCCTGATTGAGTTACTGGTGGTGATCGCCATCATCGCCATTCTCATCGGCCTGCTGCTGCCGGCCGTCCAGAAGATTCGCGAGGCCGCCAACCGCATGAAGTGTTCCAACAACCTCAAGCAGATGGGCTTGGCCCTGCACGGCCACCACGACGTGAAGCAGGCGTTCCCCTCCGGCTACTATTCCGGCGCCGGCGGCCCGCTGGTGTACACCAGTTTCTTCGTGCAGATTCTGCCGTACCTCGAACAGGACGCCCTGTACCAGAAGACCGACGCCTGGCTGACGGCCAACCCGGGCTTCCCGTGGGCCGCGGGGAACCCGTCGATCGCCGTCACGATGCCGATGTTCATTTGCCCCTCCAACCCGCGGCCGAAGACCGTGGACGGGCCGACCGCCGGGACCAGCACGCCGATCTCGCTCACGTCCTACTTGGGGAACGCCGGGACGTCCAGCAACAGCCCGGTCTCGGCCGACGGGATGCTGTACTCCGACTCGCAAGTCCGCATCGCCGACGTGACGGACGGCACGTCCAACACCCTGTTCGTGGGCGAGCGGCCCGCCAGCACGAACTTACTGTGGGGGTGGTGGCCCGCCGGCTTCGGCAACGGCGCGGGGGACGGGGACAGCGTCCTCGGGTCGCGCGACGCGGCGCTCGCGGTCCTCCACGGCGCCCCGGCCACCAACGTCGGCCTGCGGCCCGGCAACCTGGCCAACCAAGGCGACACGGCCCATTGGTGGTCCCTGCACACCGGCGGCGTCAACTTCCTGATGGGCGACGGCTCCGTCCGGTTCCTCTCCTACTCGGCGGACGCCATTCTGCCCCGACTCAGCACGCGAAACGGCGGCGAGGTCGTCACCCTCCCCTGACCCGCCTTTCCCCGGAGACCGCCGCCCATGCGCCGGACTGTTTTGATGATCGCCGTCTTCTGCGCGGGCTGCGGCGGCGCCGACCCGACGGCCGACGTGACCGGCACGGTGACGTACAACGGCGCGCCGCTGAACAAGCCGGGCGGCAAAATCGTGTTCGTCGGCCCGGCGGGGTCGCAGGTCGTGGCCGAGATCGCCGCGGACGGCGCCTACCGGGCCGCCGGCGTCCCCGCCGGCCCCAACCGCGTCGCCGTCTACTACCCCAACCCCGACGCCAAGATGGGCGAGAAGCACCTGCCCGAAAAGGGCCGCATCCCGCCCAAGGTGACGCCGCCGATGCCCCCGCCGTTCGTCACGCCGTACAAGTACGCCTCCCCCGACACGTCGGAATTGTCGGTGAATGTCGGGCCGGGCATAGTGTACAACGCGGACCTGACTGGGCCGAAGATCCGGTGAGCGGGCAGCCCGCCGGCATCGGCTGGCGTCTTGATCTTGTAAGCCGCGACGCGGAGGCTTTGCGGAGAGGAGCGCGTTCAACGACTGTCACCCAAGTCCGAGCGCCGTCGAAATGGCTGACGGCCTCTGAACGCGCTCCTCTCCGCAAAGCCTCCGCGTCGCGGCTTACAAGACGGCGCCGGCGAGTCATCGGTTGTTGGAAATCCGCGCTCCGCGCCGAAGACTCCGCGTCGCGGCGAAACGGGGTTCCCAACCGGGCGAAAGGCGGCGGGGCGTGGCGACGGACTTCACCTGCCTATTCTTTGCAGTCACGCCGGCCGTCGCTGCGTACGCGGTCTTCGGGTACTACATCTTCAACTTGCACCGGGTCATGAGCTTGGTGCGGCCGGAACACCGGGTGATGGCGCCGGCGCGCGTGTGGCTGTGCCTTGTCCCGGTCGTCGGGGTCATCTGCGCGGGGTGGATGATCGGGGCCGTCGCCCGGAGTTTGCGGGAGCAGTTCACGGCCCTCGGGGAACACAAGAAGGGCGACGACTACGGCAAAGGCGTGGGGGATTTGTGGGTTGGTTGCTCACTGGTCGCCATCGGCCTTTTGGCGTTTTACCGCGTCCGCGTCCCCAACGGCGGGCTGACGGATGTCGGAGACGCGGCGGTGTGGTTCTTCCTGTTTCTTGGCGTCCTATGGCTGCTCACCGTGGTTGTAAGCTTCGTCGGCCACTGGTACAAAATCGAACAATACCGGGCGCGGCTGGGGCGGCATTTTCTGGAATTTGATTCCCGCACTCAGGAACAGTCCCGCACTCAGGAACAGTTGGACTACGACGACGACATGCCGACGCGGCCCGGCGGGTGATTCCGCGGGTCATGTTTGTACAACAATGCAGACCCCTCCCGGCCCCCCGCAACGGACGCGCGCGTGAAATCGTCGTTTTGGCTGAATGGCTTGAAGTACGCGGTCGGCTTCGGGCTGTTGGGTGCCATCATTTACGGGTACTGGGGGCCGACCCCCGGCAAGTTGACCTACGACGAAAAGGCCCTGACGTTTCTCGCGGGCGGCTTGGCCGACGCCCAAATCAAGCAGGACAAGGCGACGCCCGGCATCGGCGACTTGCTCGTCCGGCCCATGAACTTCGGGCCGCTCCTGGCGGCCAGCGTCATCTGGGCGGTCGCGCTGTCCATCACGTTCGTCCGCTGGTACATCCTGGTCCGGGCGCAGGACTTGCCGTTCACGGTCCGCAACGCCTTCCGGCTCGGGCTGGTCAGCTCGTTCTTCAACTCGATCCTCCCCGGCTCCGTCGGCGGGGACATCTTCAAGGCCGTCGCCATCGCCCGGGAACAGTCCCGGCGGACGGTGGCCGTCGCCACCATCGTCGTGGACCGCGTCCTCGGGCTGTGGACGCTCGCGTGGGTGGTGGCCGTTTGCGGCGGCCTCTTCTGGCTGACCGATAACCCCGTGCTGGTCAACAACGAGTACCTGAAGGTCATCGTCCGCGTGACGGCCTTCTTGGTGGTCGTGTCCGGGGCCGTCTTCATCCTCATGGGCATGGTCCCCGAAGAGCGGTCCGCCCGGATCGCCGCCCGGCTGGCCCGGCTGCCCAAGGTCGGCGGGTCGGCCGCGGAATTGTGGCGGGCGGGGGTGATGTACCGGATGAAGCTCAAGTCCCTGGGGGCGGCGTTCTGCCTCACCGTCGCCGGGCACGTAGGCTGGGTGGTGATCTTCTACCTGTGCGTGCTGAGTTTCCCGGACCTGAAGGCGCCCGCGTTCAGCGAACACCTCTTGATCGTCCCCGTGGGCATGACGGCCCAAGCGGCCTTCCCCATGCCCGGCGGCGTCGGCGGCGGCGAGGCCGCCTACGGCTGGCTGTACACGCTCGTCGGCGTCCCCGCGACCGGCGGGATCATCGGGTGCCTGCTGCAGCGCATCATCGCGTGGGGCATCGGCATGATCGGGTACATGGTCTACCTGCGGATGAAGAAGGAAATCCCGCCGGCCGACTTGGAGGCGGCGCGGGTCGCCGCGGCGGCGTGACGGCGTGACGGCGCCGCCTCACGGCGGCGGGCGCTTCCACAGCCGGCGCGGGTCTTCCAGCCAGCGGTACGACACGGCGGCGACGGCGCACACGGCGGCCCAGGTGATCGCGAAGAAGGCCGCGCCGGTCACTTCGTCCCCCGCGGGGAAGAGGCCGCGCCGCCGGTCCAGCCACCGGCCGATGACCTCGATGAGCGGGTCGTGCCAAAGGTACATGGAATAGCTGATTAGCCCGAGGGAACAGGCCGCCCGGCCCACGCGGCCCGGGCGCCAGTCCCACCGGATCACGCGGTCGAGGACGACCGCCCACGTCAGCGAGGCGAGCGAAAAAGACAGGCAGTTGGCGGGCTTCCACAGCCCGGCGAGGAAGAACGCGGCCGCCGCCGCCGCGGGCCACGCGCGGCCGGGGAAGGCCAACTGGCCGAGCCGGAAGCGTTCGGCGACCCACGCCCCGAGCAGCCAATCGACCCACAGGACGGGGAACGAGGTCCACAGCGGCGTAATCGGGTATTCGCAGTCGGCGAAGAGGGAGAAGGCGCCGCGTGACGCCAGACTCAACGCCGCGGCCGCCGCCAAGACCCGCCCCATGCCCACGCGGCCCCGCGCCCAGACGACCAGCGGGTAGGCGAGGTAGAATTGCACCTCGCTGGCGAGGCTCCAGAACGGACCGTTGATGCCGAAGAACGTGGCCGGGAACCAATTGTGAATGAAGAGGACGTGCGTGAGGTACTGGCGCTGCCCGGACCACTCGAACGGCGTGACCCAGTACAGCAGGCCGATGGCCGCGACGGCGGCGTAGTACGCGGGGACGACCCGCCAGAGGCGCCGGCGCAGATAAGGGGCGGCCGCGAACGTCGGCCGCGCGGCCGCCTGCAAGTGGATGACGAACCCGCTCAACACGAAGAAGAGCGACACGCCGGCCCACCCCCACGTGACCGGGAACAGGAGCGGGTCGGCGGCCCACCCGAGCACGTGGCCGTCCCGCCACGGGCCGTCCCAGCGGTACATGTCCCACCCGTGCCGGAAGCCGAAGTAGTGGAACGCGAACACCATCCCGATGGCGACCCCTCGCAAGGCGTCCACAACGGGAAGGCGCGTCGGGCTGGGGGGGGAGGAATTGGTCACGGTGTTTTGGTTTTCAGCCCCAACGGGGCGGCCGGTTGTCGCCAAGAAGGCGAATTCAAGTTCGGCCTCCTTGGCGGCCGGGTGCGACTAAATTCTCTGGGGCGACGGCCGGGGGCGGGGGTGCGACG
>JAYTTY010000047.1:0-11679 GCA_043744795.1 Zavarzinella sp. | reverse complement strand
TACCGCGTGAGGGTGAAGGTTTGAGCACCAACACTCTACCGCCGGCGCTCAAGCCCCGCCACTCCTTTTCAACCCGCCAAAAAGTGCGAAAGACTAGTACGAGGTCAAGAGCATCTCTTTGGGCAGCACTTACTACACGCTCACCTTGGACGCCCAACTGACGGTCAGCGGGGCGGCGCCAAGTTTAATGAAGGACGGCAAGATCACGGGCAACGCGATTGTCTTCAGCCCTCCGACAGCATCTGATGGCAGTTCGTTTACGTGGGAGGGTGGAACTTTAGACACCGCAGTGACGCTGCCGGCGAAGACTAAACTCGTGATATCGACAGCTACAAGTAAGCTTCTCAAGCAAAAAATGCTTGTCAACTCGCTGGAGGCAACTTGGGACGGCCTTAACACCTCGACAAATCCGTTCTATGTCGAGGGCGCGAATGCCAAATTCATCATCGGCACAGGCGCCAAATTCATCATCAATGCCACGGGCGAGACAGCCAGCGCGCCGTCCATTGATCTGTCCCTCAACGCGGAATTTTACAATTTCGGCACAATGACAATATCAACTAAAGTCAATGATAAGTTGGCAGTGTCCGGGCCGGGATGGATGTCGAATCGCGGATTGCTCGAAGTCAAACAAGGTGAACTGCTGGTGAGGATGATGCAAAACGCCGGCACGATTGATTTGGCCGCCGATTCGCGGCTAAGCATCGGCGTGACCGGAAATCAGAATAATGTTCAAGCGATTCTTAACCTTGACCCTCGAACTGGAATCTCACCGGCAGAAATATCCCTCATTCGCGGAGCTGGCAAGTTATATTTGACCCGCATTTCGCGAGTGGAAATCTTCGAGGGCAAGGCGACGGTTGCCAATGTTTTTGACCGAGCGTCATCCGTTCATGGCGCTGGCGATTTAGTGATTACGGGGAATTATGAATGGCAGGAGTCCTCAGCCACGACGCATGACTCGTCCGGTTGGGCCGGAAGTGGCACGGTATACGTGGGCACTGACACAGAGCGCTCGGCCAAGCTGACCTTGCTGGCCTTAAACCATGTATCGACCCGTCCAATCATCAATTATGGGACCATCTTGTGGAAAACTTCCCTTATTTCCGCAACCGTACCCCCCCCGCCCGCCGACATGAAGAATCTTAGATTCGATGCGATGTCACTCGAAATCAAAGGTAAGGCGGCTCCAAACGCCACGTTCACGCCGTCGTTTGAGATCGAGTCTGCCGGCGATTTCGAACAAAAACTTGTTGGAAATGTCACGAACCGGGGGTTCATTTCCACCAAGACTGACAAAATCATTACCATTGATGGAGATTACACGTCCGTTGGCGGTAAACATCAATGATGTCAAGAAAAAACTTAAAATAACCGGCAAATCGACTATTTCAATGGGTTCCATTAATATTGGAATCGGAGCGAGTATCGAGTTGGCCGGCGGCCTCGACCAGACGGGCGGCGATGTCGTCAGCGCCGGGTCGCTCTCCGTTGTCGGTGGGCACAACCTGTCGGGCGGGACGTTCTCGGCAACGGGCCAACTCGGGGACGATGCTTCCTTCCTCGCGGACACCGTCACCCAAACGGGCGGGACATTCACGGCCGCCTACACGAACCTGAAGTTCGACGTGACCGGGGTGTTCGACTTCCAAGGGGGCGAGGCGACGCTCAACTTGTACCCGTTCCCGGAGTTCGACATCCCGAAGCCACACATCGGCGCCCTGACGGTCGCGGCCGACGACTTCGTCCTCGGCGGCGTCTTGGCCGTGGACGAGCCTTTGGAGGTGACGGAGACGGGCGACCTGGAAGCCGTGAACGGCACGGCCATCTACGGCGACGTTCACAACCACGGGCAGGCCGACCTGGACGGCGGGACGCGCGTCTACGGCGACCTCGTCAACGCCGGGACGCTCCACTTGGGCATGCCCGACTTGTTCGGCGTGCAGATCGTTGACGTGTTCGGTAACTTTACCCAGACGGCCGCCGGGACGTTCCGCGCCGACGTTTCGGAATTGGCCACGGACCGTTTGCGCGTATCCGGGGCCGCCACCCTCGCCGGCGCTCTTGATCTCGTTCAACCCGCCGGCGGCCTGGCGTCCGTGTTCACCCCGGCCGTCCTCATCGAGACCAACGGCGTGTCCGGCACGTTCGCCGGTAAGCCGGAAGGCACCACGGTCCTCACGATCGACGGCGTCGCCACCCTAATCACGTACCACGGCGGCGACGGCAACGACGTCGGCCTCTACACGTCGTGGTCCACTTCCGGGTCGGGTTCGGGATCGGGGTCCAGCACCGGCTCAAGCAGCGGTTCGGGACCTGGCTCGGGCTCCGGCTCCGGCTCCGGCTCAGGATCAGGCTCCGGGACCGGCGGATCAGGCAGCGGATCGTCGTCCGGGTCCGGGTCTGAGGGCGGCTCAGGCAGTGGTACTGGAAGCACGGGCGGCGGTGGCGCGTCCGGCTCAGGCTCCTCCAGCGGGTCCAGTAACGGCGGCGGCGGCGCTGGCGGAAGTAGCGCCGGCGGGGAGTCCGGTGGCGGAAGTGGCGCTGGCAACGGGTCCGGCTCTGGGACAGGCAGCGGATCAAGTTCGGGCAGCGCCGGCAGCGGTTCTGGATCCAATGGCGGCCCTGAAAGCGGCGGCGTCGACCCGGGCAACGGCGGCGCCGGGAACGGCAATGGGGGCGGCGGGAACGGTGGCGGTGGCAACGGTGGCGGTGGGAACGGCGGCGGCGGCAATGGTGGCGGTGGCGGCGGTGGGAACGGTGGCGGAGGGAACGGTGGCGGTGGCGGCGGAGGGAACGGAGGGAATGGTGGCGGAGGCGGGAACGGAGGCGGGAACGGTGGCGGAGGAAGTGGCAGCGGCGGCGGGTCTAATTCGGGGAGTGGGTCCGGGACCAACAACGGGTCGGACAGTGGGGCCGGCAGCAGTTCAGCCTCGGGGTCGGACAGCGGGTCTGGCTCGGGGTCCGGCTCAGGGGCCGGCGGCTGGGAGGGGTCCAACTCCGCGTCCGGCAGCAGTTGATGCTTCGGTCGATGTCCGCGAATCACGTCGCCACGCCGGCCGTTCGGCGTGGCGACGCCGACCTTTCTCTTTCAGCCTACCGCCCATGCCCAATTCTTTCGACGACCCCTCCATCCCCGGTTGGTTCAACTTCTCTGCCGTCTACGACCGCATGGTCGCCCGCGCCGCGGACGGGGCAACGTTCGTCGAGGTCGGGGCGTGGTTCGGGCGGTCCACGGCGTACCTTGCCAAGGCCATTCGGGCGTCGGGCAAGCGCATCAGCCTGCATGTCGTGGACACTTGGAAGGGGTCGCCCGACGAGGCGGTTCACCGGGAGGAAGTCGCCAAGCACGGCGGCGACCTGTTCCCGGCCTTCCGGGCGAACATGGCCCGCAACGGCGTGCTGGACCTCATGACGCCCGTTCGCAAGCCGTCCGTCGCGGCGGCCCGCGACTTCGCGGACGGCAGCCTCGACTTCGTCTTCTTGGACGCCGCCCACGACTCTGTGTCCGTGTCGGCCGACATCCGGGCGTGGTGGCCCAAGGTCAAAGTGGGCGGGATGCTCGGCGGGCACGACTACGGCACGTTCCCCGGCGTCACCGGGGCCGTGGACGGCCTCTTCGGCCCCGTCGAAATCATTCCCGAAGCGGACACGTGGCTTGTCGAGAAGTCGCCGGGCCGGCGCGGGCCGGCCACGGGCGTCGTCCTCGTCCCGGTCGGCGGCCACGTCGAGCCGGGGTGCGAAGACGGCCTGAAGGCGCTGGAGCGGCGCGGGTGGGCCGTCTGGCGCGTCCGCGGGTACTCGGCCATCGACGCGGCCCGCAACCAGATGGCGACCGACGCCCTGGCCCAAGGGTTCGACGACCTCATGTGGGTCGATTCCGACGTGGTATTCAGCGCGGACGACGTGGACCGGTTGCGGGCGCACGGCCTGCCGTTCGTGTGCGGCATCTACCCCAAGAAGTCGCGGCGGGAGTTCGCGGCCACGTTCCTCCCCGGCGCGCCGAGCGTCCGCTTCGGCCGCGGCGGTGGGCTGACGGAGATTCGCTACTGCGGGTTCGGCTTCAACTACACGCGCCGCGCGTTGTACGCCGCGATTCAAGAAAAGCTCAAGCTGCCGACGTGCAACTGCCGCTTCGGGTCGCCGCTGGTGCCGTACTTCGCCCCGCTGGTCGCCGACGACGGCAACGGCCCGTGGTACCTGGGGGAAGACTACGCCTTCTGCGAGCGGGCCCGGCAGGCCGGCGTGAAAGTGATGGCCGACACGGCGGTGCGGCTGTGGCACGTCGGCAACTACCGCTACGGCTGGGAAGACGCCGGCGCCGACAAGGAGCGGTTCGGCGACTACACCTTCCACATGCCCACGCCGCCGGCGAAACCGGACGGCGAAAGTGTTTCTTCACAGACTCGGCTCTGACCTTCTCCCGCCGGCCGGGTCACATCTTCTCTTTGGGGTCTTCCTTCTTCTCCGGCTCCTTGGCGTCCTTCTTCTCCGGCTCCTTGGGGTCCTTCGGCTCTTCCTTGGGGTCGGGGAGCTTTTCCTTCCGCGGGGCGGTCAGATCGGGGACGTAGCCTTTGAGTTCGTTGCCCGTCAGTTTGCTGTCCGGCTTCAGGACGCCGATGGCCGAGTTCAGTTTGCCCCGCACCTCGAGGTCTTCGGTGCCCTTGGCGATGACGATCAGGGCGTCCACCTGCTCCGGGGTGACGTGCTTGCCGTACAGTTGCACGTTGCGGATCAGGCCCTCGGCCGCGGCGATGCGGATCGGGGCCGGGCGGGTGTCCGTCGTCGTCACGGTGGCCAAGTCTTGCTGGCCGAGTTTGCTCGGCAGGCGGGCGATGGTGTCGATGGCGATCAGGGCCAGCTCGTCCGAGTTCAGGGCCGCCCGGATTTGGGCCTCGGCCTGCATGACGCGGTAGCCGGTCAACTCCCCGCGGGCCATCTTCCGCAGCCAGTTCAGGGCGGCGGCGGCCTGCTCCTTCTTCTCCTCGGGGCTGAGCATCGGGGCCTTGGCGTCCACCAGTTGGGCCAGTTCCTCGGTGAAGCCCACCGGGGTGAACACGGCCGGCAGCACCCGCACGCGCGGGTAGCCGAGCACCTTGCGGGCGACGGCCAGTTCGACCTCCGGGTGCCGCACGCCCACGATGGCCGGCAGCCGCGGCAAGTCCTTGGACCAGAAGGCGTCCCACTGGGCGTTCAGCCGGGGCAGGCGGTCGGCGTCCAGCTTGGCCTCGGCCTCGTTCGTCAGGCGCATCAGCTTGATAATCATTTCCGTCTCCGGGCGGGACGGCGGCTCGTCCAGCGCGATGCGCGGGCGGAGTTGGGCGATTTTCGCCCCGGCCAGTTCGTCCGCGACGCCGGGGGGGAGGAGCCGTTTGACCGTGAGGATTTCCTCGTCGATCAGCGGCTTCGCGAACGTGTCCACCGCGACGGCGGGGAAGGTTTGCAGCGACAAGTAACTGATGCGGTTCCGCATCGTGTCGTCCAAGGTGAAGCCCGCTCGCGTCACCATCTCGGTCATGCGCTTCACTTGGGCGGCGTGGCGGCCGTAGATCAGGGCCGACTCTTGGTCGTAGAGGACCTTGATTTGCCGCAGTTCTTCCTCGTTGCGCGGCAACTCGGAGTACGGGTTGTCCGGCAGGCTCTCGAAGGCGACGACGGTGGCGAGCCGGGCGAGGGCCGTCAGCAGGTTCACCGGGGTGATGCCCTCCGGCGAGGCGACCACGAACAGCGGCAGGGTCTTGGCCCGCGTGTCGGCCCGCAATTGCGGCAGCAGGTCCGTGAGCATGGGGTCGACGATGTGGCGGTCGATCACCACCAAGTCCACGTCGGCCGCCTGTTGGAGCCGGCGTATGAGTTGCCGGCCGGTCCGCACGACTTCGGCCTGGTAGCCGGCCTGTTGCAGGACGGTGGAAATGCCCTCCCCGCGGACCGGGTCCGGGTCGGCGTACAGGGCCTTCTGCTTGGCCCCGGCCGGCGGGTCGGCCGCCAGCGTCGCCATCAGCAGTTTCATGATCTCGTCCGTCCGGCCGTGCGTCGGCTCGCCGGGAATTTTCAGCAGGGCCTCGGCGGCGGCGAACTTCACGCGCGGGTCGGGGTAGTCGAGGGCCTTCACCAAGAGGGCCGCCCGGAACTTGGTCCGCTCCCCCTCGGTCTTAATGTCCTCAGACTTCGCGGCGCGCCGCTCGGCCCGGTCGCCCAGCGTGCGGATGACGGCGAGGGCCACGGCGGACTTCTTGTTCCGCAGCGAGTCTTCCAGCAGGCCGGTCAGCAGCCCGTACGGGGCGGTGGACAGCACGGCGTTCAGGGCCGGGGCGGTCTTGGCCAGCGGTTGCGTGCCGCCGGTGCGGTTGGCTTGGCCCTCAATGGCGATGCTCAGGAAGATCGCCTGGGCGGCCGCGTTGTCCGCTTGCAAGTCGAGCGCCCAGCGGGCGTAGCGCAGGCCGTAGTATTCCAGCGCGGCCGGCTTCGGGAGGGACACTTCCTTGACGGTCTTGCCGTCCGGCATCCACACGTTGAAGGTCGGGTCGCCGGCCACGGTGCCGGTGGCGGTCCCGAGGCTCGGCTTGCCGTCGAGGAAGTCTTGGGCGATGGCCGTCAGTTGGCCGACGGCCGTGCGCAGTTCCGGCCGCGACGAGAGCGTGGGGTCTTTCAGCGCCCACACCGTCGCGGCCCGGAGCGCGGCGGTTTTCAGCGACTCGGGGCTGGCCGGGTTGCCCCACAAGTACAGTAGCGTCGGCACGGGGTCGGTGAGCGCGGAGCCGATCATTTCCCGGAAGTCCCCCCGCTTCTGCAGGGCGGAGATCAACGCGATCTGGTCCGGCGGCGTGGCGACGCTCAAGTAGGCCACGAAGCCGGGGACGGTGTCGTCGCCCAGCAGCGGGATCGTCCGGTAGATGGCGGAGCGGGCGTCGTCTTCCGGCTGCCCGGACAAGATGGTCGCCAAGACGGGGACAACGGCCTTGCCGGCCCGCCGCAGTTCCTTGACGGCGTAGCCGATCTCCTCCGGCGTGCCGGTCAGGGCTTGGACGAAGCGCGTGACGCGGGCGTCGCTCTTGAGTTCGGCGTTGACCGCCTTCGTCACCATCTCAATCAACTTCTCGACGTTGGCCTTCGCCTCGGCGTTGGCCTTGTCGGCGGCGTACCACTTGGGGATGTTGCGCAACTTCAAGAACTGGGCGACGCCGGCCTCCGCGCCGGCCGGCGGGTTCTCGGCGAGGTCGAACAGGGCCTTGTCGTCCGGGTTGAGGGCGAGCAGCCCCTTGATGCGCTCGGCCGCCCGCTCGTAACTGCCGGTGCGGATTTCGAAGCGGGCCGCCCGCCAGAACTCCGGGACCGTCTTGGGGGCGAGGTAGAAGTCCGCGTCCGGCTGGGCGACGGCGGGCGCCGCCCCCGCCGCGAGCAGGAGCAGAGAAGAGAGGACAAAGCGGCACGACACGGTGGCTGCCTCCCCCGGCGACGGGTCGCCGGGATACGGTTGACGCGGGCGGTCTCAAAGTCCATTCAACACGACCGGCTCAACCTTTGCAATCCACTTCGGCGGCCACCAAGTCCGCGTAGGTCTCCCGGCGACGGATTAAGCGGGCTGTGCCGCCGGTGACGAGGACCTCGGCCGCCCGGCAGCGGGCGTTGTAGTTGGAACTCATCGCCATGCCGTAGGCCCCGGCGCTGAACGTGGCGAGCAGGTCGCCCCGCTTCATCGCCGGCAGCGCCCGGTTCTTGGCCAAAAAGTCCCCGGACTCGCACACGGGGCCGACGACGCTTTGCGTCACCGTGTCCGGGATGTCGGCCTCGTAGTCCGCGGGCGGGGCCGGCAGGCCGGCGGCCGGCTGCACGGGCCAAATGCGGTGGAACGAGTCGTACAGCGTCGGCCGGATCAGGTCGTTCATCGCGGCGTCTTGGATGATGTACCGCGTGCCCCCGGTCTCCTTGGTGAACACGACCCGGCTGACGAGGATGCCGGCGTTCCCGACGATAAACCGCCCCGGCTCCAGCACCAGTTGACACCCGGCCGCCTGGACGCCGGGGACGATCACGTCCGCGAACGCCGACGCGGGCAGCGCTTCCTGCTTGCGGTAGTTGATGCCGAAGCCGCCCCCCATGTTGAGGTACTTGATCGGGTGGCCCTGCTCGCGGAAGGCCGCGATGAGCTTCAGCCCTTTCTCGATGCCCTGCCGGTACGGCTCGGCCGAGAGGATCGGCGACCCGAGGTGCATGTGCAGCCCGACCAGTCGCAAGTTCGGGTGCCCGACGACGCCTTGGGCCACCTCGACGACGGTGTCGATGTCCAGCCCGAACTTGACCCCCTTCACCGACGTGTCCGTCTTGGCGTGCGTCTTCGGCGGCAGGTCCGGGTTCACGCGCAGCGTGGCCCGCGCCACCTTGCCGACCGCCTTGGCGACGGCCCCGAGGTTGTGCAGTTCCTCTTCGCTCTCGACGTTGAAGAAGAGGATGTCGTTGGCGAGCGCTTCCTTGATCTCCGGGTCCGTCTTGCCGACGCCGGCGAAGACGATCTTGTCCCCCGTGGCCCCGGCCCGCAACGCCCGGTACAGTTCCCCGCCGGAGGTCACGTCGAAGCCGGACCCGTGTTCGGCCATCAACTTGGCGATGTGGATGTTGCCGTTCGTCTTCACGCTGTAGCAGATGACCGGGCTGGCGGCGGCGAAGGCCGTCTGGATCGCCTTCAGGTGGTGCACCAGCGTCGCCGAGCTGTAGACGAACAGCGGCGTGCCGTACTTCTCGGCGAGTTCGCGGACGGGGATGTCCTCGCAGTACAGTTCGCGGTCGCGGTACTCGAAATGGTCCATGTCTTCCTCAAGGGGGGAGCCGAAAAAGCCCACGGACGGCCGTCCGCGGGCTTTGCGAGATATTACGCCAGCCGTTCCTGCCACTCGGTCAATTGCTTCGCCACGGCGGCCGGGGCCGTGGAGCCGTAACTCTGGAACGCCTTGATGGCGTTGGCCACGCCCAACACGCTCCGGACGGATTCGCCGTGGCCGGGGCACGGGGCGTCGAACATGGCGGTCGGCAGGTCGGCCAAGCGGCATTTCTTCTGTTCGCACTCGCGGACGAGTTGGCCGACGGCCTCGTGGGCCGTCCGCATGGGGACGCCGCGGAGGATGAACGCCTCCATCAGCGTGGTCGCGTCCAGGAAGCCCTGCTCCAAGCGGGCGGCGACGCTGGCGACCTTGATCTTCGCCTTGCGGACCAGGGCGGCGGCGACTTGGACGGTGGCCGTCACTGTGTCGGCGGCGTCGAACAGCGCCGGCTTGTCTTCCTGCAAGTCCCGGTTGTACGCGAGCGGCAGACCCTTCAACAGCACCAGCAAATGGGTCAGGTGGCCAATGACGCGGCCGGTCTTGCCGCGGGTGAGTTCCAGCACGTCCGGGTTCTTCTTGTGCGGCATGATGCTGGAGCCGGTGCAGAACTCGTCCGGCAGTTCGATGGCGTCGAACTCCGTGGTGGTCCAGAGAATCCACTCTTCGGCCCAGTTGCTGAGGTGGACGGCGATCAGGGACAGGCCGAAGACGAACTCAGCGGCGAAGTCCCGGTCGCTCGACACGTCGAGGCTGTTGCGGGCCACGGCGTCGAAGCCGAGTTGCTTCGCCACGGAGTGCCGGTCGATCGGCAGCGACGACCCGGCGAGGGCGGCGGCCCCGAGCGGCAGGACGTTGACCCGCTTGCGGGCGTCCGCGAGGCGGTCGCGGTCGCGCTGGAACTTCTCCACGAACGCGAGGGCGTAGTGCGGGGCAAGGACCGGCTGCGCCCGCTGGAGGTGCGTGTACGCGGGGATAATCACGTCGCGGTGCCGCAGGCCGAAGTCGAGGAAGGCCCGCTGCAGTTCGGCGAGCAAGTGATCCAGGCCGTCGATGGCGTCGCGGGTCCACAGCTTCAGGTCCGTCACGACTTGGTCGTTGCGGCTGCGGCCCGTGTGCAGCTTGCGGCCCAGGTCGCCGAGGCGGGCGATCAGTTCGCTCTCGATGTGCGTGTGGATGTCTTCAAGGGCCGTGCGGAACGGGATGCGGCCGGCCTCCAACTCGCGGCGAATCTCGTCGAGGGCGGCGACGATCTTGCCCGCCTCCGCGGAGGTCAACAGGCCGACTTCGGCCAGCATGACGGCGTGGGCCTGACTGGCCCGGATGTCGTGCGGGAACAGGCGCGAGTCGAAACTGATGGACTCGGTGAACTGCTCGACGAGTTGATCGGTGGGCGCGGAAAAGCGGCCGCCCCATGTCTTTTGGCTCATTGCACGACCGGCGAAAATGCGGCAGGCCGGGCCGCCGAACGCTTCGGGCGGCCCGGCCCGCTGACGCGGCCATTCTATGCGACGGGGCCGGATTTGTCCCGCCCCGCGTGCGCGGTAAAGACAGGCAATATCGGGCACCCGGCCGGAATGTGAAGATTCATCAATTTTTCTTCACGAATGACGATTTCGTCGAGCGCGCATCCCCTCCCGACCGATTCAACTGACACGACCGGACCAGCTTTCCTCTTCCCACAGTACTAATGGGGTTTTGGATGATTCGCCACCTTCGCTCGCTGACCGTGCTTGGCACGTTGGCCCTCGGGGCCGCGGCCCCGTCGGTGATTCAGGCCGATGAGACCGGCCGGGACAAGGCCGTGACGCGGGTCCGCGGCGCGGACGACGCGCCCGGCCTCCCCAGGGCGCCCATCGACGCCAAACTGCCGACCGTCAACGACATTCTGGACGCCTTGCCCCCCGGCGTTCCGGGCAAAGAGCCGGCGGCCGCCCCGCCGCCCGCGGGCGGGTTGCTGCCGTTCGAGGAACGCATTTTGGCCGCGCCCGGCGGCGACCCGTACCTGAAGTTCAAGGCGGGCGACGAACACCTGTTGAACATGGAAACGGCCGACGGGCTGTTCAAGTTCTTCGTCGGCGGCCGGCTGCAGATCGACGGCGCGTGGCTGTCGGCCGGGGACCGCGTCGAAGCCGACACCAAGAAGGGGGGCCTCGGCGACATCAAGGACGCCGTCAACTTCCGCCGGGCGCGCTTCGACTTCGGCGGGACGCTGTACAAGAACATCGACTTCTTGATGGAGTTCGACTTCATCAACACGTTTAACGCGGAGAAGGGGGACGGCACGATCCTGCCGGCGAACACCCCCGCCCCGACCGACATGTGGGTGACGTTCAAAGACGTGCCCGTCGTCGGCAACGTGCGGATCGGGAACCAGAAGCCGCCCATTAGCTTCGAGCACATGACCAGCAGCCGGTTCCTGAACTTCATGGAGCGGTCGCTGGCCTTCGACGCCTTCATCGAAAACCAGAACAACGGCTTCGAGCCGGGCATTGCCGTGTTCGACCAATACTTCGACAAGCGAATGTACGCGTCCGCCGGCGTCTTCAAGAACACGCGCAACGTCTTCGGGTGGAACACCGGGGACGGCGAGTACGACGTGACCGGCCGCGTCGCCTTCCTGCCGGTGTGGGAGAACAACGGCGAGCAACTCGTCCACGTCGGCGTCGGCGCCAGCCACCGCGACTTGGACGACCACCAAGAACGGCTGCGGGCGCGGCTGGAAGTGCGGAACGGCCCGGCCGTCCTGCACACCATCGTCAATGAAGTCCGCATGTTCGGCGACAGCCGGGACATGGTGGTCCCGGAGTTCGTCGCCGTCAACGGGCGGTTCACGTTCCAGTCGGAGTATTACGCGACGCGGGTG
>JAYTTY010000046.1:0-11721 GCA_043744795.1 Zavarzinella sp. | reverse complement strand
CGTACGAGGCGCGGTTGGAGCGTTCCCCGACGCTTCGCAAGTACGACATCACGATCAAACCGAGCGGCAGGTAAATCAAGACCTGCCGCTCGCCTAAGTGGTTGTGACCCGGTCGTCCGTCGCCTGCCGGCCCTTCACGCTCGCCGACGACTTCACCTCTCGCAACCCGTCGATGGCCGTTTCGTTCGCCGAGTAGTCCGACCCCAACGTGCCGGTGTCACGGGTGCTGATGACGCGCCGGCCCTTCGTCGGCGCCTCCTGCCCGTCCACGTAGGGCCTTGTGACCTTGTCCGACGCCTCGTACTCACCGTTGAGGGTAAAGTCCGGCCGCATTTCCCGGAACCCGGCGCCGGGGACGTAGTTCTCGCGCGTGAATTGGGACACCGTATTCGTGTAATTGCCCTTGGACACCGTCTCGGTCACCCCCGTGCCGGTCGATTTGCCGTTCGGGGCGAACTCGGTCTTTTGGGCGTCCGTCAGCGTGTAATCCCCGTCCCGCTTGGACGCGTTGTTTTTTGTCACCGTGCCGTCCCGGACCAGCGCCACGGTCCCGATCTCGGTCACCTCCACCGTCTCGTGCCCGGTCCGCTTGCTGCGGTCCTCCATCTGGCCGGCGTGAGTCTTTCCGTCGGCCCACCCGACGGTTCCCCCCTGTCTCGAATCGTAGGCGCCGTTGGCCGTCACCTTTTCGACCGTGGGGATGCCCCATTCGACCCACTGGTTGACGAGTCCGGTCGTCTTCGTTTCGTTCGCCAACCCCTCCTTGCCCCACGAGTCATTGTCGGTCGTCACGGCGCCCGCCCGCAGCGCTTGGCCGTCCAAGTCAACGTCCACGTCGGAATACGTGCTGAACCGGCCGTTCCGCCAAGAATACCGATCATACGCTTGGGCCGTCGCGTTCGCGAGGGCGTCGGACCCCTTGTCCCGCGTCCAAGACCATTCGCGGCCCGAGTGGGACGTTTCCACGGCGTTTCGCGTCGCATTCGTCAACGTCCGCTACCAAATCTCAAAAGACGGAGGAGTGGCAGCGTGTGGAACCTGCCAGGACCTTCACCGATGAATGGCAATGAATGCGAATCTAATCCCCACTGGCGTGAAGAATACTCATGACGTTACGCACAATGCAAGGAATTTCTTAAAAAGATTTTCGACTCGTCGGGAAAGAACGTATTTAAGAGTTGACGAAAAGGAGAGGCATGCCGTTTCATGAAAGGCAAGCACACCGGCTTCAGGAAGCCGGCATGTCCTTCACGCTACTGGGTCGCGCCTTGGGTATTTGTGACGATCACGTCGTCCGCACCCAACCCCGCGAGGCCGGCGACGAGCCCTCCGGCCGACAAAGTCACTCCGTAATGTCAAACCCGTGCAGTGGCGACGTGTTTCCCGGGTATTCCTTGTCCTTGCCCGCCGGGCGGCCGTTGCCGGAACTGTTGGCGTTCGTGGCCGAGACAAGCAGGCGTTTGCCGTCCGGGTGGACCGCCAGCGAATGGGCGTTGGGAATGGCGACGGAGTGGAACGGTTGGGCTTCGCCCGGTTTCAACAAAAACAACTTGCCCTGCCCGGGTTGGCCGCTTGCCACGCCGATGAGATACCCAGCCGGATTCCAATGGAGGTCCAAGACGTAGCCGTCGGCCTCGTTGGCGCTTTTGAACGCCGACTTCTGTTGCCCGCTCGCCCAGTCGTAGCCGAGAACCAAGTTGACGCCTTGCACGAAGCCCCCGGACTTCGGTTGACTGCCGCCGGCAAACAGCACGGTGGCGTCCGTATTCCATGCGAAGCAGCGCACGCCGCCGGTGTCTTGGATGCGGTCCCGCAAGAACAGTTGCTTCGCGTCGAGTTCCCGCTTCACTTTTCCGGTCGCGGGATCCCATTCCTTGATAACCCCGTGCAGGTCGCCGGTGACGAGACTCTGGCCGCTGGGGTGGAACGTCATGGCGAGAACGTCGTCCCCGGCGTCCCAGCGTTTGATTTCCTTGCCGCTCACGGGGTCGGTCTGGCGAATCGTCCGGTCGCGGCCCGCCGTTGCCACCGTCTCGCCTTTGGGGTGGACGGCCAAGGCGTGAACCCACGCGGAATGGGCGTCGGCCACGGACCAAACGGGCTTGGTCTGCAAGGGGTCGGCGGCCCAAGCGTTGAGTCGGCCCCACGAGTCGGCGCTGAAGAATCGCGCGTCCTTCGGATCGAAGGCCACGCACTGCACCCAAGCGTCGTGGCCGGCCAAGGGGGGCAGGTCGGTCAAGTCGGCGGCCGTCACTTTCCAGCGGCGCAGGCCCCCCTCGAAGGTGCCGGCCACCAGTAAATCGCCCTTGGGCGAATAGCGGATGCCGCACAATTGCTGCGGGACTTGGGTCGGCTTGTCGGCTTTGAGCGGGACTTTGGCCGGGGCGGTGGTCGGCGGCATGGCGGAACCCTTTCGCGTCAGGCCAACACTTCGGTCAGCGGCTTGCAGCCTTCGTGGGCAATGGGCAGCGGTTGGCCTTCGTTGTCGTATTCGGTCTTCTTCGCGTCGATCCCGAGCGCCCGGAACCACGTGTGGAACAGGTGGCCGATGTCGTGTTCGGGGCTGGTGACGAATGTCCCCTTGTCGTTCGTCTTGCCGATGACGGCGCCCTTTTTGAGGCCCGTCCCCGCCATGGCGAGCGACCACGCCTCCGGCCAGTGGTCGCGGCCCAAGTGGCCGTTGATGCGCGGCGTCCGCCCGAACTCGGACATGGCGATGACGAGCGTGTGTTCCAACATGCCGCGCTCGTGGAGGTCTTGGATCATCGCGGCAAACGCCTGGTCGAACTGCGGAACCAGACTCCCCTGCCCGTTGAAGTTGTCCCCGTGCGTGTCCCACCCGTAGGAGGTCACCTTCACGAACGTCACGCCGGCTTCCAACATGCGGCGGCCGATCAGCATGTGCCGGCCGAAGTCGTTCTTGCCGTACCGCTCCACGTCCTTCGGGGCGTAGGTGGAGATGTCGAACAGGTCGCGCCGTTTTTGCAATTGGGCGGCCATGTCGAAGACGTATTTGGTGGCCTCCGCCGTGTTCGCCCGCCGGCCCTCGGCGTAGCGCTGGTCAATCAGAGTGCGCAACTCGTTCCGCTCGGCGTCCTCCTCGGCGGTCATCTCCGCGGGCCGCAGCAGGTTGTCCGGGGCCTTGCCGTCGCCCAGCGCCAAGGCGCCGTACTTCGGGCCGAGGAAGCCGGCGTCCTTCGGCATGAACCCGCCGCTCAACGGCTTGACGTGGATGTACGGCGGCAAGCCGCTGTCGCCCGGCCCGATCAATTTGGCGACGGCCGAGCCGAAGTACGGGTAGGTCACGCCGCGGTTCTTCGGGTCGCCGCGCTGGATGCGTTCCACGCCTGCCGAGTGGGAGTTGTCCTGCGTGCAAAGGCTCCGCACCAGCGCCAAGTGGTGCATTTGCTTCGCGGACTGCGGGAGCAACTCCGACACGTGGACGCCGGGCACGCTGGTCGGGATGGCCCGGAACGGCCCGCCGAACTGAGTGTTCGGCTTGGGATCCCAGCTTTCGAGTTGGCTGATGCCGCCGTCCATCCAGACGAAGAGAACTTGCTTGGCGTGTTTTTTCACCTCGTTCTCAAAGGCGAGCGAGTCCAGACCGAGGGCCGTGGCCCCGGCGGCCGCCGTCGCCCCGAACCATTGTCGGCGGGAGAGTCGGTGGTCATGCGGCGTACATAACTTCGAGCGGGGCACGGGGTACTCCCGGATCAGTGGTTGATGCCGAATTCAGTGGAGGCCAACATGGCCCACAAGAGCCGGGCGACGGCTTCCGGCCTCTGGGCGCCGTGCTTCTTCATGTAGACAGACAGTGTCTGACGCTCTTGATCCGTCGGCGGTCGGGACAGGGCGGTGAGGTACAGGGCGTCCGTGAGGTCGCCGTCCGCCTTCTTGGAAAGAAGATCGACACCGTTCCCCGGTTGCGGGGTCAGCCATCCGAGGATGAGCGGGTCGTTCAGCAAGAACAGCGCCCCCTTGAGCATCGGGGCAATTTCGTCTTCCGGGTCGCGGGGGGCGTTCGCGAAAGCCTTCAAGATTTTCGCCTTGGCCGCCGCGTCGGCCTTCACGTTCAGAACTGTTTGAAACGAGGCCAGCAGTTGCTCCGCGGACAGCCTCTTTTCCAGCGCGGTCACGAACAAGTGTGGCTCGGCCTTGGTGACGCCATCCGGCAAGCGGCTCGACCGTTGGTACGTCTGCGAGCGGGCGATCTCGGCGATCAGCCATTTGATGTCGTAGCCGTGGGCGACAAACTCCTCGGCGAGAAGCGTCAGCAACGCCGGGTGCGACGGCGGGTTGCCGGCGTGGTGCAAGTCCAACGGGTGGACGAGTCCGCGGCCCAGCATCAGGAACCAGATTCGGTTGGCCATATTGCGGGCGAAGTCCGGCGTCTCCTTCGACGGGACTTGTTCGCTGAGGAGGGTCAGCGGGCTGAACTTCAATTGGCCCGGGTTCTTGGCCTTGGGGTCCGGGGCCTTGGCGTATTCTTCCCCCTTCTTGAAGACGGCGACCTCAAGTTCCTTGCCGCCGGGCAGGCCGGGGCCGGTCTCTTTCGGCACTTTCTTGAAGACCGACATGAACGGGACTTTGCCCGCCAGCGGCTTCTCCCCGACGCTCGCGGCCTTCTCGTCGTTCAGGAAGGCGTTCTGCACGAACGCGAACAAACCCTTGAAGTCCTTCTGCTTGTACTCGTCGATGAATAGGTGGTCGTGGCACTCCGCGCACCGAAAATCCTTGCCGAGGAACAGGCGGCCGATGTCTCGCGTCAGGGCCGAGTAATCGACGGGTTGCTGGCCGTAATTCTCCAACCGCTTCGACAGGAAGTAACTCGCCCCCTTGGCCTCCGGGTTGCCGGCGTCGGCCCGCAGCATGTCCTTGGCCATCACGTTCCACGGCTTGTTCTTCTTGAACGACTCCAGGAGGTACGCGGACCAGTCCGCGTGGTCCCCCAAGCGTTCCATGAACATGACGTGGAACTGCTCACTCATCCGCTTCGGGTAATCGGGGCCGTTCAACAACGCATTGATGAGCGCCGCCCGCTTGCCCGCGGAGCCGTCGGCCAAAAACGTGGCGGCTTCGTCGCGGGTCGGAATGCGGCCGGCGAGGTCGAGAGAGACGCGGCGCAGGAATTCCGCGTCGTCGGCCGGCGCGGACAATTGGACGGCCTTGGCCTTCTCCGCAATCCGTTGATCGATCCGGGCCGAAAGTGGGTCCGCGGCGCTTGCGGCCATCGCGACGCAAAAGAGGCCGGCGAGGATCAGCACGCGGGACATGGAAGGGGTTCCGACTTGAAAAAAGGCGGGGGATGGCAGGTATGGAAAGGTTAACCCATCCCGGCCCCGCGGGGAAGGGAGAAAACGTGGGGAAGGGATGTTTTGAAGTTTCTGGCTGCGCGAGTTGTGCCCGGCGTGAAAATGGTGACGAAAATGCCGGGAATGCTCATGGGGGCGGTTAATCCTGCCGATTTGGAAAGAGAGAAGTATGGGACGCCCCGCCACGACGCGGGGAGATGCCGTCACCCGCGACGGCCAACGGAGTGGAAGATGCGAAAACGGATTCTCGGGTCACTCGCCGTCGTCGCGGCCGGCACGGGTTTGTCGTTCGGTCAAGGCCCGCCGCCCGGCGCGTACCCACTCCCCGGCCAAGGCCCGGGCGTGATGATGCCGCAGGGCGGCCCGCAGGCCGGCTTCGCGGCCCCGCCGGACTCGGGGTACATGCTCCGGAACGGGCAAGCCATCATCCCGCCGCCGGTCGTCGGCGGCAACTTAAGTCCGGCCGAATTCGGCCCGCCCGGCCCCGGCCCCGACACGGGCATGGACGGCGGCGGGGGCGGGCGCTCCGGCCTCGGGGCGTGGGAGCGGAGCGGCCCCCCGTCGTCTTGGATCGGGTTCGACTACCTCATGTGGTGGGCCAAGAACCAGTCGCTCATTCCGCTGGTGACGACCGGCAGCGCGGCCAACGGCGGCCTCATCGGCACGCCCGGCACCACCGTCTTGCTGGGGCGAAACTCGTCGGTCGATTACGGCACCATCAACGGCTACCGCGGGTGGATTGGCGCCTATGTGGACGAAGAGCGGCAAGTCGGCTTTGAGCTGGGCGGCTTCTTGATGGAGAAGGCCAGCGTCAGCGAGCGATTCCAGTCGTCGGCCACGGGAACCCCGCTGCTCGCGGTGCCGTTCGTAAACGCGGCCACCGGCGCGCAAGGCGCATACTTGGTCAGCACGCCGGCCGGGCAGACCGGGTCCATCCGGTTCACCACGAATGAAAAAACGTACAGCGTCGAGGGGAACACGCTCATTAATCTGTACCGCGGGGACGAGACCGCCGGCAACGGCATCGACTTCCTCTGCGGGCCGCGGTTCTTCAGCCTGGAAGAGCGCCTGACGCTCGACACCAGCACGACGAACGCCGCCGCCTCGACGTTCACGGGCTTGCCCGTCGCCGCCGGGTCCATCATTAACACCAACGACCGCCTGCGGACGTTCAACGAGTTTATCGGGATGAACGTCGGCTTCCGCGGGGACCACAACTACGGCCGGCTGTACATGGGCTGGACCGCCAAGGTCGCCGGCGGGTACATGAACTCGTGGACCGACGCCCGCGGGTATTCCAGCGCGAACACCGGCGGGGTGACGTCCTTCTCCCCCGGCGGGCGGTTCGTCGAACCGGCCGACGTCGGCCGGCACCGCGACGACTTCCTCGCCTTCATCCCCGAAGGCGGGTTGAACCTCGGGTATCAGATCACGCCGAAGGTGCGGATTCACGTCGGGTACACGTACATGTTCGTGAACTCCGTCCTCCGGCCGGGGTCGATCCTCGACCGCCGGGTGAACGCCGCCGCCTTGCCGACCGACCCGGGCTTCGGCACCGGCCCGTCCCGGACCTACTCCCACGACTTGGACCACAAGTCAGAGTACAACTTGCAAGGGATCAACTTCGGAATGCAGTTCGGCTTCTGAGGCTCAGTGAACGGTGATTGCCCCCCGCCCGGCCATTCGGCCGGGCGGCGGCCGTTACGGGTTGTCCGCGGGCGAAAACCATATCATACCCCGAGCGTTGCGGAAGCGCGTCGTGTGTTCAATTGTCCACTGCACGGGCGGTTGGACCACGCCCGGTCATGCCGGGCTTGCGATGCTTGGCCCCACCTCCGGGGCCGGTTCGTGCTCCCGCCGGTCCCCCTTCGGAACATGTCCACCCCAACGCCTGCGCCCCATGCCCCCGGTCACGGCGGCCACCACCAAAGTTTCTGGCTCGGCGTGATGTGCCTCACGGGGGTCGATTACTTTAGCACGCTCGGGTATCAGCCCTCCATCGCCGTCGAAAGCGCGGGCATGCTCGCCCCGTTGGCGACCGTGGTGCTGGTGGTCGTCACCCTCTTCGGCGCGCTGCCGGTTTACTGCTACGTGGCCGGCAAGTCGTTCGAAGGGCAAGGCTCCATCGGCATGTTGGCGAAGTTGCTCGGCGGCTGGCCGGGCAAGATCCTCGTCCTGACGCTGCTGGGCTTCGCGGCCACGGACTTCGTCATCACGAAGACGCTGTCGGCCGCCGACGCCGCCGAACACCTCATCAACAACCCGTACTGGCCGTTGGAGAAGCCGAAGAGCCACGGCGAACACGGGCAGATTGTCGCCGTCACGATGGTCCTGCTCGTCCTGCTCGGGGCCACGTTCTTGCGCGGGGTGAAAGAGGTCATCAGCCTCGCGGCCGTGATTGTCGGCGTGTACTTGGTCTTGAACTGCATCGTGATCGGCGCCGGCCTGTCTTACCTGAGCGATCATTCGGAAAAGGTCACGGAGTGGATGGACCGCGTCCGCAACCGGGAATGGTATTTGGAAGAGACCCCGATCGCCGCGACGGGCTGGTGGGCGACGCTGGCCGTGAGTCTTCTGTTGTTCCCCAAGCTGGCCCTCGGTCTGAGCGGTTTCGAAACGGGCGTCGCCGTGATGTCTCACATCCGCGGCCGGTCAAAGGACGACCCGAAGAAGCCGTGGGGCCGGATTTGGAACACGCGGAAGTTGCTCGTGACCGCCGCCGTCATCATGTCCTTCGGCCTGCTGGGGTCTTCCCTCGTTGTCAGCACGCTGATCCCGCCATCGGCGATTACAACGGTGAACGCGAAAGGTGAAGCGCCGAAGGACGAGGCCGGCAACGTGATCGACAAGAAGGACCGTCAGAAGCCGCCGGCGAACGCCCGGGCATTGGCGTACTTGGCCCACGGCGAGGGCGAGGGTCCGGACAAAATTGCCCCGTTCTTCGGCAACGCCTTCGGCACGATTTACGACATCAGCACCATCGTCATCCTGTGGTTCGCCGGGGCGAGCGCGATGGCCGGCTTGCTCAACTTGGTGCCGCTGTACCTGCCCAAGTACGGCATGGCCCCGGAGTGGGCGCAGGCGATCCGGCCGCTCGTCATTATGTTCACCGGCATTAACTTGCTGGTGACGTGGATCTTCAAGGCCAGCGTGGACGCCCAAGGGGACGCCTACGCGACCGGGGTTCTGGTGCTGATTACCAGCGCCTGTGTGGCAAGCGTGATCGACCTGCGCAAGAAGAAGGGCATTTTCTGGCGGCTGACGATGGGCTACTTCGTCTTCGTCACGGCCGTCTTCGTGTACACGACGGCGGACAACATCTACGAGAAGTCGGCGGGGATTAAGATTGCCAGCTTCTTCATCGTGACGATCCTCCTCACGTCTATCTTCTCGCGCGTCTCCCGCAGCCGGGAACTGCGGTTCGGCGGGTTCGACTTGAAGGACGTGCAGTCCCGCCTGTTGTGGGACACGCTGCGGCACTTGGAACTCTCGGTGCTGGTCCCGCACCGGCCGGGAAAGCGGACGTTGGAGGAGAAGGAACTCATCATCCGCCAAGAGCACCGCATCCCGCCGGAAATGATGGTCGTCTTCGTCGAGGTGGAATTGTCCGACGCGAGCGAGTTCGACCAGAAGCCGACGCTGCGGATTCGGGCCGTCGAGGGGAAGTACATCCTGCACATCTCCAACGCGGCGTCCATCTCGCACACGCTGGCGGCACTGGCCCTGGAGATGGCCAAAGTCGGCCGGCCGCCGGAGATTCACTTCGGCTGGACAGACGAATCCCCGTTAAGCGGCACGCTGGGCTTCCTGCTCTTCGGCGAAGGGAACGTCCCGTGGATGGTGCGGGAACTGATCCGGCGCGTCGAGCCGGACCAAGCCCGCCGGCCGCTCATCATCATCGCCGGCCAGTGACCGGTCACTGAGACCACTCGGTCGGCGTCCGGTCCCATCGGTGCTTCTTCAATTTGGCCAACACTTCTCCGGAGAGGGGCGGGGCGTCGCTGGACGCGATGTTCGCCCGCACGTTCTTCGGCTTGCGCATCCCGGGGATGATTGTCGCCACGTCGTGGTTGGCGAGGATAAACCGCACGGCCATATCGGCCATCGTAAGACCCTCGGGGACCAGCGGCCGCAACTGCTCGGCCCGGTCCACGCTGGCGTGGAGGTTTTCCTTCACGAAGTACGTGTTCCGCCAGTCGCCGGCCGGCCACGTCGAGTCCTTGGTGAGTGTCCCCGTCAACGTCCCCTCGTCGAACGGGACGCGGGCGATGACGGCCACGCCGAGTTCCCGGCACTCGGGGAACAGTTCGTCTTCCGGGTTCTGGTCGAAGACGTTGTAAATCACCTGCACGGCGTCGATCAACCCGGTGCGCAGCGTGGTCACGCAGTTCGTCGGCTCCCAGCGGTTGACGCTGATGCCGAACGCCTTCACCAACCCCTCGGCCTTCAGTTGTTCAACCGCTTTTTGCCAACTCTGATCTTTCGCCCAATCATCTTCCCAGACGTGAAACTGCATCAGGTCGAGGGAGTCCAGCCCGAGGTGTTCCAGGCTTTCTTCCGTGGACGAGCGAATGTAGTCCGCGGGGAACACGTCCGCGAGGGCCGACCCGCGGCGGGACGGCCACTGGCGGTTCTTCGGGGGAATCTTGGAGGCGACGACCAGCTTCTTTGCCGGGTTGTCTTTTACGAGTCGGCCGAGGATTTGCTCACTCAGGCCGTCGCCGTAGGCCAAGGCCGTGTCGAAGAAGTTGCAGCCGAGATCGACGGCCAGTTGCAGGGACTCGCGCGTCTCCTCCTCGTCGCGGCCGGTCCAGCCGGCGAGGCCCCACATGCCGTAGCCGATTTCCCCGACGTGCCACCCGAGCCGGCCGAACGAACGCTGCTTCATCATCGCGGTCCCCGAAAGCCCATGCCCACAGGATAGGCGCGGCCTCGGCCGCCGTCACATGATCTCGGCGAGCGGCCCCTTCTGGTCGAAGTCCTTGAGGGTCGGGTCGGGCACGCCGAAGTGGTCGCGCGGCTTGCCGGCCGCCGCCAGGAAGGAGCCGTAAAGATTGGCGATGGTCCGGTGCCCGGGCCGGCCGTGCGCCGGATAGCACAGGAAGCGGTTACCGAGTTTCAGGCGGCCGCCGAGGTTCCCGAGGATGACGAACGGCCACTCCCAACACCGGGAATGGTGCGACTCGGCCGAGTCGCTCAGGTAGACGATCAGGGTGTTGTCGAGCATCGTGCCGTCCCCCTCCTTGACGGCGGCCAGCTTGCTCGCCAGGCGGGCGACCAACTCGAAGTGGAAGCGGCGAATTGTGGCGGACAGCTCGGCCCACGTCTTGCCCATGTAGCTGCCGCCGTGGCCGATGGAGTGCTTGTCCAGGTCGATGCCCAGCCCGCGGAAGCGGACGCTGAAATACGGGTCGCCGCTGCCGGACGAGAGCGTCACCACGTTGGTCAGGCCGCCGATGAGGGCCGCGGCGGCCAGGTCGAACTGGGCGTCCAGGCGGTCCGTCTCGACGGCGGAGCGGTACTTGTCCGTCACCGGCGGGGCCGCCTTCCGCAAGTGTTCCTCGACGGCGGTGAGCTTGCTCTGACGGTCTTTGAGCGCCTCGTAGGCGGCGAGGTGGTCGCGGAACTTTTCCTTCTCGTCGCCGCCCAAGGCCCCCTCGGCCCGCCGCACGTCGGCGGCCATGTAGTCGAGCAGGTTCGTTTTGGCGTCGAACGCCTGCCGGCCGACGCCCTTGGCGACGCTGCCGAAGAGGCCGTTGAACGCCAAGTCCGGCCGGCACTGGGTGGGCAGTTTCTTGCCGGCGTCCCACGCGGAGACGTTGTAAATCGTGTCGTGTTCCACCCGGTCCGAGATGCCGAGGCCGACGTGCGGGAAGATGCCGCCGAGGGCCTTGGCCAGCGCGGCGTCGATCGTCTCCCCGGCCGCCCCGGCCTTGCCGCTGTACACGCCCAAGGCCCCGAAATTGTTCGAGTGCCCGCCGCCGCACACGCGGCCGGACAGCCCTTGGATGACGGTGAGGCGGTCCGCGAACGCCTTCACCGGCTCCAGGGCGTAGGGGAGGTGATCGGCGTCGAGCGGCTTGTCAATCAGCGTGTCGGCGGCGTTCTGCCCGTTATTTTTCTTGACGGAGATGTTCTTCGGCTGGACTTGGTCCGGCGTGACGCCGTTGCCTTCCAAGACGAAGACGAAGCGCATCGGCTTGGCGGCGGCCCCGCCGGCCGCTTGGGCGGCGACTTGGGAGAGGATCGGCGCCAGCAACAAGCCGCCGGTCCCGAGGGTCAGGCCGCGGAGGGCGTCGCGGCGGTGTGGGGTGAACATACGGGACGCTCCGGGGGAGGGTTAAGGATTTAAGAGCGTTCGGAAACAATGAGCCGGGCGCGAGCATCGTGGGGTTTTGCGGGGGGAAAA
>JAYTTY010000045.1:0-11754 GCA_043744795.1 Zavarzinella sp. | reverse complement strand
AACCGCATTTACGCGACTGCTTTTTTTCATATTCGATTGGCTTACGCTTCGGTCACTTCCCCGCTTTCGCCGTCGCATACAGTTCTTCGACTTTCTTCCAGTTCACGACGTTCCACCAGGCATCGACGTAGTCGGCCCGCTTGTTCTGGTACTTCAGGTAGTAGGCGTGCTCCCACACGTCGATGCCGAGGATCGGGGTGCCGCTCTTGTCCATCAGCGTGTTGTCCTGGTTCGGGGTGCTGACGATCTTGAGCTTGCCGGCGTCGGAGATCACCCACGCCCAGCCGCTGCCGAAGCGGGCCAACGCGGCTTCCTTCAAACCCTTTAACATGCCGTCCACGTCCTTGAACGCGGCGGCGATGGCTTCGTTCAGGGCGTCGCCGGGCTTGCCGCCCTTGGGGGACAGCATGTTCCAGAACAGCGAGTGGTTGTAGTGCCCGCCGCCGTTGTTGCGGACGGCCGTGCGGATCTTTTCGGGCAGCGTGTCGAGACCTTGGAGGATCATTTCGAGGTGCTTGCCGGCCCACGCGGTCCCGGCCAGGGCCTTGTTCAGGTTGTCCACATAGGTCTTGTGGTGCCGGTCGTGGTGGATCTCCATCGTCTTGGCGTCGATGTGCGGCTCGAGGGCGTCGAAGGCGTACGGCAACTTCGGCAGCGTGAAGACCGGGGCGTCGTCTTTCTTCGGCTCGTCGGCCCGGACGGACAGGGGTGGCAGGGCCAGCCCGGCGACGGCGGCGCCGGCGGCGGTTTGGAACATCTGGCGGCGGGATAGGGATGACATGAGTGAACTCCGCTAACTGGGTGACAGGGACTAGGCGTGCGGTTCCATCCTAGTCGGCGGGGAAGTGGGAAGCCACCATGAAAGCCGGGAGTTTCACGGGGCTTTCACGAGAACAGGCCGAGGATGGGCTTGCCGCTGGTGATCGGCACCGGGCGGTTGGTGGCGTCTTGGAAGTGGCCGGCGGGATCGACGCCCAGCGCGTGGAACAGGGTGGCCATCACGTCGGGCGGCGTCACCGGGTTGAGCGACGGGTAGGCGCCGATCTTATCCGACGAGCCGTAGACGGCCCCCGGCGTCACGCCGGCCCCGGCCATCGCGATGGAGTAGCACATGCCCCAGTGCTTGCGGCCGGGGGTGGCGCCGTCGAACCGCGGTTCGAGGGCCACGCGCGGGGCGCGGCCAAATTCGCCGAGGCAGACGACGAGCGTCGTTTCCAGCAAGCCGCGTTGGGCCAAGTCTTCCATGAGGGCCGAGAAGCCGAGGTCAAACCGCGGCATCAAGTGGTCCTTCAGCGCCATGAAGATGTCGTTGTGCGTGTCCCAGCCGTACTCGTCCGTCACGTCCGGGGCCTTGTCCTGCCCGCGGATGCCGTGGTTGAAGAAGACCGTCACCCACGGGACGCCCCGCTCGATCAGCCGGCGAGCTAGCAGACACGCCTGCCCGGCCCGGTTGCGGCCGTAGCGGTCGCGCACACTTTCTGGTTCACGCTCCAAGTCGAAGGCCCGCGTCGCGGACGGCGTGGAGAGCAGTTCGTAGGCCTGCCGGTTGAGCGGGTCGCGCTCGGCTGAGGCCGGGAGTTTGTCGAGGGACGCGGCCGCCCCGTCGATCTGGCTTAACAAACTTCGCCGGCCGTCGAGCCGCAGTTCCGGCAACTCGTCGCGCGGCTCCAGCCCTTGCAGCATCGGCAGTTCGTCGGTCACGTCCCCGAGCGTCAGGGGTTCGCACCCGCGGCCGAGGAAGCCGGCCGTCTGCCCGACCGACGGCAGTTGCGGGGCGAGCAGCGGGCCGTTTAGGTGGATGGCCGTATACGGCAAATGCTTCGCCGGCCGCACCCGGTGGAGGATCGCCGACTGCGTCGGAAAGTCGTTCGGCGACTGCAGCGGGTTGGACGACTTGCGGGCATGCGGCTGCCCGGTGAGCGTGAGGTACGCGGCCGAGCCGTGGTCGAGGTCGTCGTGGCTCATGCTGCGGATGACCGTCATCCGGTCGGCCAGTCCGGCCACCCGCGGCATCAGTTCGCCGAATCGGAGGCCCGGCACTTTGGTGGCGATCGACCCGAACGCCCCGCGAATCTCGGCCGGGGCGTTCGGCTTAGGATCCCACGACTCGAACTGGCTCATCCCGCCACTGGTGTAGACGAGCAGAACGGACTTGGCCTTGCCCGTCAACGCCGCAGGCTTTGCCCCCACCGGCGACGCGAGCCACGGCAGCCCGGCCAAGCCGAGTCGCAGCCATTCGCGACGGTGAAGGGTGATCCGCATGTTAGAAATATAGCCGGAACATGCATGTTAAGGAACCCGTTTAGCCGCGACGCGACGCTTCGGAGTGGAGCGCGGGCTCAAACCCAAAGGCAACTAACCACGGAGGTACAGAGGACGCAGAGAAGAGAAATGCCGAGAAAAATAAGTCCGAGAAAATGTCTTTACTCGGTTTTGCTTTCTCTGTGTCCTCTGTGCCTCCGTGGTTAGTTCCGATTTTTGGTGACGGCCCGCGCTCCACTCCGAAGCGTCGCGTCGCGGCTAAACGGGTCGGGGGAATGTGCGGTATCTCACCCGCCCGCCTTCTTCACCTTGTACCCCAACCGTTCCAACTCTTGACACACGCGGTCGCGGTTGTCGCCCTGGATTTCGATGCGGCCGTCTTTCACGGTGCCGCCGGTGCCGCACTTTTGCTTGAGCGTGGCGGCCAGTTCTTTCAACTCTCCTTCCTTCATCGGCAAGTCGAAGATCGTCGTCACCCCTTTGCCCTTGCGGCCGGCGGTCTCGCGGCCGACCTTGGCGGTCAGGACTTTCTTGGGGGCTTCCTTCGCCGGCTTCGCGTCCGGCTCCGGCACGGGGAGGCGGCCCTCTGGGCGGATGCCGCCGGTGATGAGCCGGGTGACGAGGTTCATCACCTCGCGGTCGATTTCCGGCAGGGCGACCAAGTCGTCTTCGACGTACCAATACTCCATCTTGTCGGCCCACGCGGGCCAGCGTTCGGCCATCAGCGGTTGGTGTTCGTCCTTCCGCAAGGCCACGATCTTGTCGGCCGCCGCGAACATTTCTTGCGTGACGGCCAATGGCATTCGCGTCGTCGCCTCGCCCGCCTTGATGCCGCGCAATTCGAGGCCGCGGACGGTGACGCGGGAGACGGGGCCGTGGTTGCTGCCGCCGCGTTCGAGGGCCAGCCCGGCCGAGGTCGCGCGCCACGGCAGGCCCATTTTCTCGGCGGTCGCGTTGAAGACGATCTCCGCGAAGCGACTGCGGTAATAGTTGCCCGTGCAGAGGAACAGCACGGTCTTGGCGGGGCGCGCGGCGGCCATTACTTGGCGATCTCCTGGGCCATTTCCTTCACCCGTTTGAGGTCCAATTTGCCGCTGCCCAACAGCGGCAGTTCGGGGACGGAATAAAACTCGCGGTCGCCGGGAATCCACAGGTTGGGCAGGCCGCGCTTGCCGAGCTTGTCCGTCAATTCTTTCACGGGCATGCCCATCGTCGGCAAGTGGAGCACGATCAGCCGTTCCCCTTTGCGGTCGTCCGGCACGGCGGTGACGGCCAGCACCCGGTCGTTTGTCTCCAGCACGGCGTGCAGGTCTTCTTCGACCTTTTCCAAGGGGACCATCTCCCCGCCGATCTTGGCGAACCGGGACAGCCGGCCGGTGATGGTAATGAAGCCGTCCTGGTCGATGGTGGCCACGTCCCCGGTGGTGTACCAGCCGTCGTGAATGACCTTGGCGGTCAGGTCCGGCTTGCCGAGGTAGCCGAGCATCACGTTCGGCCCCTTCACCTGCAACATGCCGTTGGCCCCGCCGGGGATGGCCGTCAGCGTGTCCGGGTCCACGGTGCGGGCGGCCACGCCGGGGATGGGGTGGCCGATGGTCCCCATCTTGTTGCGGACTTGCTTGAGGCCGTTCACGTCCGCGTCGGCCACGTTGGCGCACACAACGGGGGAGAGTTCCGTGCAGCCGTACCCTTCCATGGGCAGGACGCCGAACTTCTTTTCAAACTCGAGGGCGAGGGCCGGCGGCAGTTTCTCGGCCCCGCACAGGATGATGCGCACGGTCTTGAAGTCGTCCGGCTCGCACCGCCGGAGGTAGAAGCGCATGAACGTGGCCGTGCTGAGGAAGCCCATGCACTTAAACTTTTTGATGAACTCCCCGATCTCTTTGGCCTGCCGCGGGTCCGGGTAATACACGACCGACCCGACGACGTGCATCGGCAGCCACAGCAGCACGGTATACCCGAAGCTGTGGAAGAACGGCAGCACGCCCATGAGGCGGTCGCCGGGGACGAGGCCCAAGTGTTCGATCGACCCGACCGAGTTGCTGGCGACGTTGCGGTGCGACAGCATCACGCCCTTCGGCTCGCCGGTGCTGCCGCTGGAGAAGATGATCGTGAGCAGGTCGTCCAACTTGTGGCCGCCGAGCCGCAACACGAGCCGTTCCAAAACCCAGCCGGGAAGAAGCACGACCGTCAACAGCGTCCGAATCTGCTGCCACTTCGTGATGCCGCGGGGGGCTTCTTCCAAGTGGATAAGGGTCACGCCCTCCACGTCCATCGGCACTCGTGAAAGGAACTTCTTCGAGGTGATGACGGTCTTCATCCCCGTCTGCCTTACAGCCGACCGGACAGCGTCCATCCCCATCGTGTAGTTGAGGTTGACGGCCGTGCGGCCGTGGAACGCCAGGGCGATGTTGCTCAAGGCGCTGCCGACGCTAGTGGGGAGCCACAGGCCGACGTTCTTCTCGGCCCCGAGCCGCGGCTTGAGCCAGCGGGCCATGCAGATGGCGCCGACGAGGGCCTTAAGGTAGCTGATCTCGCGCGGGGCGGCCCCGGACACGTCCACGAAGCAGTTGCGGCGCATGTTGCGGTAGCGGGCGGCGACGCGGACGAATTGCCGGTGGACCGGCCGCAGGCTGTCGCTGGCGGCGATGGCCGTTTCCGCGGAGAGCGCTTGGATGGCCAGGCGCACGTCCATCGCCGCCACCGTCGGCGGCAGGGGCTTGCCGAAGGCGACGGACACGCGGTACGGGAAGTGTTGCGGCCACTTCCAGAACACCTTTTTCCCGGACCAACTGAACAGGCTCCCCCAGAGTTGGAACAGGCACACGGGGATGACCGGGACCGGGTTCTTGGTCTGCTTCAGCACGCGCTCGAAGCCCTTGCGGAACGGGAGCATGACGCCGGACCCGCGGGACAGCGAGCCTTCCGGGAAGAGGCAAATGATCTCGCCGTTGTCGAGGGCGTCCGAAATTTGCTTGAGGGACTGGACGATCTGCCGCGGCCCCCCCTCCCCGTCGATCAGGATGGAGTCCGTCACCCGCAGGAACCACCGGAACAGCGGGTTCTTGGCGAAGCCCTTGTACGCCACGAACCGGACCCGCCGCGGCGACGCCGCCCACAGCAGTAACCAGTCCACATAAGTGACGTGGTTACTGAGCAACAGCGCCGGCCCCGTACGTGGGACGTTTTCCCGGCCCGTTGCCTTGATGCGGTAGACCGTGTGCGTGATGAGCCAGATCACGGGCCGGATGGCGACGTGCGGGACGAAGTACATCGCCAACAGGTAGGCGACGAACAGCCCGCCGAGGGCGGCGAAGTCAACCCAGTCGATCATGGACGGGTCGCTGATGAAGGCCCAAAACACGGGGGGAGTCTCCGGCACAAGCGTGCCCGTGTTATACCGAAAGCCCCCGGCGGCCGGGAGTGGCGGCCGGCGAGACCGGCCGATCCGTCAGCCATCATTGGCCACTTGTATCGCTTCCCGCAATTCAACCCGGATCGGGGCGTTCATGGCTAAGACGCGGACGGTCGCCCGGCCGCACGGCGTCCGGCCGCCCAGGAGGGAACCGTCACGCTGAAAATGGTCATCCCACGTATGGCGACGGGGATGAAACAGAGGTTCGACGGCGTTGATTTCGGGGTCGATGCCGGCGAGATTCGGACCTTTGTGCAGATTGCAATGCGAACACGCCAGCGCCAAATTGGCATCCTCGTCCCCGCCGCCGTGTTGAATGGCGATGACGTGTTCAATTTGGTAAGTGACGAACGGCTCGTCTTCCTGCCTCATGTGACAGTATTCGCACCGGTGGCCGGCACGGCCGCGGACGAGTCGGCGAAGGGCGGCTTCCGTCATTTGACCGGGCGGCGGAGGACCGTGCGGGCTTTTGCTTGAAGGACGGAGACCAGATTCGCCCCGTTCACAAGGGCTTCGTACTCGGCCAACTCGTCCCCGCCGAGTTGCCCCTCGTGGTGGCGGGCCGCGAAATCGTCGATTCTCGCTTGGGTCGTCTGGGACGCGCGGAGGTTGACGATGGCTTGAGCGACTTCGGGCGTGAGTACGTCACACACCGGGTCCAAGAATTGGTTTAGGACGTTCGCGGTCCGCGATGGCGTGAGGAGTGACATGCGTGTCTCCCTGGATCAAGCGTGCCCTCATCATACCCAAGAACCGCCGGCCCCGGTATGGGCGGACATCGCCAATTGTGAATTACCCCAGCGGGAATTGCAACTTCGCGAGCTTGGCCACCGGGTCGTGTTCCGGCTGGAAAGCAAGTTCCACAGAAGCCGTCCGGCTCACACGCGCCCGCAACGACGACACGCGGCCGAGCGGGACGCCGTCCATGTAGCCGATCAGCGGGCGCTTCTCCGGGTCGAGCGTGGTCACTTCCACTTCCGTTTGCAGCGGCAAGACGGCCGGCCGCCAGCCCATCGGCGACAAGACGTTCGACCCCACCAGTGTCAATACGGGCGTGTTGAACGGCAACGGCGTCGCCCCCATCGCGCGGGCGTAAGACGTGGACCCGGCCGACGTAGACACGAGGACGCCGTCGCACACCAGCCGTTCGATGCGGCACTGACCGTTGACGGACAGCTTCACCCACGCCGTTTGCCCTGTCGCCCGCTCGGCCCACACCTCGTTGAAGGCGTAGCCGGTGACGGTCTTGCCCTCCGCGGTGTCGGCCTCGGCCCACAGCAGCGGCAACTGGTACAGTTTCAACTCGCGTTCCCAAAACCGCGTCTGCCGGTCGTTGAGTAGGAAGCCCAGGTGCCCCGTGTTCAGGCCGTAGAACGGCACGCGGTCCCGCCAGTGCTTGCGGATCGCCCGCAGCATGGTGCCGTCCCCGCCCAGCACGACGATCAAGTCCGGGTCGGTCTCGTCGGGGCTGAACTCCTTGGCCAGCCGGTTCGAGTCGGCGTTCTCCTCGTCGTAGAAAAGCCGCACGCGCGGGTGCGGCACGCGGAACGCCGTCTCCGTCCGCGGCGGCAGACTGCGGTATAAGCCGTGCCGGACGACGTAGCGGCGCACCTCGGGCGTCAGCCACTCCTCCACCGGCTCGCCGTTGTAAATGCGGCCGCGGATCGCGGATGCCGGCAGGTACGGCGGGACTTGCAGGATTTCGTGCCGCTTCGGCAACTCCTCCGGGATCGGCTCATTTGGCTGACGCAAAATGACGAACGAACCGTTTTCCCACAGCCAATCCCCTCGGTCCCAGTTGGTCAGAATGGAACAGCGGTGCCCGTCCCGCACGAACTGCATCGGGACTACGAACGACAGCTCGCCTCGGCTACCGAATCGGCGTTCGATCTCGGCCGTCCGCGGCTCGGCCTGCGCCTCCAGGCTGAACAGTTCCACGTCCACACCGTCCAACCCGCGGAAGGCGAGGTCGGCCATCGCCGCCCGGTACGGCGCCGGCGTGTCGGAGACCACGCGGTCATCGGCCCGCGCCCCGTAGGGGACGACGATCACTTGGTCGAAGGTCTTCCGCAGGGCGACGGCCACCGTGCGGTGGTGAACGCTCGGCGGGTCGAAACTCCCGCCGAGGACGGCGATTCTGGGCATGGTCTCTCCCCTGAGTCAGAACAAGCAAATGTCGCCGAACTTTTCCCGCAGCATTTTCGCCGCCCCGCCGTTAGGCCGCATGGCGGCTGGCAGCCGCAAATCCGTCAATTGCGTAAACACCTCAGATGTCGCCAAAGCTTCGACAGCCTCGACGCCAATGAGGCAGGCGTGCAAGTCCAATCGTCTGATATTGTTCAAGGTCCGACACCGTGCTAGGTGGGGGATCATCAGACCGTGCGGGTCGTGGCCGGCGAGATGCAGTTCGCGGAGTCTTGTCAGATACGGCACTCGCAAGAACTCAGCGATGCACAACGGCGTCATTCGGTAGGCAACACCGGTCACAGGAAACGACGGCCACCACTCACGGGAATAGTCTCGGAGGACGGGGACTGTCACGCCCACATACGATGGGAAGCCTCGCTCGAACACGGACTCTTGAACGATGTGGGCCCACGCCGGATTTGGGGCAATTTCAGTTCTGTATGCATCCCATGACCGGCACTTTGGCGGAGCATCGTCGGGGAAAAAATCGAAGTGTGATAGGTGAACTTGCTCACGGATAAACGCAGCGTACCCCGGCAAATCGTGTTCTTCCAGCCAGTCCGAGTAAATGAGGCGGGGGGCGTCGTCGGCCGGTCGATCAAAGATTGTTTCCAACAGGGCGTCTTGCTCATTCATGCCCGCCCCCCGTCAGCGCCACCACGGCCGCCCGTACGCGGGCTTTTTGTGTAGCCGTCAAATCCCACGCCTCGGCCGCCATCGCTTCCAAGAAGGCAATTGCCGCCTCGGCGAGGTCGCCGGCCGGTTCCGGTTTCACGGGAGCGGGGGGCTTGATGGCGACTTTCGGCTCGGCCGGGGCCGGCTTCTCCAGGCCGACGACTTCGCGGACGCCGTCGAGGAATGGGGTGCTGCCGACGGCGGCGAAGTCCACGGAGTCGCTGTCGCCGTCGAATACGCTTCCGAAGAGGGACCGCTTCGCCTCCAACGATGCCATCACCCGCTCTTCAATACTGTTGCGCGTCACGAAGTTGATGACGCGCACCGGCCGCCGCTGACCCATGCGGTGGACGCGGGCGATGCGTTGTTCCAGCACGGCCGGGTTCCACGGCAGTTCCAGGTTCAGCACGGTGTCGGCTTCTTGCAGGTTTAGCCCCACGCCGCCGGCGTCGGTGCTGAGGAACATGCGGCAATCCTTGTCCTTGAAGCGGGCCATCACCGCCCGGCGTTCTTTGCCGCTCATGCCGCCGTGCAGGAGGGTGTAGACGACGCCGAGTTCATCCAACACCTCGGCGGCCTTGTTCAGCATGGTTTCCCACTGGCTGAACACCACGGCTTTGTGGTCGCCGGAGGACATCAGTTCCTCGACCAAGTCGCGGAACTCGTCCAGCTTCGGGGAGACGTTGGTTTCCTTGTCGAAGAGGAACGTGCTGTCACAGATCAGCCGCATGTTGGCGAGGCACGCGAGAATCCGCTTTCGGTCCACGTCCGTCAGCAGGCCCTTTTGCAACAGCCGGGCGAGCGTTTTCACTTGCTCGTCGTACGGGGCTTTTTGAGCCACGCTCAGTTCGACGAAGCTGGTGCTGTCCGTGCGGGCCGGGAGTTGTGTCAGCACTTCGCCGCGCGTGCGCCGCAATAGGATTGGGGCCAACCGCTCGCGGATGCGTTCGAGGTGCCGGTAGCCGACGAGGTTGCCCTTTTCGTCCAGGACGCGGTGTTCGTGCAGGAACTCGAAGGCCGGGCCGAGCCGGCGGTCGTCCACGAACTGCACGATGCTGTACAGTTCCTCCAACTTGTTTTCGAGCGGCGTTCCGGTCAGCACGATGGCATACGGCGAGACAAGCTTCTTGACGGCCCGCGACGTCTTCGACTCCCAATTCTTGATGCGCTGCGCCTCGTCCAGCACGACCACATGCGGCTTCCACCCGTTCAGCAAATCGAGGTCGCGGACGACCTGCTCGTAGTTCACCAGCTTGTAGAAACACTCCGCGGAATAGAGTTCCTCGCGGGCGTCCTTCAACCCTTCCACCACCTGCACCGGGCGATCGGTGAACTTGCGGATTTCCGTTTCCCACTGGTACTTCACGCTCGCGGGGGCGACTACTAACACACGACTGACGCCGCGCTCGCGCGCCAAAATCTCGATGGCCGCCATCGTCTGGACAGTTTTGCCAAGGCCCATGTCGTCGCCGAGGATGCTACGCGCCCGGCAGGCGAGGAAAATTGCCCCGCGAAGCTGGTAGTCGTACAGCGGGACTTTGAGGAGAGTTCGGATTGCAGAAGTCTCATCTCCCGATTCGAGGTCCGCGAGAAGCGCCTTCTCCCGCTCGGCCAAGAGGGCGCGCTCGTTCTCGCGGCCGATGAAGTCCATCGCGTCGGACATCACCGTGACTTGTTCCGGGACAGACTCCGCGGCGTCCACCAACGCGGCATAATCCAACACGGGCAACGCGAAGCCGGCCTTGTCGAAGAACGTGCCGGCGAGTTGGCCGAGCTTGTCCGAGTGCCGGGGGGGGAGTTGCAGTTTCAGGCGCAAGTGGTGGGCTGTGTAGTCGAGCGTGATTTCCGGCCGCGTGACGGCGGCCTTGCGCTTCTTCACGGTCTGCGGGGACTCGTGTTCCAGTTTCTCCAGCACGGCCTCGACGTGCTTGCACGTCCCGAGCGTGTTGGACTTAAAGTCCGGGCAGGTGCAGGTGTTGTCCCCCGTGTCGAAGCCGCGGATCGTGACGGCGTACTGCCCCTTCGTCTGCGGGTTGGTCACGCGGTAGTCCGAGAACACCTGCTTCTTGCCGGTGTTCTCGATGACCAGGCCGGCGGCCCGGCCGCGCTGCCGGCGGATGTCGATCTGTTCTTCCCGAAGCATGCCGTAAGATAACCCCTTCCCCCGGCGGCCATTCTAGCCGGGACTGTCCGAGGAGTGTGCCCCGAGATGACGCCCGCCCGCCCGCTCCGCATCGCCGTGACCGCCGACCTGCACTACGGGACGCGGCACACGGCCGGCAACCGGGCGACGCATCAACTGGTTGCCGAACTGCGCGAAACCCCGCCGGACGTCATTTTACTGGGCGGGGACATCGGCGCGGGGGAAGATTTCGAGCGGTGTCTGGCCCTGTTCGACGGCATCGACTGCGTGAAGGCCCTCGTCCCCGGCAACCACGATGTCTGGGTGCGGTCCTCCGACCCGCGCGGCGACTCGCGGGCCGTGTACGAGGAATACCTGCCGCGGGTGAGCCGGGAGCACGGCTTCCACTTTTTAGACAACGGCCCGCTGGAACTGCCGGCCGCCGACCTCGCCGTCGTCGGCACCATGAACTGGTACGACTACACATGGGACATTGATCTACTGAAACAGGCTACGCCCGACTGGGAAGAACGTCTTCGCACCAAACGCTTCACGCGCGGCATGCACAACGACGCCAACTTCGTGAAGTGGGACTGGACCGACGTGGCCTTCACGACGTTCGTCTTCGAGAACCTGAAAACGCACTTGGAGGCCGCCCTCGCCAAGTTTTCGCACGCGCTGGTCCTCGCCCACCACCCGCCGCTGCACGGGCTGCTTTACCCCGCCCGCGAACCCCCGCCGCTCGACGCTTTGCTTTGGCGGGCCTTCTCGGGGAATACCCGCGTGGAGAATCTGCTGACGACGCACGCGGCCCGCATCCCGGCCGTGTGGTGCGGCCACACGCACACCGCCCGGCAATGCGAAGTCGGGCCGATGCACGGCTACAACATCGGCGGCGACTACCACTTCAAACGGCTCCACATCTTCGAGTGGCCATCGGGAAAAGTGACGGAGACAGACTTCTTGGGCGAAGAGTAACGGGTTCGAGTGTACAGGTACAATGGGCCGGGCGTGAGCATCGTCTCTTTTCGCTCCGCGAAAAGTCCGGCTTCCCGCCCAAGGGGCCAGTCGTCCGAGGGGGGAGGCCAAACTT
>JAYTTY010000044.1:0-38888 GCA_043744795.1 Zavarzinella sp. | reverse complement strand
GCGGCCTTGGCGTCTTGGCGGCTAAATCGTTTTTTTGCTTACGCCGCTTCGCGGCCTTCGTGGACTTCGTCGAACAGCTTGCCCATCGGCATCGGCATGTGCTTCGGGCCGGTGGGGCCGTCGGCGATGCCGTCCCACGGGTGGCGCTGGACGCTGGCCAGAATGCGGTCGGCGAGGGCCAAGGCGTCCCGGCCGTCGTCGCCGGTCACGCGGGGCCGGCGGCCGGTCTTCACACAGTCGATGAAGTGCTTCAACTCGGCGGTGAGCTGATCCATCTCGCGGGTGCAGTCGAGGTCCAGCGTCTCCATGTGCTTGCCGAACACGTCCTGCCGCAGTTGGTCGCGGCGGGTCGGGTCAAGTTCGCGTTGCGACAGGCCGCGGCGGCGGACTTCTTCGGAGGGCTGCACCAGTGTGAGCCGCTTGTCCACGAAGTCGATGCCGGCGTACCCTTCGGGCGCCCAGATGCGGAGCTTGCGCTTCGGCCGGGGGCTGATGCGGCTGGCGGTCACGCAGGCGACGCAGCCGTTCTCGAAGCGGATGCGGGCGTTCACGATGTCCTCGTGCCCGCCGAACGCCATCGCCCCCAAGGCGTAGACGTCTTCGACGGGGGAGCGGACCAGCGACAGGATGAGGTCGAGGTCGTGGATCATCAGGTCCAGGACGCAGCCGATGTCGGTCGAGCGGCCGGTGAACGGGCCGTGGCGCTCGCTCTCGATCAGCTTCGGGTTGATCGGCCGCCGCATGAGTTCTTCGAAGGCCGGGTTAAAGCGCTCGATGTGGCCGACCTGGAGCGGGATGTCCCGCGAGTTGGCAATCTCGACGAGTTCCTCGGCTTGGGCCAGCGTCGTCGTGATCGGCTTTTCCACCAGGACCGGGATGCCGCGCTCCAAGAAGTCGCGGGCGACCTTGTGGTGATAGAGAGTCGGGGCGGCGATGGAGACTGCGTCCACGATGTCGAGTAGGTCTTCGTGGGATTCGTAGGCCGTCGTCTTGCACCGCTCGGCGATCTGGCGGGCTTGGGCCGAGTTCACGTCCGCGATGCCGACGAGTTCCGCTTCGGGAAGCCCGGCCAAAATTCGGGCGTGTTCTTTGCCGAGGTGGCCGACGCCGACGACGCCGATGCGAATCCGGTTCATCTTTTCGGATACTCCCGTCACTGTGTCACGCTGCGGAAACGCGGTCCGTCGCCATGCCGGCCCAGCCGTAGCCGGCCAACCGGGTCAATTCCTTCGCCAACTCGACGTTCAACGGGTGGCCGGACCGATAGGCAACCACGTGGCCGACGATGTCCAGCCCGCTGAGGGCCAAGTCGCCGACGATGTCCAGAATCTTGTGGCGGGCCGGCTCGTCCGGGAACCGCAGGCGGTTGTCGATCAGGCCGCGCGGGCCGAAGACCAACATCTCGGAGGTCTTCAAGTGGCGGCCGACGCCGCGCCGCTGGAGTTCGTAGGCCTCGTGTTCGAGGACGAACGTCCGGCACTTGGCCAGATTTTGCCGGAAGCGGTCCGGCGTGATGATTTCGGTGTGGGACTGCGGCATGATCGGCGAGCCGGGGCCGAAGTCCAACAAGTAGCTGACGACCAGGTCTTCCCCGGCCCGCGGGTAGACGGTCAGGGTCGCGCCGCCTTGAGAGACAGTAATCGGCTCACGCACCACAAAGGTTGGCTTGGCCGAGTGTTGGAGGGCGACGCCGCCCGTCAACAGACTGTCCACGTAACCTTCCGAGGAGCCGTCCAAGCCGGGCGGTTCGGGGCCGTCGAGTTCGATCAGGCAGTTGTCGATCCGCATCCCGGCCAAGGCGGCCAAGACATGTTCGACGAGCGTCACTTGGTTCGGGCCGTCGCCCAACGTCGTCCGGCGAGCCGTTCCCGTTACCGAAGCCGCTCGGGCCGCAATCGGCCGGGCGCCGCGGAGGTCCGTCCGCTGGAAGTGGATGCCGGAGTCGGGCGGGGCCGGACAAAACCGCAGGGCCACTTGGCTTCCCGTCACCATCCCGACGCCCTGAATCAGGGAAGACCGGGCCAGCGTCCGTTGGCGACGCCGGCCGAGTCGAGGCGCCTCGGGGGCCTCAACTTTCGATCCCGGAATGGTTTGCATCAGTTTCATGGAGCACATAATGTTTGGGAAGGGATCGAACTATCCCGCATCCCCTCCCTTATCGGCCTTCGCTAAGTATTGAGTTCAGCCCAATTTACCTTAGCTACCAACCAGCCACTCTTTCGCTTCGTAAGTGGCCTTATAGCAATCGCCGTGCCATATTCACTTGGTCGTTCCGCTAACCGTCGTAATGCCGGGTGTTCCACCCGCCGGAGCGGGGGCGATGGCAACGCCCGGGAACCGACCATTCAACGTCTTGACGACCACTTCAGTGATGTCCATGCCCTTGTGGTAAAACGGGATCATGGCCGGCGTTTGGAGCATCAGTTGGGCCACTTGCGGCGTCATTTCGTCCGTTTCCTTGGAAGCGGCCGGGTAACAAAGCACCATGTCCAAGTTGTTCGTTGTGGCGATGTCGGCGATCACGCCCTTGATCTCTTGGTACACTTGCACGATGGTGTCGTTGGACAGCTTCGTCAGCTCAATCTGGGCGTCCCGGTCGATGTCTTCGACCTGGCGTTGGATGGCCAAGGCCCGTTCTTGGTGCTTCTTCTTTTCTTCGGGCACCACGGACGCCTGGAACTCCTTGTTCACGGCGGCCAAGGCTTCCCGCAGCTTGTTGACCTTGTCCACGTAGGCCTGACGGCGGACGGTGATGTCGGCCCCGCGGTCGTTGGCCTTCTTGTAGTCTCGCAGCACTTTGGCGATGTTGACGATCACGATCCGCTGCGGGCGGGGCGTGGCCGCCGGGGCCGGCGCGCCGGCGGGGGCTTGGGCCATAGCCGAGGCCGTCAGGGCCAAAACCGCGGCCAAACAGGTGAAAATCCGTTTCACGAGCAGTCTCTCCTCTTCCGTGGGTAAGCCGTGGCGGCTTGGGCAAGTTGGGTGTTCCGTCCCCGATCACCAAGCCGCGTCGATGCGGCCGGGTTTACCCCATCCAAACAATCCGGTCAATGCGAACCATTCCCCGTCTTGCCAAGTCGAACCCGCGAGGCGCGCAAAAAGCCCCTGTTCCCAAGAGATGGCGAGGCCGATCTGTCCCGAGATGCCCCGTCTCCGGATTCCCGTTCATGCCGCGACTCTCCCCCCGAATTCCGTGTTTTTTGCTGGCAATCACGGCCCTCGCGGGCTGTGGGGAGAAGGGTGAACCTGTCGTCGTCCGCGGCAACGCTCTTTACCGCGGCCAGCCGTTGGCGGGAGGCACGGTGACATTCTGCCCGAACGCGGAACGTGGGTCAGACGGCCCCCTGTTGCAAGGGTCTGTGCAAGATGACGGGACTTTTCGGATTATGCCGGCTGAGGGCACAAAGATTCGGCCGGGCTGGTATCGAATCGCGATCGCCCCCCGTCCGGGCAGCCAAGATATTCCCACTCCCGAGAATCCCTACCCCGGATTGCCGTCCATTTTCCGAAATCCGGTACTCTCGGGTTTGGAGAAAGAAGTCAAAAACACTGGTGAGAACGTGTTCCACTTCGACCTTGGCGACTCTTGACATGACCTTTTGGGCAGGCTGAAAGCCCCGCGGAAACTTAGGCAGTTTCCGGCGGAGACCCTTCGCCGTATCACGAACCACGGAATGACGGTTGGACACGCTCGTCGGCTCGCCCCGTGGAACCTCGTGATGCGATTGTGCCGCTACGGACTGGTTGAGAACCCGCGGGTCGGCTTTTACGACGAGGCGGGGATCATCCCGCTCGCCCTCGCGGAATTGGCCTACCACCAACACACCGGCAAATGGCTTCACCTGCCCGATGACGACGACATCATCAGCTACTTGCCGCCGGTCGGCGAACACCACTTGGCGATGCGCCGACTCTGGGCGTGGCTGGAACAAGCCCCCGGTGCGGTCCCCGGTTCTCTTCGGCTCGACCCGGAGACGACGCGCCTACTGACACCCGTCGCGCGGCCCAAAAAACTCCTGCTCCTCGCCGGCAACTACGCCGAGCATGTGAAGGAGCGCGGCTACGTCGTCGAGGAGCAACAGAACACATTTCCGTATGTGTTCATGAAGCCGGCCAGCACGACGCTGAACAACCCCGGCCAGTCGGTCGCCATCCCCGCCAGTTCGCCCGACGGCATCGACTGGGAATGCGAGTTGGCCGTGGTGATGGGCCGCAAGTGCCGGAACGTGACTGCCGGCGCGGCCCTGTCGCACGTCGCCGGGTACACGGTCCTCAACGACATCTCGCACCGCAAGTACCGCCCCAACCCCGGCCGTAAGACGCGGGAGCGGGACAAGTTTTTCGACTGGCTGCACGGCAAGTGGTTCGACGGCTTCGGCCCGTGCGGCCCGTGCGTCACCTCGGCCGCGACGATTCCCGACCCGCAAGTCTTGGGCGTGAAACTCACGCTCAACGGCGAAGTCCGGCAGAACGGCACCACCGCCCAGATGATCTTTAGTGTTGCCGAGATCATCGCATTCATCTCCGAGATGATGACCTTGGAACCGGGGGACATCATCTCCACCGGCACCCCGTCCGGCGTCGGCTCGGCCACGGGCACCTTCCTGAAGCCCGGCGACATCATGCACGCGAGCGTCGAGAAGATCGGCACGCTCATCACGCCGATGGTGGGCGAGGCCGAAGCGGGGTTCTCGGCTTGGGACATCTGACGGAATCGGCTGCCTATCGGCCGGTCTGGCCGACCTGTATATTGATCCACATCGCCCCTGCTCTCCGCGTGGTTTCCTAATGACCGGCCACTGTCATTTCCTTTTCCTCGCCAGCTTCTTCATCGCTTCTCCGATCTGGGCCGCCGACCCGAAAGGCTTGGAGTTCTTCGAGAACAAGATCCGGCCCGTCTTGGTCGAGCAGTGTTACCAATGCCACTCGGCCGATGCCCAGGCGAAGAAGAAACTGCGCGGCGGGCTTTACCTCGACACGGCCGACGGCGCCCGCGAGGGAGGAGACACCGGCCCGGCCGTCGTGCCCGGCAAGCCGAAGGAGAGTCTGCTGCTTGCGTCCCTGAAGCACCTCGACGACTTGGAAATGCCCCCGAAGGGAAAACTCCCCGACGCCGTGATCGCGGACTTCGAGAAGTGGATCGAGATGGGGGCGCCGGACTCCCGCTCGGGCGCCGTCAAAAAACAGGTGGGTCTGGGCGTCGAAGCCGGCCGCAACTTCTGGGCGTACCGGCCCGTCGTCCCCACGGTCGGCCCCGTCACCATCGACTCTTTCATCCAAGCGAAACTCACCCCGCGGCAATTGACGATGGCCCCGGAAACGTCGCGGGCCACGCTCATTCGTCGGCTCTCTTACGACTTGATTGGTTTGCCGCCGACGCCCAAGGAGATCAACGAGTTCGTCGCCGACCAACGGCCAGACGCTTACGAACGGCTCGTTGACCGACTTCTCGCGGCTTCCTCGTTCGGCGAGCGCTGGGGCCGCCATTGGCTGGACCTGGCCCGCTACGGCGAATCGCTGACGCTGCGCGGCTTTATTTTTAAGAACGCATGGCGGTATCGGGACTACGTGATCGAGAGCTACAACCGTGATGTGCCGTTCGACCAATTCGTGCGCGATCAGATCGCCGGGGACTTGTACCCGACGGACGACTTGGAAGCGCGGCGGCGTCGGCTGATCGCCACGACGTTCCTGACGATGGGCAACAACAACTTGGAGGAGCAGGACAAGAAGGCGTTGGAAATGGACGTGGTGGACGAACAACTGGACACGCTGAGCCGGTCTTTCCTCGCCCAGACCGTGACGTGCGCCCGTTGTCATGACCACAAGTTCGACCCGATCCCGACCAAGGACTATTACGCCCTCGCGGGCATCCTGAAGAACACCAAGACGCTGAACCACTCGAACGTGTCCAACTGGATCGACCGGCCGTTGCCGATGCCCGCGGCCCGCGAAGAAGAAGCGGCCCGGCACGAGGCGAAGGTCGCCCAAGTCCAAAAGCAAATTGCCGACCTCAAGGCGATCGTCGCCAAGACGAAGCCGGCGCCCAACCCGAAGAAGCCGACCGTGCGGGCGGTCAACGATTTGCCCGGCATTGTCGTGGACGACACCAAGGCCAAGAAAGTCGGCGTGTGGAAGGATTCAAAGTATTCGGGTTCCTACGTCGGCGACGGCTACATCCACGATGAGGCGGCCGGCAAAGGCGAGAAGGCCCTGACTTTCCAGTTCGAGATTCCCGCCACCGGCAAGTACGACGTGTGGTTCGCCTACTCGGCGGGCGACAACCGCACCGCCGCTCTCCCCGTCACCGTGTTCAGCGCGGACGGCGAGAAGACTGTCCACGTCAATCAGCAAATGACCCCCGAGATCGACGGCCTGTTCCACTCCCTCGGCCAGTTCACCTTCGAGAAGGGGGGCCAAGGGTTCGTCACCATCGACACGGCCAACACCAAAGGGCACGTGATCGCGGACGCGGTCCTATTCATCCCGGCCGACCAAGCGAAAACGCCGCCCGCCCCCGCGGCCAAAGAAGACGCGCCGGCCCCCAAGGAAGCCGGCAAACTCCAAGAACTGGAAGCCGAGTTGAAGAAGTTGCAGGCCGACGGCCCGAAGCGGGATATGGCGCTGGGCTTTGAGGAAGAGAAGAAGATCGAAGACCTGCGCATCCACATCCGCGGCAGCGGCAACACGCTCGGGGCCGTCGCCCCGCGCGGCTTCTTGCAAGTCGCCATGTGGCGCCCGGCTTCGTCGTTGCCCGCCAACCAAAGCGGCCGCAAAGAACTGGCCGAGTGGGTTACCGACCCGAAAAACCCGCTAACGGCCCGCGTGTACGTCAACCGCGTGTGGCACTGGCTCTTCGGCGTCGGCTTGGTGCGAACGACGGACAATTTCGGCACCACGGGCGAAATGCCATCGCACCCGGAATTGCTGGATCATTTGGCAAGTGAGTTCGTTCAATCCGGGTGGTCCACGAAGAAACTGATCCGGTCCATCGTGACCTCATCGGCATATCGCCAAGCAACCACGGCGAGCGAAGCCGCGAAGAAGGCCGACCCCGAAAACCGCTTGCTCTCCCACGCCAACCGCCGTCGCTTGGACGCGGAAGCGATCCGGGACGCCATCCTGTTCACCAGCGGCGATCTCAAGGAATGTGCCGGCGGCCAGACCTTCAAGGCGAATGTCACCGCCGATTACAATTACAAGTTCACGGACCAGGTGCGCAGCGTGTACGTCCCGGTCTTCCGCAACAGCCTCCCGGAAATCTTCGAGGCGTTCGACTTCGCCGACCCCAGCGTGGCGACCGGCCGCCGCAACGTCAGCACCGTGGCGACGCAAGCGTTGTTCATGACCAACCACCCGTTCGTGGCCGAACAGGCGAAGAAGGCCGTCGCCAATGGTGGCTTGCTGGACCCGGCGGCGAGGATAGATGACCTATACCGCCGGTTGCTCGGTCGCCCGGCGACGGTCGAGGAGCGGGCGATCATCACGAAATACGTGGGCGATTCCGCGAATGGCGAACGGTGGGCCAACGTGGCGCAAACACTGTATGCGAGCGTGGAGTTCCGGTACTTGGACTGAAAACACCGCCGTCCGGCAGTGGTTTGATAAGGAGCAACGACCATGACCACCCCCCTCCTCCTCACCCGCCGCCGGGCATTGCAACTCGCCGGTTGCGGCTTCGGACACCTCGCGTTCGCCGGACTGGCGTGCGGCAACCCGGCCACGCACTTCGTCCCGAAGGCCAAGCGGGTGATCTTCCTGTTCATGCAAGGCGGCGTGAGCCACGTCGATTCTTTCGACTATAAGCCGCGGTTAGAGAAGGACGACGGCAAGATGGCCGGGTTCGATGACGCCCGCGCGCTGGCCAACACCGGCAAGCGGGGCGGCACGCAGCGGGTGATGAAACCGTTGTGGAAGTTTTCCCGGCACGGCGAGTGCGGTCGATGGGCGTCGGACTTGTTCCCGCAGATGAACAAGCACGTGGACAAGATGACGTTCATCCACTCCATGCACACCGAGGGGGTGGCGCACGGGCCGGCGACCCTGTTCCTGCACTGCGGGGCGACGAGCTTCATCCGGCCGTCGATGGGGTCGTGGGTCGTGTACGGCCGCGGCACCGAAAACGAGAACCTGCCCGGGTTCGTGTCCATCGCCCCGTCGAGCGGCAACGGCGGGCTGCGCAACTACGGCAACGCCTTCCTGCCGGCCAAGTTCCAGGGGACGGCCATCGGCAAAGCAGGTGGCCCGGCGAGCGACTTGATCATCCGCAACCTCAAAAACGCCGCCGACCCGAAAGTGCAGCGGGAACAGTTGGACCTGTTGGCCGCCCTGAACGCCGAGCAACTGAAGCGGACGCCGGGGGACACGGAGGCCGAGGCGGTCGCCAACTCTTACGAACTCGGCTGGAAGATGCAGCAAAACGCCCCGGACATCTTGGACGTGTCGAAGGAGTCGGCCGCCACGCAAAAGCTCTACGGCCTCGGCACCAAGGAGACCGACACCTTCGGCCGCCAGTGCCTGATGGCCCGCCGCCTGTGTGAGGCCGGCGTGCGCTACGTCCAAGTGACCTACGGCGACAACGGCGCCAACCCAGCGTGGGACCAACACTCCAACCTGCCGCAGCACGGCGTGCACGCCAAGGCGGTTGACCAGCCCATCGCCGGCCTACTCGCCGACTTGGCCCAACGCGGGCTACTCAAGGACACGATTGTCTGGTGGGGCGGCGAGTTCGGCCGCACGCCGTACGCCCAGCAAAACGGCACCGGCCGCGACCACAACCCCGGCGGCTTCACGACCTGGCTGGCCGGCGGCGGCTTCAAGCACGGCACCGCCTACGGTGCGACCGACGAGTTCGGGGCCGCCGCCGTCGAGAACAAAGTCCACATGCACGACCTGCACGCCACGATTCTAAATCAGTTGGGGCTGGACCACGAAAAACTGACGTTCCGCTACAGTGGCCGCGACTTCCGCCTGACCGACGTTCACGGACAAGTGGTGAAAGAAATCATCGCGTAATCGCCCCAGCCATCGAACCTCCGTTTAGCCGCGACGCGGAGGCTTCGCGGAGCGGAGCCTTCCGGCGTCGGCCGTCACCTGTCTTGGTGCTCCAACGCAGCGAATTATCTGAGTCTTCGCCTTCGTTTCCGGGGTGAGACGCTCGCGGTCTTCGACTCGGGTGAGACCGGATGACTCGGCGTGAATGACTCGAATAAGAAAGACCGGATCGTCCCCCGTGACGATTCCTTGAGTGATCCGAATGCCGAGTTGCTTCAGAGTTCGGTCGGTCCGTGGTGACGTGTTGCCGTGCAGGTTTTCAGCGTTTACTCGCCATGCATAACGCGATGGTGAGATCGAGCTGAAAGCGGCGGAACGTATCGCGCATGAAGGCATAGAGTTCGGCGCGCATCGCGTGCGAACACCGCGTGCGGCATCGGCGTGCCGCCAGTCCGGCACGGGGATGATCGGCATGAGCATGACGCGGATCGGTTGGCCGGCGTCGGCGCACGTTCGCATCGCCGCTCAAGCACCTGCGCGTCCCTCGAACGACTGGCTCCACGTGATGGGGCCACGTCTGACCGGCTTTCCCCCTTGTCGGTGTCGAGGATCTTTTGGAAAAGGTTACGGGCTTTGCCGTGACGATTGCTTGTCGAGGAAGTGTGCGTGGATTCCGGCCCTTGCCTGCGTACCATGTCCCCAGACTTGATCCTCCCCTTCATTTCAACCTCTGGAGTAGTCACCATGAGTCGTACATCTCCCTTTTGCGTCGCGTTGCTGATGGGAGTCGCGGCCCTGCCGGTGACGGCGCAAGAGCAGAAGTCCCCGGGCAAAGCCGACGACTCGAAGGTCATCGGCACGGTCGAACGTCTTGACCCGCGGTTCGATGCGCTGGTGCCGAAGGACGCCCAACTCGAAAAAATCGCGGAGGGGTTCATCTGGTCCGAGGGCGCGACGTGGCACAAGCCCGGCAAGTTCCTGCTGTTCTCCGACATTCCCAACAACGTCGTCGTCAAGTGGAAGGAGGGGCAGGGCACGTCCGAGTTCTTGAAGCCCTCCGGCTACACCGGCGCCAAGCCGCGCGGCGGCAAGGCCGGCGACGAGCCTGGGTCCAACGGACTTTTCGCCGACGGCGAGGGCCGTCTGTACCTGTGCGAGCACGGCGACCGGCGGGTGACGCGGCTTGAAAAGGACGGCAAGAAGACTGTCCTCGCCGACAATTACATGGGCAAGAAGCTCAACAGCCCCAACGACCTCGCCATCCACCCGAGCGGGGACGTCTATTTCACCGACCCGCCCTACGGCCTCGACAAGGGCGCCAAACGGGAACTCGATTTCACGGGGGTGTTCCGGATTGGCGCCAAAGACGGCTTACTGTCGCTTGTCGCCAAGGACTTGAGTCCGAACGGGATCGCGTTTTCGCCGGACGCGAAGAAGCTGTACGTGACCAACGGCGGCAAGTGGGTGGTGTTCCCCGTGAACGCGGACGGCACGACCGGCGAGGCGAAACTGTTCGTCGATCCGGCGAAGTGGACGGCTCCCAAGGTGAATGGGGGCGGCGTCGACGGCCTGAAGTGTGACACCGAGGGCAATATTTGGGCGGCCGGGCCGGGCGGCGTGTGCGTCATGGCCCCGGACGGGACGTTACTGGGCCGCTTCCTCACCGGGGACCGCACGGCCAACCTTTGTTTCGGCGGCGACGACGGCAAGACGCTTTTCGTCTGCGTCAATCACCGCATTGCAAAAGTTCGCGTGACGGCCAAGGGGATCGGCTGGTAGTCGGCCCAGTTACTCGTAGCTCTGAACCACTTCGGACACCTGCACCCACCGCTCTTCGGCTTCTTCCAACTGGACGGTGACGGCCTTCAACTCGGTGTGAATCCTCATCGCCTCCTTCGGGTCGGAGGTGTTCATTTGCTCGGAGAGCGCCTTCTTCTGGGCGTCCAACAACGCGATGGCCTTCTCCACCGACTTGAGTTCCTTGCGGGCTTCGCGCTCGCCGTGGACCGGGGGCTTGGAAGGCTTTGCCTTGGCCACGGCGTCCGGGACTTTCACTTTGGTGGCGTTTGACGCCCGTTCGCCGGCTTCAATTTCCTCGTTCACCTTGGCGACGTAGGCGTCGTACTGGCCGTTGTAGTTGACGACGCGGCCGTCCCGGACTTCGATGATGCAGGTGGCCACCCGCTTCGTGAAGTGCCGGTCGTGGCTGGTGAAGATGAGTGTGCCTTGGTACTCCGTCAGGGCGTCCACCAACGCATCCACGGTGTCCACGTCCAAGTGGTTGCCGGGTTCGTCCAGGATCAGGATGTTGTAATCGCTCAACATCAGCCCCGCCAAGCACAGGCGGGCGCGCTCGCCGCCGGACAGCACGGAGATCTGCTTCTTGACGTGCGACCCCTTAAATAGGAAGGAGCCGGCCACGTCCAAGATTTCCTGCTCCTTCTTCCCGAAGGCCGCTTGGCCGCGCAGGTAGTCCAGCACCGTGAACTTGTCGGGCAGGGTGGTGTACACGTGCTGGGCGTAGACGCCGACCTTGCACCCGAAGCCCCACTTCACGTCCCCGGCCAGCGGCTTGAGCGAATCCACGACCGTCCGCAGGAACGTCGTCTTGCCCTGCCCGTTGTCGCCGACGACGGCGGCTCGGGCGCCGTGGTCGATCTCCAACTGCACGTCGGCCGCGATTTGCCGCTCGGGGTAGCCAATAGCCAAGTCGCGGCAGCGCAGGGCGATGCCCTTGCGCGGCTCGATGCGCGGGGCGTGGAAACGGGCGATCGGCTCGTTGACGTGGACGACCACCTCGTCCAATTTCTCCAGAGCCTTGGCCTTCGACTGGGCCAAGGCGGCGGTGGCGGCCCGGGCGCGGTTGCGGGCGATGAAGTCTTCCAAGTGGCGCTTCTTGACGAGGATTGCCTCGTTGACGCGCTCGTCGTGCAGTCGCTTCTCAGCTTGGTACACCAAGAACGCCTCGACCTTGCCGGGGAACGTCGTCAGTTTGCCGCGAGAGAGGTCCATCGTGTGGTCGCACGTCGCGTTCAAGAACGCCCGGTCGTGCGAGACGATCAGGCACCCGGCCCGGTAGCCGGTCAGGAAGTGCTCCAACAGGATTTGCGTCCGCAAGTCGAGGAAGTTCGTCGGCTCATCGAGCAGCAACAGGTTCGGCTCGTGCAAGAGCAGGGCGGCCAACTTCACGCGCGTCTGCCACCCGCCGGAGAGCTTGGCGATGGGGCCGTCCAAGTAAGCGCCCTTCAACTCGAACTGGCCGGCGACTTCGCCACACTTCCAATTGGGTTGGCCGCTGTCGCGCATCAGGAAGTCGAGGGCCGACTCGCCCGGCTGGAACGGGTCGTGTTGCCGGAGGTATCCCAACCTTAATGAAGGGTGGCGGATCACGTCCCCGCCGTCGAGTTCTTCCTCGCCGAGCAGGACGCGCAGCAGGGTACTCTTGCCGGCCCCGTTGCGGCCGATGAAGCCCACCTTCACGTTGTCGCTGATGGTGGCCTCGGCGCCGTCGAGGAGAATCTGGTCGCCGTAACTCTTGTACGCCTTCGTAATCTGAAGCAGGTTGGCCATCGTCGCGGACACCCCCCGGAACAAAGTTTGTATTGTACGGACCATCGCCCGGCGGGCGTGGGAGATGCGCGAATTCTTGAAACCCTCATCACTGACGGCGACGAGGACATTGAAAAAAACAAGTGTCCTGTCGGGTCAACGGAATTTGTGACAGCGGTGTTACGCGAGAAAGAAACCTTCGCCGAGACGGCGGGGTAGAGAGAGGAGGGTTGGGCAACGGCGCGCGGATTTTCCAGTGAGAAGGGTTCCGGCGAATCTTCCCGTCCGGATGTAACCCCGCTTATGGCGGTTGGGGTCCGGTCAATTAAAAATAATCGGCGAAACGGCGGGGATTCGGCAAAAAAAGTGGCGCGTGAACTTGACGCGACTGCGTAGGATGCTGTTTAATAAAAACCGCCACCCGCACGCCCGGGTTGGAACCCCCTTGACACCCTGATTCACACCGTGCGCGAAAGAACCCCAAGGGAACTAAGCCCTTGGACTCGTGGTTCCATGTTGTTGGCCGCCTTGGCGGCCGAGACAGCGATCCCGTGCCCGGACACTGATCGGGCGAACCGATCAAGGCCGCTGAATTTGTACCGCCTTTAATCATCGATTTACCCCTAAGTCCTCGTGACTTTCCCGCCGGGTGATTTTTCACCCGGGCCGCACGAAACGTCACCAGAGCGAGATCGACATGAATTTTGAGTCCCTCTTGGGCCGCCTCCGCCGTCAACACCTTGAAGCGGCAGGCCGCTCCGCCCGGCGCTCGTCTCGCCCGAAGGCTCTGAAAGTTGAAAGCCTCGAAACCCGTGAAGTCCCGGCGACACTCCCCGCGCCGATCGTCGATTACACGACGACGAAGAGCATTGTCTCCAATCCGGGCGGGGTCGTTAATCAATTCGGCAACACCGATCAGACCATCAACATTCCGTTCGGGTTTTTTAGCGACGGGGGGAACAGCCCGTCCATCAACTTTGTGGGGGCCACCGCCCCCACCATCGTCGCCGACCCGACCAATCCGGACCAGTTGTTCGGGGCGGTCGAGATGCTCGGCAACGGCAACGCCACGCGCATCGCGTACATCTTTTCGACGAACGGCGGCAAGACGTGGAGCGGCCCGAGTGTCTCGAGGGTTTTCGACAACGGCCTCGACCCGAACGCCACCACGCCCAACAGCGGCGTGAAAGTTCCGTACACCCAAGTCAGCGCCCCCTCGGTCGCCTACGACCGCTTCCACAACGTCTTTTTGACCTACGTGGAACACGACTCGGGCGCCAACGGCGGCAACGGCGGCCGGGTGGTGTTGCGGAAGCTCGCCTTCGCCAACGGGGGCACGCCGACCCCCGTCGATCTCGACTTCAACGCCGCCACCTTCACGAGCTACGACTCCCAGAAGGGGATGGGCAGCAACGCCGGCAACGAAAAGGTGCTGTACCGCTGGGTCGGCACGGACGGGGCGTTCAACCCCACCGTCGCCATCGACACGAACTTGGGCTCGTACCTGGACCCCAACCAGGATTCCATCGACGACGGGCTCACGGTGGCCAAACGGACGCAAACCGACCCGTTCGCCGCCCTGCAAACGACGGCCAACAACACGCGCGTCTTCGTGGCGTGGAACTCCAACGACACCGCCCCGACGAACCCGGCGGGCGGGTTCGTCAAAAACGCCATCCGCATGACCGTTTCTCAGAGCGGCGGGAAAGAGTTCGGCCCGTCCGTCTTGGTCAACGACATGTCGGCGACCTTTCACAGCAACGGCAACGGCGAACAGTTTAACGCCCCGAAGATCGCGTTCGTCCAAGGCCGGGCCGGCCTCGCCAGTTCGGGCGGCAAGATGGTCACCCTGTTCACCAGCACGGTCCTGAACAGGTTGTACGCCGAGTCGTACAACTTCGCGGTCGCGGGTGCCCCGTTCACGTCGGAGAACAGCACCACCAATTTCGGGCCGCTGAACGACGCGACCACGTTCACGGACGCCAGCGGTAACGTTTTCCAAGTCCCGCGGACGACCACCCTAAACATCCCCGTCGATGCCGGCTCGCTCACGAAGATCGACAAGATGTCGGTGCAATTCGGCTTGGCCAACGACGACTTGCACACCCTGATGGTCGAACTCGTCTCGCCGACCGGCGTCCGGCTGACACTGTTCAACAACCGCCTCGTGAACACGGCGAAGAACGACACCGGCGTGGGCCTGCCCGCCGGCGGCACGCGCACGTCGCTGGGCCTCCTGAAAAGCGCTTTTTACGCCGGCACGACGTTCGAGGACAACGCCGCCCGTAACATCACGGACGCGAATATCGCCGACGGGTATTCCGGCTCGTTCCGGCCGGAAGCCGGGTCGCTCGTGGGCAAGTTCGGCGCGCTGACCGCGGCCCAAATCACGGGCACCTGGCAGGTCGTCGTCACCGACTTCATTAACAGCAACAACACCGGTGTGGACGGGTTTCTCGGCCGCGGGACTATTAAGCTGTCCCAGAATTTCAAGGACGGCTTGGGGACCGACAAGTGGGCGGGGGACTACGGCGGGAGCCACGTGGGCTTCACCGTCGCCCCGGACAACTTTTACGGCACGGGCCACCCGACGGCCAACGCCGCCAACCCGAACGGCAGCGGCTCCAGCCTGTCCGTCGTGACCGACAACACGCTCGGCGTGTACAGCCCGTACCAGAACCGCATCTACGCCGCCTACAACAACGGCGGGGCCAAGGTCGTGTACAGCGACGACGGCGGCGTGAAGTGGAGTTTCGACGGCCCGGCCAGCGCCGGCGGGTTCAACCCGCAGATCGCCGTCGATCAGACGACCGGTGCCGTCCTGGTGTCCTCCTACTCGGCGTCGCAAGACCCGACCGGCAAGCGCGCCTTGACCCTGTTGGCCACGTCCATCAACGGCCCGAACTTCCAGCTCGGCAACCCCAAGGGCACCCTGGAATTCTCGACGCCCGCCCCCGTGAACCCCAAGGACACGACATTCGACGAGATCACGCGCAAGACCTTGGACGTCGAGTACGTCTCGTCCAACGGGCCGGTGATGGGGACATTGGCCGGCAACACCGAAGGCTTCGGCAACAACACCGGACTGGTCTCCTATGCCGGCAAGGTGAAGTTGGTCTACGCCGGCAACTTGGACCGGGCCGTCTCCCAGATCCGCACGCAACAAATGACCATCGCCTCCGGGCCGCGCGTGTCCGCGTCCGACACCGGCGTCGTCCTCGGGAAGGCGACCCTCTCGAACACGATTACCGGCACGCCGCAGGTCTACAACATTGTGGACGCGGACAAGGGCGCCCAGTTCACCGGGTTCTTCGTCGAGTTCGACCGGGCCGTGCGCTACATCACCGGGGGGGATACGCCCGCGCAAATCGCGGCCGGTACGCAGTGGTTCACGAAGGACGACATCGTCGTCCGCTACCGCGCCCCCTCGGAAGACTCCGCCATTCCGGGCTTGCCGCTCGCCGTCAAAGACCCGGTCCCGCTCGACGATTACTCCGACCCGATCAGCGGCCAACTCTACGGGGCCAAGCGCTTCTTCGTCGAACTCGTCACGCCGCAGACGGCGGCGGGGACGTACAGTTACGTGGTCGGGAACTACGACGACACGACCTACGGCCCGACGGCCGACACCAACAGCGTCGCGGACCGCGTCCGCGTCTTGGCCACGCCGCTGGGCACTGGCCCCACGCAGGGCGCTCAACTCGCCCCCGGCAACGAGATGGACCAAAACGGGGACGCGATCCAGAACGACCCGTCATCGCACTTGGACGTGTACGCCGTCCCGGCCCCGGTGAACGACACGCCGTTCGTGGCCCCGTTCAAGACGCAATCACTGCCGATCATCGTGCCCGGCCCGTACGTGGTCGATTCGCAGGTCCACGACACCGTGACCGTGACAAACGCCGTCCAGCGGACGATTACGGACCGCGTGGGCGCCACCATCACTCCGGTCGCCTCGAACATCGACATCACCGAGGGCAGCGCCAACGATTATGTGCAAAACGTGACCGTGACCGTGAACATCACGCACGCCAACGTCTCGGACTTGGAACTGAAACTCACGTCGCCGGGCGGCATCGTCGTCCGCCTGGTCAACCAGGGGACGGTCACGGGCCCGAACCTGTCGGGGACGACGTTTGACGATGCCTCGCTGCTCACCGTCGGCACGGCCAGCACCCCGTACTCGGGGACGTACGCCCCCGTTGACCCGCTCAGCAACTTCGACTTCGGCACGGTCAACGGGGCGTGGACCCTCACCGTGACCGACCGCGTCGCGGGCACGGCCGCCGGCACACTGGACAGTTGGACCCTCAACGTCCAGCGCGTCTCGGCCGCCGCCGACAATCTCGTGTACAACGCCGCCGCCAAGGCCATCGACTTCCAGTTCGACCGGAAGATGAACACCGCGACGATCTCGACCGCGGACATCCTTCGGCTGATCGGCCCGGCCGGCGACCTGCCGCTCTCCGGCCTTGCCCTCTTCCCGATCAGCGCCTTGGGCGGGACGGCCCTCGCCCCGGCCACCGGCAATTCAAAGTTCTACCGCATCACGTTCCCGGAGCGCCCACTGCCCGGCCAGTACCAAGTCCAACTCTCCAGCGACATGGCGGACGAGGACGGCCAGAAGATGGACAAGGACACCAACGCCGGCGTCAACGTCCTGCTCGGCACGCCCCCCGGCGGCCTCGTGACGCAGACGGGCACGCCGGGCCTCGGCGTGATCCAACAGTCCTACGGCGGCGTCATTTCGCAGACGGTCGCGGCGGACGGGCTCCCGCACCTGATCGAGTTGGACATCAACGGCCCGACGGACGGCTACCTGCTCCAGAAACTGACGGCCACCCTCTCCGTCGCCGTCGCCGCCAACCGCACGCTCCGCGACCTCGAAGTGACGCTCTTGTCCCCCGGCGGGGCGGCGACCGCCGTCTTGTTTAAGGACGCCCCCCGGACGGGGCCGGACACCACGATTACGAACGTGACCTTTACCGACGACGCGGCGACCCCGGTGCAGAGCGGCATCGCCTCGGCCGGCGGGAAGAACAACCCCGTCGAGTTGCTGGCCGGTTTCATCGGCCTCCTGGCCAAGGGCAAATGGCACTTGCAGGTCATCAACCGCGGGACGGCGGTCGCCACCGTGTCCAAGTTCGCCTTGACGCTGGACAAGCCGGTCATCACCGTCGGCTTGGGCGACACGGTCGCGGACCAGACCTCGCTCGGGTTCCGGGTCTTCTTCTCCGACGAGCTCAAGGCGACGGGCAACAAGAACTGGATCCCCGTCGGCGCGGACGGCAACACGACGTTCCCGAACGCCGCGGGGGGCGGGGTCATCGCCCAGCCGACGACCAACGGCCGCGTGAGCGTGATTGCCGTCGATCCGTCGGACGCGTCCGGCAATACCGTGTACGCCGGCGGGGCCTCCGGCGGCCTGTGGCGCACGACGAACTTCTTGACGCGGGGCGACTTGTCGCAACCCACGGGCGGGCCGACGTGGGTGCCGCTGACGGACTTCGGGCCGAATCAAGAGGTCACGGATGCGTTCGGCAACGTCATCAGTTCCGGCTCGGCCATTAACATCGGGTCGCTGACCGTCATCAACGAGACTGGGGACCCGCTCCAGACCAAGGTCATCGTCGGTACGGGGTCCGCCGCCCTGAACACGATCGACAATCAAGACCAGCCGGCCGACCGCTTTCGGTTCGACGGCGTCGGGTTCCTCTACTCCGAGGACGCCGGCAAGTCGTGGAACGTCTTGGACAGCACCACGAATTACGCCGTCCCGACCGGCTCCCCCCCCGGCACGCTCCCGAAATACCTCCCGGTGGCCGACGCGCAACGCGACCACCTGTTCGTCGGGGCGGTGATCAACAAGGTCGTCGTCGAGCGGAAAATCGTCCCGTCCACGGACCTGAACGTCCTGTACGCCGCCGTCGGCCGCGGCGCAACGCCGGCCGCCGACCAAGTGGCGGGCCTGTGGCGCAGCTTCGACGGCGGCCGGAAGTGGTCGCAGATTTACCGCGACCCGAGCGGCCGCGACGTGACCGACTTCGCCATCGGCGAGGGGAGCGCCCAACAGGACCCGGGCGGGTCCGGGTCCGGCTCGTTCCTCCACCCGACCATCGGGTACGTGGCCGTCCAAGGCACGGGCGTCCTCACGACGTCCAACTTGAACGCCGCGGCCGGCGTCGTCTTCACGCTCATCAGTGGCGGCGTCGGCCGCCCGACCATTAACCAAAACGGGTCGTCCGGGTCCGTGCCGGTTTCCCCCCCGTCGATGGTGCCGAACGGGTTCAAGGGCCAGATTCTCTTGGCGACGCCGTCCTTCCAGACCGGCAACACGTACGCCAACAACTTCTACCAAGGGTGGCTGGTCGCCTTGGTCTCGGGCGGCGGCGGCAACTTCGACGGCCTGTACGTCACCAAGGACCAGGGCCTGAACTGGACGCGCCTCCGGCTGAACACGACCCAAGGCACGAACGGGTTCGGCCTCACCGCCCTCGGCTTCCAGGACGGCGGGAACGACTTGGAGCAGACCGGCTTCTTCGGCTCCCTCACGAACAACGGGGCCGACCACTCGCTGACGCTCGCGATGGACCCGACCGACCCGAACATCCTGTACGTGGGGTCCGACACCATCATCCGCGTCGACATGACGCAGGCGAACGACCCGTACAAGCTCCAACTCCATTCGCACACGGATGACACCGGGGCCGTGTGGACGACCGCGGCGAACGCGAACACCTCGGGGGCGCCGTCCCCCAACTTCTCTTCGGGCTTGATCGCCACGGATCCCGTCACGCTGGCCAGGAGCGACACGCCGTACGACGACAACTACGACCTGGCGCTCCGGGCCGCCACCCGCCGGAAGTGGGACTTCCTGAACCTGAAGTACGACCCGTACACGCCGTTCGACAAGAACACGACGCTGTTCACCAACAACTTGACCGGCTTCACGAACAACGGGGCCGATGTCCCGTGGGTCTTCGCCTCCGTGACCCGCGCCGTCGCCCAAACGTTCTTCGGGCCGGTCGAGGTCAGCAACATCAAAGAGGCCGGCGGTGACGTCGATTGGGTGTCCAACATCGTCACCTACGTCGACCCGCTGACGGGCAAGGCCCGCGTCGTCTGGGGCCACGACGAGGGGATCGGCACGTTCGTCTCCAGCGCGGACGGGACTCACAACGAGCAGAACGGCTTCACCCAAGTCACCCAAGACGGCACCGTGCTGACGAACGGCGGCAAGAATCTGCAGGTGGAGGGGTCTCGCAACGGGAACATGCAGGTGGCCCGCTTCTACTCCGGGGATATCCAGCCGAGCGCCGGCGCCGCCGGCACCGCCGCCGACATCGCGAAAGCGATGTTTTACGGCGCCGCCCACCGCGTCGCGGACGTGATGACGGGGGAGGCCATCGGCGACAGCCCGCTCATGGACACGGGCAACCTGTCCTGGGGCCAGATCGGCCGGTTCGGGCGGACCAACTACGTGACGACGGACCCGACCGGGTCCGGGACCGTGTACATCCTCCGGCGGATCAACGAGATCAGCCCGACGACGGACTTCTTCCAGATCCAGGAGGCCGGCGGCACGCCGATCAGCCGCACCAATGGTCTGTTCCGCAACAACCCGGCCGACGCCCAAGGCAGCGGCCAGTGGACCAACTCCGTCCGCCGGTTCACGGTCAACACGATCGACAAGAACGGCATCAGCATGGGGTCGAACGCCGGCCGGCTGTTCAGCACGGTGGACCAAGGCCGCAACTGGTTCATCAGCGCCGAGCCGACCGACTTGGACAGCACGTACGTCCAAGCCGTCGCCTACGGCGCCCCGGTCATCCCCCGCTCCAACCCCCTCGACCCGCCGGCCGGCCTGAACGACTACCTCTACGCCGGGACGGCCGGCGGGCGCATTTACGTCAAGACCGGCAATTTCCTGTCGCCCGCATGGAAGAACATCTCGGCCAACCTCGACGGGTCGCCGATCCAGAAGATCGTCGCCAACCCGCTGCGCGGCAGCAACTCGGTCTACGCCGTCACGGACAACGGCGTGTATTACATGGCCGACTGGACCTCGGCCAACGTCGCGCTGAACAAGTGGAAGAACATTTCCGGCAATCTGTTCGCCATCACGCACCAGGCCTTCGGCCTCGGGGCCGACTACGAGACCACGCTGCTGCAGCGCCTCTCGACCATCGCCGTCGATTGGCGGCCGCTCAACTTCTTCACCCCCGGCACCCCGGTCCTGTACGCCGGCGGCGACGGCGGCGTGTTCCGCAGCCTCGACAACGGCAACTCGTGGAACCGCTTCACCGACGCGACCACCAACGGCCTCAGTGAAGGCGGCGGCCTCCCCGTCGTCAAGGTCACGGACCTCGACTTGGCCATCGGCAACGTGATTCAGAACACCGGCCGCAACGAGCCGGACGCGGACAAGTTGCCGAACTTGCTCGCCGCCACGACCCTGGGCCGCGGCACGTGGGCCATCGCGCTGATCACCCCGAACGACCAGCCGATCATCGACCCGATCACCGACGTGACGGTCCTGGAAGACTCGGCGCAGAAGACGGTGAACCTGACGGGCATTTCCCCCGGCCAGGGCGAAGTGACGCAGACGCTCACCATCACGGCCGTTGCCACCGACCCCGCCACGGGCCTCCCGTCGACGGTCATCACGCCGCCGGTGGTCACCTATGTGAACCCCGAGGCGGCCGGCACGCTGACGTTCACCCCGGTCGCGAACAAGAACGGGGACGTGCTGATTACCATCACCGAGAAGGACGACGGCGGTGTCCTCGGCGGCGGGAGCGACACCCGCGTCGTCACCTTCCTCGTCCACGTCACCCCAGTGAACGACCGGCCGACGCTCACCAAGCCGACAGACTTGGTCATTAATGAGGACGCCGGCCAGCAGACCGTCACCCTCACCGGCCTTTCCGACGGCGAGCCGACCGTCCCGAACGAGGGCCAGATCCTCACGGTGACGGCGACCTCGAACCCCGCGGGGGCGCTGATTATCCCGAACCCCGTGGTCACGTACGTCAACGGTCAGCCGACCGCCCTCCTGAAATTCACGCCGAACCCGGACCAGTTCACGGCCCCCGGCACGCCCGTCACCATCACCGTGACGGCGAAGGACAACGCCGGCGTCATGAACGGCGGCCAGGACACGAAGACGCAGACGTTCACCGTCTTCGTCACCTCGGTGAACGACGCCCCGAGCTTCGTCAAAGGCCCGGACATCTACACCAACAAGAACGCCCCGGCCCAGACGTTCCCGAGTTGGGCCACGCTGATCAAGAAGGGGCCGGCCAACGAGAACTCCCAGACGGTGGCCTTCACCGTCACGAACAACGCCACCGCCCTCTTCACCTTAACCGGGCAGCCGGCCATCGACCCGTTCGGCACGCTGACGTACACGCCGGCCGCCAACGCGTCCGGGGTCGCCCTGGTCTCCGTGTTCCTCAAGGACAACGGCGGCGGCGTGGCGCCCAACGTGGACACCAGCGCCACGCAGACGTTCGTGATCCAACTCGGGGTGAACCGCGCCCCGGTTCTGGACAATTCCTTCAACCCGGAACTGCTGCCCATCGGCCAAGGGACGACCACCTCGGCCGGCACCTTGGTCTCGGCCCTTCTCGGCACGGCGTTCTCGGACCCCGACCCGGCCAGCCCGCAGGGCATCGCGGTGATCGGCGTTTCCAACGTGGCCGACGGCGACTGGGAGTTCTCGACGGACGACGGCGTGTCGTGGCAAAATCTGGAGTCGGCGTCTCTGACGACGGCCGTCCTGCTGCGGTCGCAGGACCGCGTGCGGTTCAACAACCCGACGCTGTCGTTCCTCGGCCAACCGACCATCATGTACCATGCGTGGGACCAGTCGGCCGGCATGTTCGGCGGCACGGCGGACCTGACCGGCAACATTGGGGGCAGTTCGCCGTTCAGCGTCAATTCGGAAATCGCCACCGCCTTCGTCGCCAAGCTCCTCGCGACCTTCCCCGAGGACGGCGGGCCGGCGAAACTCACGCTCAAGGGCACCGCGCTCACGGGCATCTCGTTCACGTCCATCTCGGACAACGACACGAAAGCCAAGAAGGGCGTGGCGGTCGTCGGCGTCGGGGGCGAGATCCCCGGTCAGTGGCAGTACTCGATCAACAGCGGGACGACATGGCTCGACTTCGGCGCCGTCGGCCCCACCGCGGCCCGGCTGCTCCGCGAGACGGACAAGGTGCGGTTCCTCCCGGCCGCGAACCGGTCCGGCGAGACGTTCATCCGCGTCGCCGCGTGGGACCAGACCTCCGGGTTGCCCGGCAAGACGGCCGACCTAACGGCCGCCTTTGCCCGCGGCGGCAGCAAGGCGTTCAGTGTCTTGGACGCCTTCTTCGTGCTCCGCATCACGCCGCTGAATGACCAGCCGGCCATTGACACGGCGGCCGCGAACTTCCTGACGCAGATTCTGCCGACGGCGCCCGCCGACGACTCGACGGCGTTCGGCCCGGCGGGCGACCGTGTCAGCGACGTCCTCGGGTCCGTGGCCACGGACCAAGACGCCGGCTCGGCCTTGGGCATGGCGGTCTCGGCGGCGACTAAAATTGGCGGCGGCGCCTGGCAGTACCGAGGGCCGACCGACACGATTTGGCAGGGGTTCCCGATTCTGCCCGTCGCGAACGTCTTCCTCTTGAAGCCGGACGACTTCATCCGGTTCAAGCCGGACGGCGCGACCGAGGGGACGGCGACGATCACATACAAGGCGTGGGACCAGACCTTCGGCGCGCGGCTGGCGGTCCTCATCCCGGCCGCGACCAACACGGCCTTCAGCAAGGCCCCCGGGGTTGCCAAGGTCGTGGTTTCCTCCGGGGCAATGCCGCCGGCGAACGTCCCGCCGATGCTGGACAACGCCCCGGCCCGGAGTTTCACCGCGGTCTTGGAAGACGCGACAGCCCCGGCCGGCAACGCGGTGTCGGTCTTCGCCGCGACGGCGACGGCCATCTGGGACACGGACGCCAAGGGGATTGCCGTCACCGGCGTCACGGGGGACACGGCGGGGACGTGGAAGTTCTCTCTGAACAACGGCACGTCGTGGCTGCCCGTCGGCGCCGTGGGCACGGGGTTCGCCCTGCTCCTGAAAGACACGGACAAACTGCGGTACGTCCCCAGGGCGAATTTCAACGGCACGGACATCGCCTCCGTCAAGTACCGGGCGTGGGACCGCACCGTCGGCACGGCCGGCAAACTGGCGAACCTGACCACGCTCGCCGCCGATTCGCCGTTCAGCGCGGCGGCGACGGAGGAGATGGCGACCCTGACCGTCACGCCGGTCAATGACCCCCCCGTCTTGGACATCAAGCCGCTCGCCATCGTGACGCCGACAACCGCGGGGTCGGGGGTTGCCCAACTACTCGGCACGGCCTTCTCGGACATCGACGGCCCGGCCCAAGGCGTCGCCGTCACGAGTGTCAGCAAGTTGAACGGGCGCTGGCAGTTCACGACGAACTTCGCCGCGCCGACGCCGACGTGGAATGACGTCGTCAACGTGAATTCGACGAACTTCTTGTTCTTGAACGCGGCCGGCGGGGTGCGCTTCGTGCCGACCGGCGCCGCCGTTGACGCGTTCATCACGTTCAAGGCGTGGGACCAGTCGGCCGGGGTGGCCGGCGTCGTCAACGCCGTCAACATCACGACGCCCGCCCTCAAGCGCTCGCTGAGTTTGCTGACGGAGAAGGCCACCGCCAAGGCCACCGCCGGCAACGACGCCCCGGTCTTGGACATCACGCCAGTCGTTCAACTCCCCAGCGTGGCGGTCGAGACGGACACCACGCCGGACACGACACCGGCGACCGCGACGGGCGTGTTGACCTTGTTGGCCAACGCCACCGACTCGGACACCGCGGACTTCAAGGGGATCGCCGTGATCGCGGCGGACCAGACCCACGGGAACTGGGAGTTCTACGACGGGACGACGTGGTTCTCGCTCGGCGGGGTGACGGGCGGCAACGCCGTGCTGCTGGACTCGACGTACAAGATCCGGTTCACCCCGATCATCGGGTTCTCCGGGACCAGCACGTTCAAGTACAAGGCGTGGGACCAGACGTTCGGCGCGCCGAAAGACGTGGTGAGCACCCTAGGCTCAACGGCTTTCAGCACGGCCTACGAGACGGCCTCGATTGCCGTCAACACCGCCCCGGTGCTGGTGGTGTAACGTCTCCGGTCGCGGCGGGCCGGCCGCGGACGCGGGCGGCCCGCGGCGGCGCGCCGCCCGCGGTTTCGAGTCGGCGCGGCTGGCGAAGCCGAACGGCGGCCGATAAAACGAACGACGGCATACCGCACTGACGCGACGGACTCACGGACTTACTCGCCTAACCCCTTATTAAGACGCACGCACATGGCTTCCCCCAAACGCCGGCCCCGGTTGCGGATCGACACGCTTGAAGCCCGCGAGGTGCCGGCCGCGGCGCCCATCCTCCTACAGGACATCAACGTCGGGGGGGGGAATTCCAACCCAACTGGGTTCGTCGATTCCGTCGCGAACGGGTTCTTCTTTACGGCGTCCGACGGCGCCACCGGCGTGGAACTGTACCACACGGCAACGGCGGCGCCGGGCACGGTCACGCAACTGAAGGACATCAATCCCGGGGGCGGGAACGGCGTCACGGCCGGGCCAGTGAAATTCGGCTCGAAGGTGTACTTCGGCGGCAACACCGGGTCCGACACCGAATTGTGGACCAGCGACGGCACGCCCGGCGCCACGGCTCTGATTCAGAACATCAACGCCACCGGGTCTTCCAACCCCCGGTTTCTGACCAACTACAACGACACCATCCTGTACTTCGTGGCGAACGACGGGACGAACGGCGACGAACTCTACCGGACGAACGGGACCGCCACCGGGGCGGCGCTCGTCACCGACCTGACGACGACCGGCACGGGCAGCACCGTCTTCAACGGCATCTACAACGTCGGCGGGAAGATCTACGCCATCGCCAAGGCCAACGGGGCCGCGAGTTGGTCCCTGTACGCCGTCAACGCCACGGGGTCGCTCGCCTCGAGCATCGGGACGCTGGCGAACAACGTGACGGCCACCTTGGTCGGCGGGGCCGCCGGGGCCGACCTGTTCATCGCCGGGAACAACGGCGTCAGCGACAACCGCCTCTTCCGGCTCAACTCGGCGACCAACGCGGTCACGCAACTGTTCACGACGACGCAAAACGCCTTCGGCGGCACAAGCCCGCTGGCCTACGCCAACGGCTTCGTGTACTTCGCCAGCGCCGACGTGCCGGCCGGCAGCGAACTCTGGCAGGCCGACATCACGGCGAACGTGGCGTCCGGCGGCGGGACGCGGGTCGCGGACATCAATTCCGGGTCGGGCGACGCCAGCCCGCGCGACTTCGAAGTCGTCAACAACGTCGTCTATTTTTCGGCCAACAACGGGACGGGCCGGCAGCTCTACGTGACGACCGGGAGCGCCGTCACGACGGTCCCCGCCCCGCTGTCCGTGACGAACGCCACGTCGTCCGACCCGCGGCACGTCACCGCGTTCAACGGCCAACTCGTCTTCGTCGGCCGGGACGCCGGCGGCACGGACACGCTGTACCAGTACGACCCGCTCAACCGCGCGGTGCTCCCGGCCATCACCGGATTCGGCAACCTCAACGCCGCGTCCACGGTGTTCACGCCGATCGGCCAGAGTCTGTACATGGCGGTGAGCAACGCGACAGACGCCAAGGGCGTCGAGCCGTACACGTTTGACCCCGTGCCGGACGCCCCGGTGTTCGACCAGACGATCAACCCGGACTCCGGCTTCGCGTCCGCCCCCGCGACGCTCTCGGACCGCATCACGAACGCCAGCGGGACGCTGACGATTTCCGGCCGGGCCGACGCCGCCGGCCAAGCCATCACCGTTAAGGAAGGCGCGGCGACGGTCGCCACGCCCACCACCGGCGGCAACGGCGTATGGTCGTTCAACGCGGCGGCCCTCCCGGAAGGGACACACACGCTCACGGCGACAGCCACCGACGCCGGCGGCACGTCGCCGGTCAGTGCGGTCGCCCTGACCTTCACCATCGACCGCACGGCCCCGGTCGCCCCGACGATCGCCGCGAACGTCTTCTCGGGCAACGCCATCGACCTGTACACCACCGCGAACACGGTCACGCTGTCCGGGGTCGGCGCCGAGGCCAACAGCTTCATCAACTTGTACGTGTCGCCGAACTTGGCGACGCCGCTCCAAGCCCTGATCCCCGTGGACGGGTCCGGCAATTGGACGTTCACGACGACGGGCGTGCTGACCGAAGGGCAGTACGACTTCTTCGTGAAGGGCATCGACATCGCCACCAACATCACGCAAAATTTCGACGCGAACCCGTACCGCGTCGTCGTGGACCGGACGGCGCCCGCCGCCCCGGTGATCGTCGATTTCGACACCGACACCGGCTCGTCCGCCACAGACAACAACACCAGCGACAAAACGCCGACGCTCACCGGCACCGCCGAAGCCTTCGCCGTCGTGATGGTGTACGTCGGTGTCGGCGCCTCCCCGGCGCTCTTGGGGTCCGTGACGGCCGACGACCAAGGGGCGTGGTCGTTCCCCATCACCGCCGCGCTCGGGGACGGGCCGTACCGCTACCGCGCGACGGCGACGGACCGGGCGAACAACGCGTCGGCCGGCTTCAGCAATGCGCTTGACATCACCGTCGATACGACCCCTGCCATGACGCCCGCGTTCACCGGCTTCTCGATCGACTCGGGGACGGTCGGCGACTTCGTGACCAACGACACCACCCTGACCTTGACCGGGACGGCCGACGCCGGCGCGAGTCTGACAATCAAAGAAGGCGCGGTATTACGCGGCACGGCGACCGCGGACGGCCTCGGCGTCTGGAGCGTCACCACGGGGGTTCTCGCCGCGGGGGGCCACACCTTCACCGTGGACGCCACGGACTTGGCCGGGAATCTCAACACGACGCCGTTGACCACGCCGACCATCACCATCGACACCACGGGGCCGGGCGCCCCGGCCATCACCGGCGTCTCCTTCGATTCCGGGTCGTCCTCCACGGACGGCGTCACCAACAACACGTCCCTGACGATCAGCGGCACCTTCGTGGCCGGCACGGCGAGTGTGACGGTCAAGGACGGGGCGAACACGCTGGGCTTGGCGACGCCGGGCGCGGGGACGTGGACCTATGTCGTGAGCGGATTGAGCGAGGGCCTCCACAACTTCACCGCCGTCGCGGCGGACGCGGCCGACAACCCGACGAGCAGCGCCGTCTTCCCCGTTACCGTGGACACGACGGCCCCGGCTACGCCGGTGTACACCAGCTTCTCGGACGACACGGGGACGCTCGGCGACAACAAGACGCGGGACAACACGCTGACCCTGACCGGGACGGCCGAGGCCGGGGCGGTCATTAACGTCTCCCGGAACGGTACGCCGGTTCTCCCGGCGACACTTACCGGCACGAGTTGGAGTTACACGAGTCCCGTCCTAGCCGACGGGGCGTACACGTTCACTGTGACGGCGACCGACTTGGCCGGCAACGTCTCGCTGATTCTGACCGCGCCGACGATCACCATCGACTCGACGCTGCCGGAACGCCCGGTCATCTCGGGAATCACCACCGACACCGGGTTCTCCCCCACGGACGGCGTCACCTCCGACACCACGCTCACCGTCGCGGGGTCCACCGCGGGCGGCACAGCCGTGACGATCAAGGACGGCGCCAGCACGCTGGGGATGGCGACAATCACGGGCACGGGGACGACATGGACATTTGACGCGAGCGCGTTGTTGTCTGTCGGATCCCACAGCCTCACGGCGACTTCTTTGGACGGGCTGGGCAATTCCGTCACGAGCGCGGTGTTCCCCGTCCTCATCGACGTGGTCGCCCCCTCGGCCCCGGTGTACTCGAACTTCACCCCGGACACCGGGGCGCCGAACGACAACCGGACGAATTCGGCGACGATCACCCTCAACGGCGTGGCTGAGACGAACGCCACCGTCACGGTTAAGGAAGGGGCCGCCACGCTCGGCACGACGACCGCCACGGGCGGCAGCTGGGCCTTCCTTACGCCGACCCTGCCGGACGGCACGCACACCTTCACGGTCACGGCGACGGACGCGGCCGGCAACGTCTCCCTCTCGCTGACCCCGCCGGCGATCACGGTCGATACGACGCCGCCGGCCGCCCCGCTGATCGTGACCCTGACCACCGACTCCGGGGCGTCACCGACCGACGGCGTCACCAACGACACGACGCTGAAACTGGACGGTACGCTCACCGCCGGGGCGGGCGGGACGACGGCCGTCGACATCTACGACGGGATGACGCTCTTGGGGCCGGCGGTCATTTCCGGCTCCGCGTGGACGTACACGACCGCCGCGCTCGCCCCCGGCAATCACAGCCTCACGGCGCGGGCCACGGATGCCGCCGGCAACACGGCCGACAGCGCCGCCAAGGCCGTCACGGTGGACACGACGGCGCCGGCCACCCCCGCCTTCACGGCTTACAGCGACGACACCGGCGCGACCGGGGATGGGCTGACGAGCGACGCGACTCTCACGCTGACCGGCACGGCCGAGGCGGGCGCCCTGATCGTTGTGAAAGAGGGCGGCGTGACGGTCGGCATGGTCACCGCGACGGGCGGCGCGTGGGCGGTCACCACGGCCGCCCTCCCGGACGGCTCGCACACGTTCGCCGTGACCGCGACCGACTTGGCCGGCAACGCCTCGGCCGCCTTGCCGCTGACGCCCATTATCATCGACTCGACGGCCCCGGCCGCCCCGACGCTGAACGGCTTCAAGCCGGAACCGGCCGGCGCCCTGACGTTCGGCCTGACGACCGCGGCCTCCAAAATCACGCTCTTCGGCAGTTTCGGCGAAGAGGACCTGCCAGTCTTCGTCTACGACGGGCTTGCGCTGTTGACAGGGACGCCGAACAGCGGCCCCGGCGGGACGTGGTCCTTCATAACCGGCACGCTGACCGCCGGCACACACACGTTCATGGCCAAGACGCTTGACGCCGCCGGCAACGAGTCCCCGGTGAGCGCCGCGCTTGTCGTTGAGGTCGATCCGGGGCTGACAACGCCGGATTTGGTCGTCCCCGAAAAGGCCAAGAACGTCGTCACACTGAAGGGGAGCCAGATTTTGGCCGCCCACCCCGTCGCCGACACGCCCGGTGCCCTCAAGGGCTTGGCTGTGACTGGCCTGACGGGCAACGGCGTGTGGAGTTACTCCGCGGGCGGCAAGGTCATTCCGTTGGCCGCGGGCGCCCTCACCCCGACGCACGCCGTGCTGCTGCGGGACACGGACGTATTGAAGTTCACCCCGGCGGCCGATTCCGTCGGCCTCGCCCGCGTCACCTACCGGGCGTGGGACCAGACCGGCGGCCGGGCCGGCGAATTCGCGGCCGTCGGCGCGGGCGGGGCGATGACCCCGTTCAGCGCCACGCCGCAGACATTTGTCCTCGGCATTTCCGAGACGAACGACCGGCCGACGCTGAAGTTGACCGACTCCCCGCTGATGCAGCCCGGCGTGGCGACGACCGTCGGCGCCCTGTTAAAGGGGCGGTTCGCCGACGTGGACGCCTTCAAGATCCCCGGCATCGCCGTGGTCGGGGCGACTGGGACGGGCACGTGGGAGTTCAAGGCGCCCGCGGTCGCGACGTATACGCCAATGGGCAAGCCGAACACGGCGACGGCGATTCTCCTCGACGAGACGTACTCGGTCCGCTTCCGGCCGGACTCCGGCTTCAAGGGGAAGGCAACTTTGGTCTACGTCCCGTGGGACGGCAGCGCTGGAGCCGCCGGGGACGTCGGCGTGAAGGCGATCACCAGCGCCTTCGGCAAGACGAAGGAAACCGCCACGGTGAACGCGGGCAACAGCGCTCCGGTCCTCGCCCTGCCGGCCCAGGCGCCGGCCCTGCCAGCCATCGCGGAGGACACGGTTTCGCCGGCCGGGTACAAAGTCTCCAACCTGATCAAAGACAAGGTCACGGACGCCGACGGCGTCGCCGCCGTCGGCATCGCCGTCACCGGCGCGGACAACGCCTTCGGCCAGTGGCAGTTCAAGGCGAAGGGCGGGTGGCAGTCGCTCGCCGGGGCCACGTCCAGGAACGTGTTGCTGTTAAGCGGGGCGGGCCAGCTCCGCTTCGTGCCGAACGCCGACCATTTCGGCGATGCGTCCATCACCTACCGGGCGTGGGACGGCTCGACCGGCTACACCGGCGAGTGGGCCGACCCGACGGGCGACACCGCCTTCAGTTCCGAGGTGGAGACGGCCTCGGTAACGGTCACCCCCGTCAACGACCGGCCGGTGTTGTTGACGGCCGGCACGCCTGTCCTCCCCGCCCTGCCGGCGATCATCGCCGCCGGCAGCATTCCGGGCACCTTGGTGAGCGCCCTGATTGGGGGCTCCCTGTCGGACGCGGAAACGTCCGCGGCGACCGTGGGCATCGCCGTGACGGCCGTCACGGGGACCGGGCGGTGGCAGTACAACCGGGCCTCGGGCGCGGCGAGACCGAGTTCCGCGTGGATCGACATCGGCGCCCCGACGGCCGGCGCCGCCCTGCTGCTGGCCCCGAACCAGTTCGTGCGGTTCGTCCCGACGGCAATTCCGCAATCGCAACCGCAGATCGCCACGCTCTCCTTCAAGGGGTGGGACGTTTCGCAAGGGTCGGGGACGGCGACCGGCAACGCCCGCGTGGACACGCGGACCAGCTTCGCGTTCAGCGAGGCGACGGAGACGGCCTACGTCTCGCAGGGGAACCAGCGCCCGGTGCTGACCGGCACGCCGCCCGCCTTTCCCGACCTGACGGAAGACCCGAAGACGAACAACGGCCAAGGCGTCAAGGCTTTGCTGGGGACGACGGAATCCCTCGGCAACGCGCCGCTCGCGGGCGAGGGCCAAGGGATCGCCGTGACGGCCGTGGACAACACGGGCGGGAAGTGGCAGTACGCCTTGGCCAACACGTTCGCGGACATCCCGGCGGTCAGCAATACGAACGCCTTGCTCCTGCCCGACTCCGCCAAGTTGAAGTTCGTGCCGAACGCCGACTTCAACGGGGCGGCCGGGAAGATCACTTACAAGGCGTGGGACCGGACCGTCGGCGCGGCCGGCGAGTTCGCGAACTCCACGGCTGACCTCCCGAGCGGCAGGGGCGCATTCAGCACGCAGGCCGTCGTCACGGGGCCGAATGTGACCGCGGTCGCTGACCGCCCGGTCGTGTCCGCGGGCGCGGCCGTGGTGATGACGCCGGTCGCTTCCGGGAACGCGATCCCCCCGGGTGACGCCGTTTCGAGCCTGATTCCGGCCGGGGCGGTCACGGACGCCGACGGGGCCACGTCGTTCGGCATCGCCGTCACAGGTCTGACCGGCGCGGGGACGTGGGCGTACTCGGTTGACAACGGGGCGAATTGGACGACGATCAGTGACAAGCCCTCCGCAAGTAAAGCGCTCGTGTTGAGCGCCAGTGCCACAACGCGGGTGCGGTACTCGGGGGCGGACGGGCTGGGGACGATTACCTACCGGGCGTGGGACCAGTCCGACGCGCACGTCACTGGAGACATCGTCAACCCTGGGTCGGCGTTGGAACTGGCCTTTAGCGTCGATTCCCTGACGGCGACGGTCAGCATCGGCAACAGCGCCCCGACGCAGTGACCTGAACGGAATCGTGACCTCGGGAAACGCGGGCCGCGTGCCCGCGTTTTTCGTGCGCGTGGGCGACCCGTATAATGGCGACATGCACGAACTCACCCCTTCCAACACGCTCGCCTTTTTGCGCCGGTTCCGCCTGAAGGGGGGCGTGATCCGCCGGCTCACGCTGCGGAACACGGGGCCGGACGCCGTCTCGGCCAGGCTGCTGCTGACCGTGACCGACGGGTCCGCCGGGGACAAGGTGAAGCTGGCCATCGCCGTCAATGACGTGGAGGAATACCGCTTCCAGAAGCGGCCCGCTGCGGGCGCGTTCGCCGTGCGAGAAGTCCGCCTCGCGACGTTCGACGGGGTGACGTTCTTGGACTTGGACGCCGACGCGCAAGAAGCGGCCCCGAAGCCGATGGACTTCCGCATTTCGGACTGCTTCATCGCCGGCCGCCGCCTGGCGTGGGAAGTGATCGACCCGAAAAACTGACGGACTGTCTCGTTAGCCGCGACGCGGGGGCTTTGCGCAGAGGGGCGCGTCCAACGGGCGCCACACCAGTTTTAGGCGAGCGTCGAGGCGTAAGCCCGACGTGTCTTCTCCTCAAAAACAAGACACTCGGGCTTACGCCTGGACGCTTGCCTGTCAACGGCGTTGCGTGACGGCGGCTCATTGGGTTCTGGTCCGCTTCGCAAAGCCTCCGCATCGCGGCTCACAAGACGGCACATTACCGCACGTACGCGAACTCGTTCGCACACATCAGCACGCGGCTCAAGTCTTCCCAGCTGCTTGCCCTCAAGAACCCGAGCGTGACGCCCGCCTCCTCGGCCGTCGGCGGCCGGCCGTACAGCAACTCGTAAGCGGCCGGCAGCTTGGCCGCGTCGTCGCCGGGCATGGCTTGCATGCGGGCCGCGAAGGCCTTCGCTTGGGCGAGTGCGAACGGGCTGTTCATCAGGAAGAGGGCTTGCGGGGCGACGGTCGAGACGGTCCGCTTCTCGGTCGGCGTCTCCGAGTCGGCCGCGTCGAACAGACTCTGGAAATTGCTCTTGTCCGACCGGACGGTGCGCAGATACACCGTGCGGCGCGGCGTGTTGAAGTCCGTGAACGACACGCCGCCGGGCGTCGGGTCCAGCCGGCCCGCCACGGCCAGTAAGCTGTCCCGCAGAGCCTCGGCTTCCAACCGCTTCAAGGTCGCGCGCGTGAACAGGCGGTTGTCCGGGTCTTTGGCCTTCGCGGCTTCCGCGCCCGCGCTCGATTGCTGGTAGGTGGCCGAGAGCAGTATCCGCTTGTGGAGTTTCTTGAGGCTCCAGCCGTCCGCGACGAACGCCGCCGCCAAGTGGTCCAGCAATTCCGGGTGCGTGGGGCGGTCCCCGAGTTTGCCGAAGTTACTCGGCGTGCGGACCAGCCCCTCGCCGAAGTGCCACGCCCAGACGCGGTTGACCATCACGCGGGCCGTGAGGGGGTTCGCGGGGCCGGCGACGAACTCGGCCAACTCTTTGCGGCCGCTCCCCTTGGTCACGTCGCCCAACGACTGTTGATTCGCCGGGGCCAAAATCTCGGGGAACCGCCGGGGCACCCGGTCCTTCTCCAACCGCGTGTAACTGCCGCGGATGTGGACCGGCACGTCTTGGATGCCGGGGAACATGCCCCCCGGAATGCCGCCGTCTTGAATCGCCAAGACGTTTTGGACCGGCGGCAGCGGCCGGGTTTTTAGCGCGTCCAGTTCCGCCCGAAGGGACAAGACTTCCGGGCTGTCACCCGCCGGGGAATAAAAGGGGCTGGTCGCGTCCGCGGCCGTGAACGTCTTGGCGAACGCGGTGATCGTGGCCGCGGCCGCGGCGCGGTCTTTGATTGCGCCGATGGCGGGCACGGCGGTCAACGCCGGGGCGACGGGGATGGCGTCGGCCATGTCCACGAACCGCCACACGACCGGGTGGCCGTGGCTGTCCGGTACGGGGTTGAGCTTGTCGTGGGCCAACACGTCGGCCGTCAGGTTCCACGTCGTCGTTGCCGCCGCGTCCGTGATCTCCAATTCCACAAGAGTCGTGTCGCACTCGTAGGCGGCCTTCGGCAGAATCTGAAGCTCGATGCGGTCGCCCGGCCGCACGGCGACGTTCTTGAGCGCCTCGCCGGTGAGCGGGGCGCTCCCGCCGTTGATAATCGACCCCTCGGCCAACACGCGGGAGCCGACGACGATTTTCCACGCGACGCCATCGCCGCAGGTGCCGTCGCGGTCGGCCACTTTGCCGGTGATGTTGACCGTCGCGGCCACGGGGGCCTCCCACACGACGGCCACGCCGTTCTTCGGCCCCGGGTGGACGCACACGGACTTCGGCGGCAACTTGAAGGTCAGGATGGAAAGTTCATCGGCGGTGGTGTTCAGCATCGCGTTGGGACAATCGCCGGTGTTCTTCCACATGTGAAAACCCTTCACGCCGCCGGAGTCGCGCTCGGCCTTGGCCATGAGCTGGTAGCCGCGCGGCGTGAGTAGGTCGAGCCACTTGGCGAGGGCGGCCTCGGTCATGTTCATCGATTTGGCGTAGTCGGCCAGCGGCGGCCGCTTCTTGGTCGCTTGCGCGTAGTCCCACGCGGCGAGCAGGTACGCACTCGTTTGCGGCAATAGGGTCTTCGCGGCGGCGGTCGCCGCCTCGGCTTGCTTCGCCACGACGGCCGCTTCGAGCGTCTTGATCTGGGTCGTGATCCGCGCCCGCTCGGCCGTTTCGGCCGGGGAAATCAATGGCGTGCGAAGCATGGGGGAGCCGTTCGTCTTCGCCCCCGGCCCCGGCAGGATTTTGCTGCTGAAGAAGATGCCGGCGAGGGCGTAGTAGTCCCGCTGAGAGATCGGGTCGAACTTGTGGTCGTGGCAGCGGGCGCAGCCGACCGTGAGGCCGAGGAAGGATCGCGTCACCACGTCAATCTGGTCGTTGACGATGTCGGTAACCATCTTCTCCTTGTCCGCGTCCCCGGTGCCCCACTCGCCGAGGGTCAGGAGGCCGGTGGCGGTCAGGCCGTCCGCGTTGATGCCGCCCGGCTCGGTCGGCGGCATCAGGTCGCCGGCGATTTGCCGCTTCACGAACTGGTCGTAGGGCAGGTCTTTGTTCAACGCCCGGATCACCCAGTCGCGGTACTGCCACCCTTCCAAGATGTCGATGTCGTTCCCCTGCCCGCGGCTGTCCCGCGAGTCCGCGAAACGAGCCACGTCGAGCCAATGTCGTCCCCAGCGTTCGCCGTGGGCCGGCGACGCGAGCAGGCGGTCCACGACTTTCTCGAAGGCGTCCGGAGCCGGGTCGGCGAGAAAATCGCGGACAGCCTCCGGCGTCGGCGGCAACCCCGTCAGGTCGAACGTCACGCGGCGAATTAGCGTCCGCTTGTCCGCGGCCGGGGCCGGGGAAAGGCCGGCGGTTTCGATCTTGTTGAGGATGAAGCGGTCGATGTCCGACTTGCACCACGCGGCGTCTTTCACCGCGGGGGCGGCCGGACTCGTGACGGGCTGGAAGGCCCAAAAGTGCCGCTGTTCGTCGGTGATTATGAACGCCTTTGACACATCCGTCGCGGCCGGCCCGGCGGCCGGCCACGCAGCCCCGTCAGCGACCCACTTGGCGAGCTTGGCGATCGCCGCGTCCGGGAGTTTCCCCTTCGGCGGCATGTGCACCCCGACACCCGTGTATTGAATCACCTGAATCAGCAGCGACTCCTTCGGCTTGCCCGGCACGACGGCCGGGCCGAGGTCGCCGCCTTTGAGCATGTCAGCCCGCGACGTGAGACGCAGTCCCCCCTTGGCCTTCTTGGCGTCGTGACACGTCAGGCATTGCTCAAGCAGGAGGGGGCGGATTTCCTTCTCGAAGAAGTCGACCGCCGGCTCGGCGGCGGGGGCGTCGAATGTGACCAGCAGGATTGAGAAGGCAGACCAGCGCATCATGGGGATGCTCCGGGGGAAGGTTTTTGAAAGTGGGCGGATGAACCCCACGGCCGCCGGCCGTGGGCTTGGCGGGGATTTGTCTATGCTTTTTTGCCTGGGCGGGTTTTGATCGCGCCCCGAATGATTTTCAGCACGTCGTCACGTTCTCTGCCCGTGATCGGCAGGCGTGGGGCGCGGGTGGTTTCGCTCCCCAAGCCACATTCCCTGTTGCACAGCTTGATGTACTGCACCAGCTTCGGCAGCGTGTCGAGGTGCAGCAGCGGCGAGTACCAACGGTACACCTTGACCGCTTCCTCGTACTTGCCGGCCTTGGCCAAGTCCCACAGCAGGCGGTTTTCTTCCGGGAAGGCGTTCACCAAGCCGGAGACCCAGCCGTCGGCGCCGAGCATGGCGCTTTCGAGGGCCAAGTCGTCCACGCCGGCGAAGAGGAGGTAGCGGTCGCCGCAGACGTTCTTGAGTTGCGTGATGCGGCGGACGTTCTCGGACGACTCCTTGACGGCGACGAAGTTCGGCTCGTCGGCCATCTCCTTCAACATCGCCGGCGTCAGATCCACCGCGTAGGCGACCGGGTTGTTGTAAATCATGATCGGCAGGTCGGTGGCCTTGGCGACCGCGCGGAAGTGGGCCATCGCCTCGGGGCCGTCGGCCTTGTAGATCATCGCCGGCAGCACCATCAAGCCGTCCACGCCGGCCTTCTTCGCGTCCACGGCGAACTTGCACGCGGTCGCGGTCGTAACTTCGGCGACGCCGGTGAGCAGCGGCACGCGCCCGGCGATCACCTCTTTCGCCGTTTTCAGGACGGCCAGCTTTTCCGCGTAGTCCAGCGAGCAATTCTCGCCGACCGACCCCAGCACGATCATGCCGTGGACGCCGGATGTGATGAGCGAGTCGATGTGCCGGGCGGTAGCCGGCAGATCGAGGGATTGGTCCGCGTGGAATTCGGTCGTCACCGCCGGGAAGACGCCGTGCCAAGTCACCGCCATGTCGTAACTCCTACTTGCGAGAGATCGTTTCCTTGCCCACCCACGGTTGCAGGACCGCGGGGATATTCACCGAGCCGTCGGCCTGCTGGTAGTTTTCGATGATGGCGACCATCGCCCGCGTGACGGCGACCGCCGTCCCGTTGAGCGTGTGCGCGACGCGGGTGCCCTTGTGGATCGGCCCCTTGTAGCGGATGTTCAGCCGGCGCGCCTGGAAGTCCGTGCAGTTCGACGTGCTGGTCACCTCGCCGTAGGCCCCCATCGGCCGGCCGGTCGTCGTGTCGAGTTCGCCGCGGAAGGGCATCCACGCCTCGATGTCGTACTTGCGGTACGCCGGGCCGCCGAGGTCGCCGGTGCAGGTGTCCAGAATGTGGTACGGCAGGCCCAACTCTTGGAAGATTTCCTCCTCGATGGCCAGGATCTCCAAGTGCAGGGCCTCGCTCTGTTCCGGGGTGCAGAAGCCGAACATCTCCACCTTGGTAAATTGGTGGACGCGGTACAGCCCCTTCGTATCCCGGCCAGGCGCGCCGGCCTCGGTTCGGAAGCAGTGGGATAGGCCCACGTATTTCTTGGGCAGGGTGGCCTCGTCCAACACCTTGTCGCGCATCATGCCGCCGAGGGTGATCTCGGCGGTGGCGATCAGGCACAGGTCGGAGTCGGCAATCGTGTACACCTGCCGCGTGTCGGGGTTCGGGTCGCGGGGCATGAAGCCGATGCCCTCCAGCACGTCCACGCGGGCGAGGTCCGGCGTGATGACCGGCGTGAAGCCGCGCTTTACCAGCTTGTGGATGGCGTACTGCACCAGCGCCAGTTCCAGCAGCACCGCTTCATTCTTCAGGAAGTAGAACTTGTTCCCCGTGACCGATGCCCCGGCCTCGAAGTCCACGAGGTCCAGCGCTTCCGCGAGGGCGACGTGGTCCTTCGGCACGAAGTCGAACTTGGTCGGCTCCCCCCACTTGCGGATGACCTTGTTGTCCATGAAGTCCGACCCCACCGGGGAGTCCGGGTGCGTCATGTTGGGGATGGTCAGCAGGGCGGCCTTGAGGTCGTCGGCCACCTGCTTCGACTCCTTCTCCAACGCGGCCACGCGCTCGCGGATGGCCTTCCCCTCGGCGATGAGCGCTTGCTTCTTGGCGGCGTCCTTCTCGGCCGGGATGCCCTTGGAGAGTTCGTTCCCCTTCTGCTGGAGCACCTGCGTCTCGCTGACCAATTTTTTGCGGCGGTCGTCCAACTCGACGACCTTGTCCGCCTCGGCCGTGATCGCCTGCCGGTTGACGCAGTTGGCCTTCACGGCCGCCAAATTGTCACGGATGAAGCCGGCGTCGAGCATAGTCAAGGTCCGCTGCGGGGAATGAGAACGCTGTCAGCCGTTAGCGTATGGGGGAGGCGCAAACGGGGCGACGGGCACGCCCCTGGTTCAAGAGGATCAAGCAGGAGAATCGTTGCTCGATGCATTTGATCGTTCTTGAAACTAACTCAATATGCATTATGACGCTCTTAAATATCAATAGGAGTTACGCAGTGGCGTATGGTTCGGCTTACCGAAATCCCGCAGGGTGGCTATAGTCGCGGGCATGAGCCACCCCAAAGTCTCCGCGGCCCAGTTCATCGACTTCCTGATCGCCTCGCCGTTGCAGGCGACGGCGACGGAGGCCCAGCGGACGCAACCCGATTCGGACGACCCGGCCGCCCATGACGCATACACCCGGTTGCTGCACCGGTTGGAACCCGACAGCGACGCCTTGTGGGCCGAGGTGCGGCCCGATGTCCGCCGCACGTCCGGCGTGCTGGTCTTGGACGACACCGTGCTCGACAAGCCGT
>JAYTTY010000043.1:0-11772 GCA_043744795.1 Zavarzinella sp. | reverse complement strand
CCCGGTCGTCGCCGCCCTCACATGGGCGGCAGCCGCCGAAGACCGGCTGAAGCCGGGACTCCAACGAAGGCCAAACCCGGCCGCGTCGGGCGTCAGTGATTCAAAATAAACTCGCGCGTGTTAATCAAAGCCCAGGCCACGTCGGCGAAGGCCTCGGCGCGGTCGGTGGCGGTCAGGCGGTGCTGGTGGAACGTGTCCAGTTCGGCCGCGGTCGGGAAGCGGCCCAGCGAGGCCAGGAAGAGTTCTTCGAGGACCGCCTCGTCCGTCACCTTGCGGTCTTTCAACAGCAGGTTGAAGCGGTTGGCCGGGGCCTTCATCTTCTGGAGCAGGGCCGGGTCGGTCATGCGGAAGAGCGTCTGCGGCAGGGCGGGTTCCATCGCCCGCTCGCAGTCGCACGCCGTCGTCCGCGGCGGCCGGCCGAAGATGCGGAGGGCGTAGGCGACGTTCGGGTTGGTCAGCCGGCTGGAGCCGATGTCCGTCACGCGGCGGCCGGCCGGGGCGTCGGTCCCGAACGCCTCTTGCGTCCCGAGCGCGTCGTTCACCACGTCGACGACGACTTCGGCCAGCATCGGGCGGACGTAGCCGCGGGCGTAGTTGTTCTTGTCGTGGCGGTTGGTGTTGTTCGGCAGGGACGAGTTCTGGTACGTCCGGCTCGTCAGGATCGTGCGCTCCAACTTGCGGATGTCGTACTTGCTCGCGACGAAGTCCTTGGCCAAGGCGTCCAGCAGGCGTGTGTTGGTCGGCGGGTTGGCTTGGGAGAAGTCGTCCACCGGGTCCACGATGCCGGCCCCGAAGTAGTGGGCCCAGACGCGGTTGACGAAGCTGCGGGCGAAGAACGGGTTCTCCGGGGCCCGCATCCACTCGAACAACTCGGCCCGCACGTCCTTGCCCTTGGCGGGTGGGAACTCCGGGCCGGCGATGGCCTTGGGTTCCAACGGCTTGCCGGTGTCCGGGTGCGTCAGGAGGCCGGCGCCCTTCTTGCCGGGCGGGGGCGCTTCCGAGATGAACATCTCGCGGACGAGGGCGACGTTGTTCTTGGCCTTGGGGTCCGTGACCTTCTCGTTCCGCGCCGTGTTCTCGGCTTCCACGGCCTTCTTCATGTCCGGGGACGAATACTGATTCTTGCCGAAGCTGACGGCGGCGAACATGTTGGCGAAGGCCCGGTAGTCGGCCTGCGTCCAGCGGTCGGTCGGGTGCTTGTGGCACTGGGCGCATTCGAGCCGGACGCCGAGGAAGGCGGCGGCCACCTTCTCGCCCCATTCGATGCTCGGCACTTGGGCCTGCCGGCGCCAGAACAGGTCCAGCGTCTTGCGGCTGGCGTACTCGGTCGTGTCGAACTTGGCCCCCTGCTCTTCGACCTTTTTCACATGGGCCAGCCACGCCTCGGGGGTCATGTCTTCCCGGCTGCTGGCGGTGAGCATGCCGCGGACAATCTCGTCGTAGGGGACGTTTTGCTCGACGCGGGTCCGAATCCAGTCGTGCCACATTTGGCTCTTGAGGCTGGTCAACGGCGCCGGCTGTTCGAGGGCGGCCGTGTTGTTGCCGGTCACGTCCGAGAACTTGGTGGCCCACAGGGCGGCGTGCCGCGGGCTTTTCAGCAACTCGTCGATCTTCCTGGCCCGCTTGTCCGGCGATTGGTCGGCGAGGAACGCACGCACGTCGGCCGGCGTCGGCAGGCCGCCGGTCACGTCGATGGACACTCGCCGCAGGAATTCCGTGTCCCCCGACAGTTCCGAGGGGACGACGTTGAGCAACTTCAACTTGGCGAACACTTCCGTGTCCACGTAGTTGACGGCGTCGAACTTCGGGTACTGGAACCCTGCCGCGGCCGGCGTCGGCACCAGAATCCGCAGTGAGGCGACCTGCCCGCGGTACAGGACCACGAACCCGGAGTCGCCCGGCTTGACGCCGGAAATCTCGCCGAACGCGGTCACGCGGGCGACGGCGTCGTCCTGCATGCGGAAGTCGCAAAACGGCGTAATGTCTTCGGTGGAGTCGTCCGCGAAGGTGGCCGTCACCTTAATTTGAGCCTTTTGGCCCGCCTTCAAGGAAAGCATGTCCTTCGGGCTGACGTCGATGCCCTTGATTTCGCCGGCGCCCTTGCGGCGCGGCATGCCGTCCCGAATCCACTCGCGGATCAGGTTGTACTGCCACGAATCCCGGCTAAACTTCACGCCGCCGTCGTGCTTCATCATTCCGGTGGCTTTGAGCAGCAACAGACTATTGTCCGGGTGAACTGGGTCGGCGCGCCGCCCTTGGAAGTCGCGGGTGACGGCGGCGAAGTCCTTGTCCGGGTCCAACCCGAACAGGGAGAGCCGGAAGCCGTTCTTCCCCTGGAACGACCCGTGGCACGAGCCGTTGTTGCACCCGGCCTTGCTGAACAGGCCCATCAGGTGGCGCTCAAAGTCCACTTGTTGAATGGCGCCCCCGGTCGGCAACGTGACGGCCGCGTCGGCGAACGATCCCACGAGAATGAGGGCCGAGAGCGAAAGAAGCGAGTGTCGGGCCATGATGCCGCGATCCACGGGAAGGTTGGGACAGAAGGAGGGCAATCGTCAGGCGGGTGTCGGCCAAATCATCCTAGGCGGGCGATATTCAAACGTATCGGCTAATTTCCCGCCGTGCAACATCTTTCGGACAGAAAGGAGAGGATTGAGGAAGCGGAGATTAGGCGGAAGTTTTTTGGCAAACGGCCGAACACCTATCCAGCGCTCCCGTTTCGCCGCGACGCGAAGGCTTTGCGCAGCGGAGCGAGAGACTCTCTACAGAGAATGGACTGGCCGTTTATTTGAAGCAATCGGCCCCAATTGTGAAGACCTGCCATTGCGTGCGACCGATTCGCTGAAAGCGTGGTCTAACGATAATGCGAAACGATCCCATTGTTGCGGGCGATGGCAATTGTTAACATGGCCGATGTCGCCCACCACATCTCGGGACTTTCGCCATGGCTCGCCCGATGCGGTATCTCATCCTTCCGGCCCAAGGGTTACAGGCATCCGTCGGTATCGCCAGTTCGGCCGCGACCGCGACCCTGCGGGATCTGGCCCATCAACCCGGCGTCGCCTCCATGCGGGCTCAGCTGCGGGCGGTCGTGAAGGCGTCCGCGAAAGTGGGCGCGAAGCTCAACGCCGCGGCCTTCACACTCGTGGCGACGCTCAACGAAGACGGGGTCAAGTTGGTCGAGTCCACGCCGGAGATGATGGCCGCCCTGCGGTTCGAGCAGCCCGGGCTGCGGGCCGTGCCCGAAGTGTTTTACCGACCGGCGGTGTCGGTCGCCCGCCTCCTTCACCGGGCGGCGAAGCCGGCGGGGGCATCCGTGACGGCGACCGTTAAGAAGTTAGTCGTCACCGTCGTGGATGCCACCGGCAGCCCGGTTCCCGATGTCAAGCTCGTCGGGTTCACGGACTACGCCGCCCGCACCGGCACCGAAGGCGCCACGTCGAGTACTGGTAAGGTCACACTGACCGTGACCGGCAGTACCGCCTACGAGCGGGTGTACGCCCAGCACGAACGCCCCGGCCTGTGGAGTTTCCTCGGGAAGAACGTCCCCGCCAACGGGGCGCTGACGATCACGCTTGAAGCGCTCGATCTGGCCGTGACCGACTCGCTCCGCCACTTCCACACTGTCGGCGGCGGACTCACCGCCGGGGCGGGGGTGAAGGTTGGCGTCATCGACTCAGGGATCGCCGGCAACCACCCGGACTTGGTGGTGGCCGGCGGCTTGGTATGCATCCCCGGGACGCCGACAAACCAGTTAAACCAATTCGGGCCGCGCGGGCCGCACGGCACGCACGTCGCCGGCACCATCGCGGGCCGCGGGACCGCGCCCACCGGGGTCCGCGGCATCGCCCCCGGGGCGACCCTCTTCTCGTATCGGGTGTTCGACAATTCGCCGGACTCCGGGTCGAGCTTCGGCTTGGTGAAGGCCATCCGCCAAGGCATCGCGGACGGGTGCGACCTGCTCAACATGAGCCTCAGTTTCGATCCCGACGAGAACACCGGGCTGCCCGCGGTGGACGAAGCCGTCCAAGAGGCGATTGCGGAGGCGCACGCGGCCGGCGTGGTGGTCCTCGCGGCGGCGGGGAACGACGGCCGCAAGCCGGTCGGCTACCCGGCGATGGACGACTTGGCCATCGCGGTGTCCGCGGTCGGCCGAAAGGGGACGTTCCCGGCCAAGTCGAGCGAATCCGGCGACGTGGCCGCCCCGTTCGGGACCGAGCCGAAGAACTTCTTGGCGGCCTTCTCGAACGTCGGGGCGTCGATCGACGTGGCCGGCGCGGGGGTCGGGGTCGTCTCCACTGTGCCGGGCGGGCACGCCCCGATGAGCGGCACCTCGATGGCCTGCCCGGCCGTCACCGGCGTCCTCGCCCGCCTGTTGGCGAACAGCCCGGCCGTGCTGAACATGCCCCGGGACGCGAACCGTGCGGACGCGATTAAGGCTCTCTTGTTCGCCCAAGCCCAGTCGCTCGGATTGGGCGTCACCAACGAGGGGAAGGGGCTTCCCCTGTAAGGGCGAAGGGGGTGTTCGATGCCGCGCTACACACTGCACCAGCCGAAGTCGTCCGGCGCCGCGGCGGACGGGGAAGTACCCGCCGGGCTACGGGCGGACGACCGCGTGACGATTATCGACGAGATGCCCCGACTGCTCCAGATCGACTGCCCGGAAGCCGTGGCCGAGGAGTGGCTCGTCCGGATGCCGGGATGGAAGATGCAACAGGAGCGCCGTGCCAAAGTTCCGGACGCACGGCCGAAGTTGAGTTGACCGCGCCGGCCGGCAAAACCCCCGCCCGACGCGCCACCCGGCCGCGCACACTGGTCTCGCCGCGGCGCGGCCCGACCAAGCGGTCGTCACCGTTGGGTGAGGCTCGCGGACTCGGGCGACAGTCTCGGGACGCGCTCCGCTCCGCAAAGCCTCCGCGTCGCGGCTCACCAAACGGGCCGGGGCCGCGCCCGTCGCGGTTTCACGGTCATACTGCCTGAAATCGCCGTTCCCCGCCGCAACCGGAGTGTTCGCCCGCGGGGCAGTCGCCAGACCGAAGCGGGGAGGGGGACCGGAATACGGGACGTGATCGCCCGCTGCGCAAGCAAGGGGGCGGGACTTCCCCAAGACAACGGCTTCCGGTTACGGCCTGTCGCTCACCCTTGCTTGCCCGGCGGGCGATGACTGAGTGGCGGGTGAGGTTGCCTTTCGCGATTGCCTAATCCTCATCCTTACCCGCCTATCCTCCTATGCCCCCGCTGCCGTCCGCCGACCTCGAATTGCTCACCGCCTATCTGGACGACGACCTGTCCGGCCCGGGCTTGACCGCCTTCCAGCGCCGGCTAAAAACCGAACCGGCATTGGCCGACAGCCTGATCCGCCTCTCCCGCGACGAGGCGGTGACGGCCGAGTGGGCCACGAACAATCACGCCTTCGCCGACGACACCGTGACGCCCGCCCGCGACGCTACGCCGGCCCGCCGGTGGCCGCGCGTGGCGGCCGGGACGGCGGCCGCCCTCTTGTTGGCGGTCGGCGCGTGGGCGTTGTTCACCAAGCCCGACTTGATCCCCGACTTGGACGACGAGCCGGCCTACGCCCGCGTCGAGGGCTTTGAAGGGGACACGTACATCGTCTCCGAGTCCGGCGAAGAAAACCCCGCGCGGGCCGGGCAGGCGTTGAAGCCGGGGCAACAATTGCGCACCGGCGAAGGGGGCAGCGCGACCGTGCTGCTGCCGTTGTTCGGCCGCGTCGAGTTGGGCACGGACACGACCGTGCGCCTGCTCCCGCCGCAGAGCGAGGCCCGCGTCCACGTCGAGAAGGGGACCGTGTACGCCGACTCGGCCGACAAGGCCGGCCCCGGCCCGATGGCCTTCACCACGCCGCACGCGATGATCCGGGCCACGGGGTCCACGGTCATCACGTCCGGCATGGGGAACTCGTCGGCCGTGGAGATGGACACCGGGTCCGCGAAAGTGACCAGCACGGGGGACGGCAACACCGTGGACGTGGCCGCCGGCAAGTTCGCGGTCGCCAAGCCGATGGGCCAGAAGCGCGAGCCGGTGAAGGCCGCCCCGCCGCGGACCGTGACGCCCAGAGAAACGTGGACATACCCGGACGCCCCGATCCTCGCGGGAAGCATGATGCCCGGCGGGACCGTCTTCGCGTTCGCCACGCAGGACGGCCGGCTGATTCTGCGCGATTTGCGGACCGGGTTGGACACGGCCGACCTGAAGGACGGCAAAACGGGGACGCCCGCGCTCGCGGTCTCGGCCGACGGGTCCACGCTCGTCACGGCGAGCGCCGACCGGACGGTGAAGGTCCGCGACCCGCACACCGGACGGGAAGTCTTGGCGTTCAAGAAGCAGAAACAAGAAATCCGGGCCGTCGCCGTCTCGCCCGACGGCCAGACAGTCGCCACCGCGGGCGGCGCGGCCCAAGGCGGAGCCGAGATCAAAATCTGGGACGCGAAGACCGGGGCCGAGCGGACGGCCCTCAAAGGGCATACCGGCATCATCGAAGGGCTAACATTCTCGCCAGACGGCAAATGGCTGGCCAGCGCCAGCCGGGACGGCGGCACGCGCGTCTGGGACACGGCGAACTGGCAATCGCCGGGCGAGGCGACATCGCATGTGCAGGGGGCCTTGTGCGTCGCGTTCACCCCCGACGCCAAGACACTCATCACCGGCGGCCGGGACGGCTTCGTGCGCCTCTGGGACACGCGGACGCGGGAAGTGACCGCCGAACTCGACCCGCCGCCGAAGGAAATCACCTGCCTCGGCGTCAGCCCCGACGGCCGCCTGCTCGCCGCCGGCGTCGGCGGCACCGTCTGGATTTGGAACCTTACTTCCCGCCAACCGATCCAGACCTTGGCCGGGCACAAGAATAAGGTGACATCGGTGGCGTTCTCCGCGGACGGCAAGACGCTCTACTCCGCGGGCTGGGACCGCACCGTGAAAGTTTGGGACGTGACAAGGTGACTCGGCCCAATACCGGTCGTGATTCCACAAGTCATCGGTTTAGGAGAACTTGTGGATGTCAACAGTCTCAGATCCGAGCGCAGGCAACGAGACCGAACCGAAGCCAACGCGAACGACACTCCGAGAAATGCCGCGGGAGGCGCCTCGTTTCACGAAACACTCTCGCACCACGGCAGCCAGGGCTACGCAGCAGTTGAAGATGGGCAAGAACGGCTCGCCGTAAGTCCAATAAATGCGATGGACAACTTTGCCCATCTTCAACTGCTGCGTAGCCCTGCCACGGCAGCCGAATGAGATTGACTAAAAATAAGAAGTATCTGCTGATTGAATCGCGAACGGAATTGGTGTTAAACGGGAAGATTCAGAACGTCGTGACTTGTTCCCCCGTCGCTGCGTCAATCGCGTCGTCGCCCGCGAATCGGATGAACCAATCGGTCCCGGCGCCGCCCGTCAGGGAATCGTTGAACAAATCAGACGACACGGTCAGGGCCGTCAGCACCGTCGCGCCGTTGACCCCGTTCGGCGTCACCCCCGTCAGGTGATTGATACGCAGGGTGTAAGTGCCGACGCCGGCCCACTCGGCCATCAACTCGTCGAGTTTATTTGACATGTCGTCGTAACTCGTCCCGCCGGCGATCAGAAGGTCATCGCCGGCGTCTCCCCGAAGCACGTCCAATCCGTCGCCGCCAATCAAGATGTCTCGTCCCGCGTTGCCCCGGAGATTGTTGGTGCCCGAGTCACCCACGATCAGGTCATTGCCGGAGCCGGAGACGACATCGCGGAAATTGGTGATTCTGCCCGTCCCCGTCGCGGCGCCGAGGCGCAGATTTACCGTCACCCGAGTCGCATATTTGGAGAAGTCGAGCGTGTTGGCGCCGGCCCCGCCGTCCAATGCCCCCGCGACGCCCTTGCCGTTGGCGATCGCAAAGATGTCGTCCCCTCCCCCGCCAGTCAGGTTTTCAATATTCGCCCCGGCCGACAAGGTGTTTGTTGTCGAACTCTGAACCGAGGCGGTTGCCCCGATGTTCACGGACAGGGCGGCGGTCGCCGCGGAAAAATTGAGGCGGTCATTGCCCGCGCCGGCAAGCTCGGTGATTTTGTCCCGGCCCCAGTCATCGCCGAAGGAATACGTGTCATCCCCGGGGCCGCCGGCAAGGGTGTTGTCCGCATGGTTGCCGGTGAGGGAATCGTTCCCGGCCCCGCCCGTCACCCGCTCAAAATTGGCGGCTTGGCCGGGGAGTGCGGTATTCACCACATGATTGGCATGGAAGGCGAGCGGGTGGTCGGCGGTCAGGTCCGCGGTCACCGGATCGCCGGCCGCGAGTGTCGTGAAGTCGAGTCGGTCGCTTCCCGCACCGGCCGCCTCGTCGACCGTGTCAACTTGGGGAGATGCCGAAAGGCCGAGGAGATACACGTCGTCCCCGGGCCCGCCGGCCAGCGAGTCATCGCCGGGGCCGCCGATCAGCGTGTCGGCCCCGCCCCCGCCTTGAAGGCTGACGGCCCCCCCGAAGCCGGAGGCGTCCAGCCGATTGCCGCCGGCCCCGCCGGTGAGCGAGGCGGTTTCGACGGAAGTCAGCGTCGCGGTTCCGAGGGGAGATTTCAATCCGGCCGTTGTCAGGGTGAAATTGGCGTTGCCGGTTTCGGCCAAGTGATCGATCCCGTCGCCGCCGTCGATCACGTCATTTTTCAACCCTCCCGAGAGCGTGTCGTTGCCCGCGTTGCCGTGAAATTGTTGCGCCGAAGCGCCGCCGATCATCACGTCCGGAAACGCGCTGCCCTCGAAGTCTTCGATCCCGGCCGGGTTGGAGAGAACAACGTCAAGATGGTGGGGAAACGCGGCGAAGCCCGCGCCGGCGGGCGCGGCCCGGACGCCGGTCCCGTCGCCGGCGTCGTAATTTCTGAAATCGACAACGTCCGCGTCTCGCCCGGAACCGGCTTCGGTGACGACGTCCTGTCCCGGTTCGCTCCCGGCGTAGTAGTACAAATCGGAGCCGGCCCCGCCGTCCAAGCCGTCGTTTCCCGAACCCCCTTGAAGAATGTCGCTGCCGCCGCGCCCCTGAATCCGGTCGTCCCCGGGGCCGCCGCCGATTTTGTTGGGGTCGTTGCTGCCGACGAGCGTGTCGTCGCCGGACCCGCCGAGGACGTTTTCAAAGCCGACCGCGGCGCGAACGCCGGTCCCCGAGCCGAGGTAGTATCGTCCGGGAAAGCCGACAACGGCCACGCGGCTGGCGCCGAGACTGGCGCTCACGGCCTGCTAAAACTGGAATAGTCGAGGGCGTCCTCGCCGGTGAAGCCGAAAAGGACCGGCGGGTGTTCCGGGACGCCGAGGATGTGGAACGTGTCGTCGTCGGCGCTGCCGGCGATGATCTCGATCGCGTTGCCCTGGTGCGTGACCGTGTTGACCGAGTCGGAGACGAAAATGCCGTCGGCCATGACCCGGACGTCCACCCGATCCGCGGCGACAAAGGACAGCGCATCCCCCTTGTCCAAGTCTGTGTGCGCATAAGAACCCGAATCGTCAACGGTGTCCTGACCCCAGCCCGTGTCAAAGACATCCTTGTCGAAACCTTCGCCGCCATCAAGGTGATCGTCCCCGAGTTTGCCGTCTAATTCGTCATTGCCCGGGCCGCCGTCCAGTTGATCGTTTCCCAGCCCGCCGAGAAGCGTGTCGTTCCCGTTTTCTCCGAAAAACGTGTCGTTGCCGCCGCCGGAATCGAGCAGGAGGTCGTTGCCATCCTCCCCGTGCAGTTCGTCGGCCGCCAAGTCGGACCCGCATTCAAGTGTGTCGTTGCCGCCGCCTGCGTATATCGTGTCGGAGTCCGCGTCGCCGGAGAGTTGGTTATTGCCCTGGCTGCCGTAAATCAGATCGTTGCCAAAGCCGCCGTGAATGGTGTCGGCGTCGAGTGTGTTCAGCGACTGCGAGGCGTAAATGGTGTCGTCGCCGTAGTCGCCGTCGAGAAAATCCCGGCCGCGGCCGCCGTCGAGAAAGTCGTTGCCTCCCGAGCCGTTCAAAGAATCGTTGCCGTCGGCGCCGTAAAGTTCGTCGAGGCCCGCCCCGCCGTAAATCGAATCGTTGCCGGCGCCCCCGTCGGCGACGACTCGGCTGCCGAACGACCCATGCGCCTGAAGGATGTCATTCCCCGCGCCGCCGGTCATCGTCGTGGACATGTTCGTCCCGGCAATGGACGTTGAAATCGCGAACTGGTCGTCGCCGATGCTGCCGACGAAATTCAGGCCGAAGACCGGGCCTTTGATGTCCTTTGTCTGACCGCCGCGACCCGAGATGCGGTAAATCGTCTTTTGCGGGTCGTCCGGGTCTGTCGCCTGCGTGAATTGGACCGCCTCGCCTTCGTGGGCCTTCTCGCCCGGAATGCGCAAAGCGACCGCGGAGATGGTCAGCAGTCCGCTGCCGGTCTGGGTGGTGGGGTTCCAGTCATACGCCGCCACAAATGGTGTGAGTCGTGCCTCAAGTTCAGTGCTGGTTTGGGCCAGTCGTCGCGGGCCGCCGCCACGGATTTTGAAGGTTCGATGCATTTCGATTCCCTGTGTCGGGACGTCAGCAAGGTTTGGCGGACAGGATGGGCGATCAACAAAGTGATCATACTCAATTCGAGTTGCCGCCGCTACTTTCAACTTGTCATGATGATCGTGAAAAATGCCTTCTATGGCCGCATCCCTCGGCCATGGCCTCCAAGTCTCGCGCGTCGGCGGAGCTGATCGATGCGAATCACATCTGCCGGGTCGGGCGCGCAGATATCCGGCAAAGGGTCGGTGTCGTCATCAGCTCAAACCTTGGCCGGGCATAAGAACAAGGTCACCTTGTCATTTTCCGCCGAACCGCCCACCCCCCGTCGTCGTCTAATGGGTGTCCGATTGCCCGGAAGCGGCGGATTCCGTAAGAATCCCCGCTTCCCCCGTTGACAGGCGGGGCAAATCAGGTTACGGATTATTAAAAGAATGTCCGAGGCGGACAGGCCGGTCGGTCACGGACGATCCCGTGGGGCCGGCAATTCCATTCCCGTGTTGACGAAGGAGACAAGGCATCCCACCGTTTGACCGCAATGCCCGGCCCACGCCCGGCGACCGCAATTCCCCCCGCATCAACGAACAAATCCGGCTCAGCCCGATCCGCCTCATCGGCGCGGACGGCGAGCAGCACGGCATTGTGCCGACCGCCCAGGCGATGGAAATGGCCCGCGAGGTGGGCTTCGACTTGGTCGAAGTCTCCGCCAGCGAGCGGCCGCCCGTCTGCAAGATCATGGACTACGGCAAGTTCCGCTACGAGCAGTCGCGGAAGTCGAGCAAGACCAAGTCCCACCAGCAGAAGATGAAGGAAATCCGCGTCCGCCCGAAGACCGGCGAACACGACATCGACACGAAGGTGAACCAGGCCCGCAAGTTCCTGGAGCACCACGACAAGGTGCTGGTGAACGTCCTCTTCCGCGGCCGCGAGATGCAGCACATCGAGGAAGGCCGCCGGATTATCCTGATCATCCTCGAAAAGTTGGCCGACTGCTCCAAGATCGAGAAGCCGGCCTCGATGGAAGGCAAGCGGATGACCGCCCTGCTCGCCCCCAAGAGCGGCAAGTAACCCGCGCCTGTATCGCCGAGACTGTGCGCAAGCCCCGCCCGCCGCGGGGCTTTTTGCGTTGACGGGGCTTTGCGGTCAGCGGTCTTCGCCAACCGCCTGAAACCGCCCGGCCATGTCTTTGTCTCCGTTGGAGTCCCGGCGTCACAGTAGTTCCACTGACTTAGGCCTTATTTTCAAGGGGTTTTTGGAGATCGGCGACGGACGGCCAGGCGAGCGGATACTGC
>JAYTTY010000042.1:0-3004 GCA_043744795.1 Zavarzinella sp. | reverse complement strand
GACCGCCACCCCCGGCGCGACAGCCCTGACCACCGGGAAATTCAGCGAAGACCGGCTGAAGCCGGGACTCCAACGAAAGCCGAACCCGGCCGTCGCGTGATTGGTACAGCGTCTCGCCCAAGACCGCTGAAAAGCAGGACTTCAACATGACCGCCTGACGGCGGTATTCTGACAACGACTTTGGACAATCCATGCGACTAGCTCTTCTCCTCTTCTCTGTACTCTGCCTTCCCCTCGCGGCCAAAGACCCGTGCGTGTCCGGGCCGCCGCCCGGCGGCAAAGTCGGGCCGTACAGCTTCCTCGTCGCCAGCGGGCCGCAGCGCGGGCAGCCGACGTGCTACGTGTGCGAGACGGCCGAGAAGCCGGGGGTGATCGTCTTCGCCCGGTCGGCGACGCCGGCGCTGGGGAAGTTGCTCCAGAAGATAGACCAAGCCGTGGCGGCCCGGCCGAAGGGAGAATTGACGGCGTGGGTGACCGTCCTCGGCGAGAAGACCATGACCATCGACGCCCTCGGGAAGTGGGCCAAAGAGCAGGGGTTGACCGTCGTCCCGACCGGCGTGTTCGACGACCCCGTCGGGCCGCCGAGTTTCAAACTCGCCGCCGACGCGGACGTGACGGTGCTGCTCTTCCTCGACCGGAAAGTGAAGGCGAACTACGCCTTCCACGCCGGGGAACTCGACGACTCGGCCGCGAAGGCCGTCGGCGAGGCCGTCACGGCCTTGGGCAAGAAATAAGGGGGTTGGTAGCGACCCATCCCACCCATCGGCACGCGGCTTCCCGCTTCGGGAACCTCGTTTCCCACGCTCATCTGACAATCGCCCGCGGTCACCAAGATTTGTTGTAAGGCCATTGCCAATGGCCTGTATCTCCGTCTATGCACCCAATCCGGCGGCGGACGCGCCCGCGGAGCAGTTGCTGCGGCCGTCAGTATTTTGGGCGTTTTCCCCCGCCGGGGCGTTTCGGCATCCATTTTGCCAAGTCTAGCCCATCTCCATTGATCGACCCCGTGGCCGATGACCCCACAACCCGAGGTTTTCCGGTGACCGCACCACAACTCAAGCGTGACCTCCGCAGCCCGCGGGCCGTCAACGCCCCCCACTCCGTGTACCACGAATCGTTTGAACTCCCCGATGCCCGCACTGCTTTTGAGCCGGACGACGCCCCGGACGTGGCCGAATTCGCGGACAAGTACATGCCGGACGAGGTGACCAAGGATTTCACCAAGCGCATGCACTACGCCGCGTACCGCTGGAAGAAGGCCAAGGGGGTCGCCGAGGCCGCCCGGTGGAAGAACGCCTACGTGAAACTGCGGGACGAAGTCGTCCTCGGGAACCGCAAACTTGTGTACCGGGCCGTCCGCCGGCGGATGGCCATGTCCAACCGGGCCGACGACCTGATCGGCGACTGCCAGATCGTCCTGATCCAGGCCGTCGCCGCCTTCAACCCGTGGCTCGGCATCCGCTTCAGCACCTACGCCTACACCTGCCTCGTCCGGGCGCTGGCCCGCATGGCCCAGCGCATGTCCAACGACTGGCTGTCGCGGTCGGCGTCTTTGGAAGTGCTGCCCGACGGCGAGCCGGGTCAGAAGTTCGAGGCGGAATTGGTCTCCAACAGCATGATCCGCGTGGACGTGTTCCTGCGGGCCGACCACCCGCTGCTGACCTTCCGTGAGAAGGTCATCCTCTCCAAGCGGTTTTGCTCCCCGGACACCGGGGACGTACAAACGCTGGAAAAAGTCGGCCAAGACCTCGGCCTCTCCAAGGAGCGCGTCCGCCAAGTCCAGGCGTCGGCGTTGGGCAAGTTGCGGACAGCTCTGACGGCACCGTCGGCCGCACACGCCTGAATGAAACCGAAATGCGTCAGCCGCGGAGACCGGGGGTGGCCCCGGTCTTTTTTTGCGCGCGCACCCGGCCCGGGTTCCTATGAGTAAGGGAACGCCCGTCACCCGACTGGAACCGCCGATGACTCGTCCGCTCGCGGCCTTGCTGCTTGTCGTCTGTCCCCTCGTCGCCGCCGACCCGGCCGCCGAGACGTGGCCCCAATGGCGCGGCCCCAACCGCGACGGCGCTTCTCCCGGCCCAGCGTGGCCGGACCGACTGGCCGACTCCGCGTTCAAGCAAGTGTGGCGGGCCGAGAACCTCGGCGAGAGTTACTCCGGCCCGGTGGTGACGGCCGACCGCGTCTTCTCGACGGAGACCGTCGGCAAGAAGACCGAAGTGGTGAAGGCGTTCGACCGCAAGACCGGCAAGGAACTGTGGAAGGTCGAGTGGGACGGGGCGACGACCGTCCCCTTCTTCGCGGCCCGCACCGGGGCGTGGATCCGCTCCACGCCGGCGTTCGACGGCGACGCCCTGTACGTCGCCGGCATCCGAGACGTGCTGGTGTGCCTGGCCGCGACGGACGGCAAGGAGCGGTGGCGGTACGACTTCGTGGACAAGGCCAAGACGGCCGTGCCGGCCTTCGGGACGGTCAGTTCGCCGCTCGTGGACAAGACCGGCGTTTACGTCCAGGCCGGCGGGGCCGCGGTGAAGTTGGACAAGAAGACCGGCGAACTCGTCTGGCGGGCCCTCGAAGACAAAGACGCCATGAACGGCAGCGCCTTCGCCTCTCCGGTGTTCGGCAAACTGGCCGGCCGAGACCAGGTGGTGGTGCAGACCCGCTCCCACCTCGCCGGGGTGGACAAGGGGACGGGCGCCGTGATCTGGAAGAAGGAAATCCCGGCGTACCGCGGCATGAACATTTTGACCCCCGTGCCCGTCGGGGACGGCGTGTTCACCAGCACCTACGGCGGCAACACCCGGCTGGTCACCGTCGTCGCAGGCGCCGGCACGGAAGTCGGCACGGCGGACGCCTGGGGCCTGAAATACGAGGGCAACATGACCACGCCCGTCGTCGTGGACGGCCACGCTTAGGATACGAAATTTATTAACTGTCCCATTTGGCCTGTTTGGCACGCGACTTCGGCGGTATGGTGCGCGACCTGATCCCTTTTTCCCTCGGCAGG
>JAYTTY010000041.1:0-11798 GCA_043744795.1 Zavarzinella sp. | reverse complement strand
CTCCGCAAAGCCTCCGCGTCGCGGCTTACAAGGGTATACAACTCCTCATTTTGACGTATTCTTGGTTTTTCAAGATGACGCGAAGGGCTCGATGCGATTCCTCATCCTCGGAAAAGGCGCGAAACCCCGCGTCCGCGAGACGGCCGAGATGCTCGGCCAAGCCATCGAGGCCATCGGCTCGCAAGTCGCCCTGTGCGACTTGTCGCGGACGCACGACCTCGCCGCCGTGGACGCGGACGTGGCCATCGTCCTCGGCGGGGACGGCGCCATCTTGCGGGCGGCCCGGCAAATGGGCTACCGGCAACGCCCCGTCCTCGCGGTTAACCTCGGCCGGCTCGGGTTTTTGGCCGACTTGTCGCCTGAGGAGGCCGTCGCCGCCCTCCCGGGCGTGATCGCCGGAACGTATCGCGTCACCAACCACCTGATGTTCGTCTGCCGGCGGGACGGGGCCGACAACGCCGAAGAATACCTCGGGCTGAACGAAGTGGTCATCCGGTCCGGGCCGCCGTTCAAGATGCTCGACTTGGAACTGGCGGTGGACGGCGAAACCGTATCCCGGTTCATGGGGGACGGGCTGATCGTCAGCACGCCGGTCGGGTCCACGGCCCACTCGCTGTCGGCCGGGGGGCCGATTCTCGAACAGGACATGCAGGCGTTTGTCCTGACCCCGATCAGCGGGCACACGCTGACGAACCGGCCGCTGGTGGACTCCGCGGAGAAGACGTACAGCGTTCGGCTGGGGCAGTCGGCCGGGGCGTGGCTCGTGATCGACGGCCAAGTCTGCGGCCCACTGAACCCCGGGGAGGCCGTCCACGTCCGGCGGGCGCCCGTGCGCTTCCAACTCATGAAGGTGGCGGGGCACACGTATTATCAGACGCTCCGGGGCAAGCTGCGGTGGGGGACGCCGCCGAACTACCGGCCCGAACCGCCGGCCGATCAATAACGTAGTACCAAGAACGTCCCCTTACCCAGCGACGGCCCGCCAGACATGCCGACCACGCCACTCCTCCAAGTGATTATCGCCGCGCTGGTTCTCGTCCTCATCCAAGTGGCGGCGGCGGTCCCGTGGGCGCACGCCTTCGACGGCCGGCCGTTCAAGAAATGGATCGCGGACGCCACCGTGCTGTCTTACTTGGCCGGGATCACGGTCGGCGGGGCGGTCGTGTTGGGGTGGTATCTCAAGCAAGTCAGCGAACTCAGTGAGTTGGAACGGTACGGCCGGTACTTCGGGTCGGTGTTCCACGTGCAACTGATTCTCGACTTTATCATCTTAGCCCCGCGCCTGCTGGTGCTGATTTCCCCGAAGGCCGGGGCGGTCGCCATCGCGGCCCTGCGGGAGTCCCTGCGGCAGCCGATGTTCTGGCTGATCTTCGGGCTTGCCTCGCTGCTGATCGCCGTCTCGATGGTCATCCCGTACTTCACGCTCGGGGAAGACTATAAGCTGATGAAGCAAGTCGGCTTCGACGCCGTCATGCTGTTCTCGGCCCTGTTCGGCCTGCTGGCGGCCAGCATCTCCGTGAACGAAGAAATCGAAGGCCGGACGGCGATTACCGTCATCAGCAAGCCGGTTAGCCGCCGGCAATTCTTCATCGGCAAGTACCTCGGCATCCTGCTGGCGTGCTGGGTGATGACGATGCTGCTCGGGTGGGTGCTGACGTGGGCCTTGCACCTCAAGCCGCGCTTCGACCCGTTGGACGACGCCATCGACCCCATGCCGATGGAGATCGCCAAGTGGTTCGCCCCGAAGGTCGATTCCATCGTCCCAACCACCGAAGGGTCTGCGTTCGCCCGCGGGTTCGGCACGTGGATGGGGGAGACCGCCGCCCACCACATCGGCCTGTTCCGCGTCTTCGGGCAGGTGATGATTATGTTGGCCATCTGCACGGCCCTCGCCACGCGGGTCCAGTTCATCGTCAATCTGGTGATCTGTTTGGGGATTTTCCTCATCGGAAACCTGTCCCCGATCATGGTCCACGTCACTCAGAAGCCGGAGAACGAGGGGAACGCCGCGCTCCAACTGGTGAGCTTTATTGCCCAACTGTTCAACGCCGTGTTTCCGGCGCTGGACTCGTTCGACATGGGGCCGGCCATCATCCGGGACACGCCGTTGGCGACCGGCAGCTTCGTCGGATTCGTCATGACCGTGATGACCTACACGGTCCTTTACGTCGGCATTGCCATCCTGTCCGGTTTGCTGCTCTTCGAAGACCGAGACTTGGCGTAATCCGGCCGCCGGTCCGCCGCCGGACACGAATTGTCGGCTACACTGGGCATATCCAGTCAATCCGTCAATTCTCCGGGGGTGGCCGATGGAAACCAACTCGTTCTCCCGCGTCTGGGACTTGTTGCACTACGTCCGCTTCCACAAGTGGGCCAACTACCTCGCCAGCCTGTTCAGCAGCCTGCTGTACGCCGCCCTGATCGTCCTCCTCGGGCTGTTCGTCGATCTGCTCGTCAACCGCGGGCGAATCCCGAATTTCGCCCAACTGACCCCGAAGGAGCAGTCCGAGTTCGTCGAACACTGGCGGCAGATGCCTGAGGCCCAGCGTGAGAGCGCCGTCCAAGCCATCGGGTTCGGCGAATTTGAAACGGCTCCGGCGAAGCCGGACAAACTCCCGGCCGACCAGCAGGCGAAGTGGCGGCAGTACCGGCAATTGGCGGACGCCCCCGAGGAGGAGACGCCGCCGGTCCCCGCCGAGGCGACGGCCGAGACGCTGAATGACTGGGGCGCCCGGAAGAAGCTCGCTGGGGATCTGTCCCGCTTCGCCGCCGGTGAACACGAAATGCGCTGGCAGGCCGGCGTGCGACATGCTCTGGCAACGCGAGTCTCCCCGGATGCCGCCGCCAAATACCTCCCCAAGCCGCAGAGTCCGGCCGACTTGCGGATGCCCGGCTTCGGCGAAGAAGACCGGCGGCCCTTCGGCATTCTGGGGTTGGTCGTCGACCAGCAGGGGACGCCGCTGGGTCGGGCCGCCGCCGTGGTCGCGCGAATCGTCCCGTGGACGTGGTCGGCCGCGGACCCCAACGGCGCCTACCTGATGACGCTGTTCTTCGCCGGGCTGGCCGTGGTCGTGATCCGCGGGATTCTCCTGGTGTGGCTGAAGGACGCCGCCGCCATCGCGGCCCTGGAAGTGGTCACGCGGCTGCGGCGGTCGCTCTACCACCACACGGCCCGGCAAGGGGCCATGACCATTAGCGCGGACGCCGTGCAGCAGTCGAGCCGGCTGTTCACGAAGCAAGTGGAAGACATTCACGAAGCGGTGTATTACCGCCTGTCCTACCAAATCCGCTCGGCCATCCTGATTGGGGTGCTGGTGCTGGTCGCCCTGTTCGCCCACCCGTGGCTGGCCGTCGCCTCCGTCCTGTTCGCCGGGCTGATCGGCGTGTTCGCCGGCCAGATGTCGGCGGCGTTCCGCCGGCAGGGGGCCGGGGCCAACCGCGTGACGGCCCACCGCCTCGCCCTCTTGTTGGAAAGCCTCAGCCTCATGCGGCTGGTCAAGTCGTACTTGATGGAACTGTTCAACCAGTCCCGCGTCGAGCGGCAACTGACGGACTACGCCAGCGCCCACCTGCGGCGGTCCCGCGGGGAAGCCTTGGCCAAGCCGCTGCTGTACACGCTGTCCGGGCTGGCCGGCATCACCTTCGTTTACCTGACGGGCCGCGTGGTGTTGAACGACGGGCTGAGCATTCCCCGGCTCGCCGTGCTGATGGTGTCCGTCGTCGGCCTGTTCCAGCCGTTCCGCAAGTTGTTCGGCGGCCGGCGCGTCATGCGGCACGGCCACGCCGCGGCCGCCGAGGTGTACGAGTTCCTGGACCGCAAGGGGGACGTGGCCATGGACATGGACGCCGAGTTTTTGCCGGGCATCGCCAAGTCCGTCGAGTTCGCGGACGTGTCCGTCAGCCAACCGGGCACGGGCGTCATGCTGCTGGACCAAGTGAGTTTCAAGATCAAGGCCGGGCAGCGCGTGGGGATCGTCGCGTCAAACCCCGAAGAACAACTCGCGCTGGTGTCCCTGATCCCCCGGTTCCTCGACCCGGCGGACGGGACCGTGAAGATCGACGGCCGCAACGTGAAGGGGGTGACGCAGGACTCTCTGCGGACGCAGATCGGCCTCGTCCTGCAAAGCAGCCTGGTGTTTAACGACACGGTGGCCAACAACATCGGCTGCGGCGACCCGAGCTATCCGTTGCCGCAGATCATTGAGGCGGCGAAGCTGGCCCATGCCCACCAGTTCATCCAGAAGTTGCCCTACGGGTACGAGACCCCCGTCGGCGAACTGGGCCATTCGCTGCGGCCGGGGGAGCAGTTCCGCATTGCCTTAGCGCGGGCCATCCTGCGCGACCCGAGCCTGTACGTGATCGAGGAGCCGACCGAACACTTCGACGAAGTGACCAAGGACTTGCTGGACGACACGCTGGCCCGCGTCCTGCCGGGGACGACGGTGATCTTCCTGCCGCACCGCATGTCCACCCTGCGGGACTGCGACCGCATCTTCATGCTGCACCAAGGCCGCGTCGTCGCCGACGGGAACCACCGGGAACTCATCAACGAGAACGAACTGTACCGGCACCTATACTATCTGGAGTTCAACCCGTTCGCCGAGCAAGCGGCGAGATAGCGTGGTCCGGGCATGGAAAAGTACGGCGTCGAGTTGGAGGCCGCGCTCGAGGCGGCCCGGGTGGCCTCCGAGTATTTACGGGGCGCTTACGCGGATTTCCAGGCCATCCCGGACGCCCCGGTGAACATCAGCACCGAGGCGGATCGCCAGTCTCAAGAACTCATCCTGCGCTACCTCTCGGAACGATTCCCGGCCGACCGGCTGTGCGCTGAGGAGAACACGGCGACCCGCAATGACTCGACCGCCACTGGGTCGCGGACGTGGGTGGTCGATCCCATCGACGGCACCCGAGGCTTCGTGATGAAGACCGGCGAGTTCTCCGTCATGATTGCCCTTTTGGACGGGAAAACCATCGCGGTGGGCGTCGTCGCCGAGCCGGCCTTGGACCGTTACACCTACGCGACAATTGGCGGCGGCTGTTGGGTGACGACCGGCGACTGTTCGCCCAAGCCGTGTCACGTTTCGGCGGTGTCCGCGCTCGCGGACAGCAACCTGATTCAAAGCCACATGAAAGCCGGCCGGCCGAACCCGGCAGCCGACGCGGTGAAGCCGCTCCGCCGCACGGAGACCTTTTCCGCGGGCGTCAAGCTGGCGATGGTCGCCCGCTGCGAGGGGGACTTGTATGTGAACACGTATTCCAACTTTAAGGACTGGGACATCTGCGCCGGTCACTTACTCGTCACGGAAGCGGGCGGTGCCGTAACGCAAGTGTCGGGCGCAGCCGTCCAATACGGGCGGGAGAAGTTCGCCCAACAGGGCGGGCTGCTGGCCGCGAACGCCGTCCTCCACCCGCTGGCCGTCGCGGCCCTGCGGGATGTCCCCCTCGGTTGATGCACGCCATGCGACTCCATTTTTGCCTGTTCGTCCTCGGGATGGCGACTGTCGCACAAGCCGAGGACGCGCTCCCCGTGGAACAGATCGACGCCCGCCTTCGCCACGCCTACGCGCTGGCCAAGGAGACCAACAACCGCCTGCTGGTCGAAGAGATGCTGGCGGGCCGAGACACGGTGACGCGGGCCATCGGCCGCCAAGACGGCGCTTTGGTCGAGCGCCTTCTGCGGGACATGGAGAAGCAAGTAGGGCTGGACCCCGGCGGCAAAACCATGGCCGGTCTGCCCGTGGCCGTGCTGACTTACGCGGACACGAAGAGGCTTGACGCCCTAAGCCGCAAAATCACGGAAGCGATGAAGACAGGGGATCTCCCCAACATAACAGCCGACATCAACGACATGCAGAAAATGCTGGTCGATGGGCCCGGCGTTCCCGATGCGCGCCGGAAAGGGGAAGCCCCTGCGGTGATCCCCGTCAAACCGTCCGACGTGGCCGATCTGTTCGTCCGTATTCTGGACGCGGAACAGTCCAAGCTGAAAGCATTCGCGGCCGGTAAGCCGCTGCCCGCCGCGTTGCCGCGGGATTACGCGAACATCGCCGAAGGGTGTGTGGCTTTCCGGCCGTTGGTCGAGAAGTACCAACCGAAGAAACTCGATGTGGTCGATCAACTCATCAATGGGTGCTGCGCGAGCATGGTTGCCCTGCAGACGGAGGCGGGCTTCTTCAAATTTCCGGACCTGCGCGGCAAGCACATTCGCTTCGGGGAGATGATCGAGCAACTGGTGGAGCAGAGCGCCGGCAACGTGGAGGACGGCTTCCTGATCGTCCCGGCCCCCGACGGCGGCAGTCAGTTCGACGCGGGCGAGTGCGGCGTCGCCCTGCTGCGGGCCGGCGCGGCGTTGAAGAAGCCGGAGTGGACGAAGGCCGGGCTGAAGGCGGCCGCTTGGGCGAAGGCGTGCCGGCCGGTGGCGACCTTCAACTACAACGCCTTCTCGGTGCATCTGCTGTGCGAGGCGTACCGGCAAACACACGAGGATGCCTATCGCGTGGCCGCGTTGGCGACGTGGAATGTCGGCGTCGCCCCCGGCCAGACACCCAACGGCCGTTGGGTCGACCCGCACAACGCCCGCACCGTGTACCATTTCATCATGCTGCGGGCCGGGAACGACCTGCTGGAACTCGACCCGCCGGTCAAAAATCGAGACGGCATCGTGGCGAGTGTTCATCTGGCCGTCAAAGCCGTCTTGGACGAGGCCGACAAACTCGGCGCGCCAGTGACGTCGTACACCGTCGCCGAGTTGAGCCGAGCCGGGGCGCTGGCCGGCATCACCGACCCGCGACTAAAGACTCGGCTGGAGCAGGCCGCGACCGCCGCCCATTTGCGCTGCGTGAAGGGTGGCGTGAAGGCCGCCACCCCGTTCCCGGAGTTGGCGGCCGTGGCGGGCGTTTGGAAGTGACATCAAATCTCCCCACGCACTGCCGTGCGTGGGCTTAACGCTGTTTTTGATGGATTGGGACGGAAAGAAAAACCTCGAAGCCCACGCATGGCAATGCGTGGGAACTCCCCCACATTACTTCTCCGGCTTGGTGAACTGCACCGGGATCGACGGCGGCTTCGTCTGCAACTGGGACAACTTCAACTGCGAGTCGCGGGCGACCAGTGACGCCGGGGCGGCCCGGACGGCTTTTTCGTAGCAGTTGGCGGCCAGTTCTCGCTCCCCCTTCTTCATCCACGTTTCGCCGAGGGTGGCGTACATCGTGGCCAAGCGCTCGTTCAGGTTCTCGCAGGCTTTCGCCAGCTTCTCCGGGCTGGACCGGATTTGCCCGGCCAGTTCCTTCCCCTGTTTGCCGGCCGTCGTATCCTCGTAGGTCTTTTCCAAGATTTCGCACAGGTCGAGGGCCTCGTGGAACTTCTCGCCCTTGTACGCCTCGCGGGCTTGGGCTAACAGATCTTGGGCGCGGCGCGTCCGCGGATTGTTGCGGTTCTCCGGCCGCTCGGCCAAGGCGGTCAGCATCTTCGCCCCGTCGGCGGCCGACTGCGTCCCGGCGTATCGACTTAGCAGTTCCGTCAGCAAGTCCAAGGCTTCCGTGTGGTTGCCCTTGTCTTGCAGCGTTTTCACGCGCACCAGTCGGCCAGTCGCCTGTTGTTCGATCTCTTGGAGCACTTGGGCTGCCTTGGTCTGCACCGGGCGGTCCTTGCCGTCTTCGCCGATGTTCTTCAGCAGGGTGACGGCCTTGGCATAGTCGCCGTTGCCGACGGCTTTGGACGCCTCCTGAAAGTCCCGGGCCATCCAGTCTGGGGTCTGGATCGCGAGGGTGCGCTTCAGGTTTTCTTCCAGCGGCTTCGCCTCCGTGAAGCCCTCCAGGAAGCCGATGATCTTGCCGTCCGTGCCGGCGATAATCATCGTGGGGTAGGCCTGAATCTTCAGGGCCTGCACCAGCTTCGGGGCGCGGTTGGCGTCCAAGCGCAACGGGATGAACCGCTCGTTGAGCAGGGCGATCAAGTCGTCCTCGCGGAACGGCCCGGCTTCCAGCCGGCGGCAGTGGAAGCAGTCGTCGGTCATGAATTCGAGGAAGAGCGGCTTCCCCTTCTCGGCCGACTCCTTGCGGGCCGCGTCGTAGTCGCCCCGCCATTCAATTTGGGCCTTCTCGCCGGCGGGGGCGGGGGCCATCGTCATCAGCGCCAGCATCCCTGCCACGGCGGCGGTCGTCTTCCAGTGTCGGTTCATAGTGGCCCTCGGCGGGTTGGGTGTCGGCTCATGCTCTCGGGTGCGCCTTCCGGTAGCTCTCCTGCAACCGTTGCGTCGATACGTGCGTGTAAATCTGGGTGGTGGTCAGGTTCTTGTGGCCCAGCAACTCCTGCACGCCGCGGATGTCGGCGCCGGCGTCGAGCATGTGCGTGGCGAAGGAGTGCCGCAGCGTGTGCGGCGTCGTCCGGGCGTCCAGCCCCGTCTGCCGCAGGTACTTCACCAGCAGCCGGCCGACGCTCCGCGTGGAGAGCCGGGTGCCGGCCTTGTTCACGAACACCGCTTCGGTGCGGCGGCCGACGCTCTCCAGCATGACCGCGCGGGCCTCCAGCCACGCGGCGATGGCTTGCAGGGCCGACTCCCCGAGCATGGCCAACCGCTCCCGCTTGCCCTTCCCGCGGACGGTGGTGACGCCCTCGGCCATGTCCAGGTCTTCCAGTTGCAGGCCGACCAACTCGCTCACGCGGAGGCCGGCGGAGTACAGCGTTTCCAGAATCGCCCGGTCCCGCAGGCCGAGGGCCGTGGCGGGACTGGGCGCCGCCAACAGCCGGCCGATGTCCTCCCGGCCCAGGAAGTGGGGCAGGGTGCGGTCGAGTTTCGGGCCGCGCAGGCCCTCGGCGGGGTTCTTCTCCATGACCCCCTGCCGGCACAGGAAGCGCGACCACGAGCGCACGGCCGCGATGCGGCGGGAGATGGTGGCCCGGGCGTACTTCTTCTCGTGCAGCCAGGCGAGGAAGCCCCGCACCAGCCGCGTGGTGATCTGCTCGGGGCGCAGGCCCGCGCCGCCCTTCAGGGTGAAGAACTCGACCGCCTGCGTCAGGTCCTCACGGTACGACTTGACCGTGTGGGCGGACGCGTTCTTCTCCAGCCCCAAGTGGCGGAAGAAATCCGCGAGGGCTTGTTCCATAGGTGTCTCTTCGGGATGTCGCCGCCGGCCGACTTGATTAATCCGCCGCCGGGTGGGCGGCCGCCTGCTGCCGGACACGTTCCGCCAGCACCGCGGCGTCGAACCACGAGAGACTGAGGTTGGGATCTGCCGCCTGAGACCGGATGGCCTCCAGGAGTTCCTCTCCAGAATTGTCGTCGTACACGTAGACGAAGCGTTCCTTGCCGCGGATCAGGGCAACCACACTCAATTCGTGATGCACGTCCGGCCCCACCGTTGCATTGGACTGTCACCAGTGGGAAACGCCCCGCCGCCGGGCGGCCGCGGCGTCCCCCGAATTGCATCGGCCGCCCGGCGGGAGGTTCTTCGGGGTTCTTCGCCGGAATTGTTCAAGAACGCCGGGCCGGCCGGCCGACGCTGCCGGTCGTGCCGGTCGGCCCGGTCAGCGGGTATCGCCGGGGCCGCCGGCCGGGTACACTATCCCGGACAACCCGCATCCCAAGAGGTGATCCATGCGTCTCTCCCGCCGAGAACTGTTCGCCGCCGCGGCCGCCGCTTCCGTCGGCATGTCGGCCGGCCGAGCCATTGAGCCGATCCCGCGAAGTCATCCGCCCCGACTCAAGTTGAGCTTGGCCGCGTATAGCTTCCGGCAATGGCTCGACGTCAAGAAGCCGAAAGAGCCGGCGATGACGCTTTCGGACTTCATCGACTACGCCGCCGCCAACGACTGCGACGCCGTCGAACTGACGGCGTACTACTTCCCCGAGACGACGCCGGAGTATCTCGGCAAACTCAAGCGACAAGCGACGAAACTGGGACTCGATGTGAGTGGCACGGCCGTCGGCAACGACTTTTGCGTCGCCGACCCGGACACGCGGAAACTGCAACTCGACGCGGTGAAGAGTTGGACGGAACACACCGCCCGGCTCGGCGGCAAGACGATGCGCATCTTCGCCGGGGCCGTCCCGAAGGGGGACACGGAGGATGCCGCCGTCAAGCGGTGCATTCCGGTCATCCAAGAGGCGTGCGAATACGCGGCCAAGTGGGGCGTGATCCTCGCGCTCGAAAACCACGGCGGCATCACGGCGACCGCCGAGCAACTGTTGAACATCGTGAAGGCCGTGAAGCACGACAACTTCGGCGTGAACCTGGACACCGGCAACTTCCGCACCCAAGACCCGTACGGCGACCTTGCCAAACTGGCCCCGTACGCCGTGACCGTGCAACTGAAGACCGAGATCGCCACCGCGGAGAAGAAGCTGGAAGAGGCCGACATCCCCCGCCTGCTGAAGATTCTGCGGGACGCCAAGTACCGGGGCTACGTGGCGCTGGAGTACGAGGCGAAGGAGGACGCCAAGGCGGCAGTGCCGAAGTATTTGGCGCAGATGAAGAAGCTGATGGGGTGAAAGCCGTGGGGGCGAGATTTCATTTGGCCGCGCCGCCTCGAACTGGATCTCGGGGTTGAAGCCCAATGGAACCAATCGCCATCACCCGACGACTGGCGAGCGTCGAGGCGTCAGCCCGACGTGTCTGGATTTTGAGGAAAGACACGTCGGGCTTACGCCTCGACGCTCGCCATTGACAACAGGGGAGCGATGTTGGAATCCGTTACGCCGCCCGCGTCACGGCCCAGCGGGCGACGTGTTCCAACGCTGTCCGATACATGGAAGCGGGTAAGTGGGCGAGGGCCTTGCAGCCTTCGTCGATGATCGCCTCGGCTTGCAGTTGGGCCGACTCCACGGCGCCGGACGCGATCACGGCGTCCAGCACGTCCGCGTCGTGGGCGTGCGTGGCGAGGCGAGACTTCACCCGCCGTTCGTCGGCCTCGCTCAGTGAATTCAGATAGCGGATCAGCGGCAGGGTCATCTTCCGCTGGGCCAAGTCGGTGCCGAGCGTCTTTCCAGCAGTGGTTTCGTCCCCCCGCAAATCCAGCACGTCGTCGGCGACCTGGAAGGCCATGCCGAGATGGCGCCCGTAGTCGGCCATGTGGCGTTCGACGGCGGCGGACGACCCGGCGTAGCGGGCGCCGAGGCGGGCGGCGCACTCGGTCAGCACGCCGGTCTTGCCCTCGATGATCTCGAAGTAGTCGGCTTCGCTCAGGTCCAGCCGCCCGGCCGTCGTGATTTGTTGCAACTCGCCGGCACAGACGCGGTTCGTCGTCTCGCCGATGATCTCGCAGGCGGCCGCGTCCACCGTGGCGCACAGGCGGAACGCGGCCGAGAAAAGCATGTCGCCGAGCAGGATGCTGGCGTGGTTGCCCCACGCCGCGTTCACGGTGGACCCGTGCCGGCGCGTGTCGGCGGCATCCAGCACGTCGTCGTGAACCAAGGTGGCCGTGTGGATCATCTCGACCACGGCCCCGAGGATGTGGTGGTTCCGCGTCACGCCGCCGGCCGCGTGCCCGGCGAGGAGGACCAGCATGGGCCGGAGGCGTTTGCCGCGGTAGTGGTCGAGGTGTTGGATGACCGGCCCGAACTTCGCCCGGAACGGCTCCAGCGTCTTCTGGTAAATCCGCTCGACTTCTTCCATGTCGCGGGCGACGAGGCTCATCGGCAACGTGTCGCGGCGGTATTGCGGCGGCGCGATCAGTGTGGTCTTGTTCGACATGTCCGTCTCCTTAGGATACGAAATTTATTAACTGTCCCATTTGGCCTGTTTGGCACGCGACTTCGGCGGTATGGTGCGCGACCTGATCCCTTTTTCCCTCGGCAGGAA
>JAYTTY010000040.1:0-3011 GCA_043744795.1 Zavarzinella sp. | reverse complement strand
AGCCGTACGAGGCGCGGTTGGAGCGTTCCCCGACGCTTCGCAAGTACGACATCACGATCAAACCGAGCGGCAGGTAAATCAAGACCTGCCGCTCGCCTTACAATTCGGCCGTCACCCCGCGTTCGGGGGCGGCGCTTTCGCCACCAGGGGCAGGCGTTCCCGGCCCGACACCACCACCCCGCCGGGGCGTTCCACGCTGACCGCGAACAGCGTGGGCCGGGAAATCCCGAGTTTGACGCGGATCGGAACGATGACTTCGCCCCCCTCCGGTGGCATGTCGAAGACACCGCCGTCAACCGGGTAGCGCTCGTCGCGGGCGGCGTCGAACACCCACACTTGGTATTGTTCCCGGCTCGGGGTGTTCGGAGCCAGCCCGCGGAGGACCATGTAGCCTTCCTGAGTCTCGTTACTCCAGACCACCTCCCCCGATGCCCCTTTGGCGGCCGGGTCGGTGGTGGCGGTCCATTCCAGTCGCACTACGTCACTGCCGGGCCGGCCGACACGGGCGAGGAGTTCGTTTCGCCGCTCGGCCGCCGTCGGGGTCGGCACTGGCCGGTTGCTGGGCCACAAAACGACACCGAGCAAAAGGGCCGCCGCGACGGCAACCCCGCCGGCCAAGTACCAACGCTTCCGCGGATGAGACGCCGGCCGAAGGCTTCTCATCGGCAGATGCGCCGGGGCGTCGGCGACGATCCGGGCCAGGACGTGGGCCGGAATTGGGTCCGTTACATGTGGCACGGTGGCGCGGGCCATGTCCGCCGCGAGCCGGTCGAGGGCTTCCGGATCGGCAACGGGGTGGGCGGACAGGAGCGCTTCAAGTTCCTCGTTTTCCGCGGCCGACAGGCCGAACACGGCCCGGTCGGCGAGCAGTTCCTGAATCCGGTCGCCGGGAGATTGAAGGGGGCCGGTCATCGGGTTCCCCCTTTCGGCAATGACTTCGCGTGTGGGTCGGCGAGCAGTTCGCGGAGCCGCAGCAGCCCGCGACGGGCGTGAGCCTTGACCGTCCCCAACGGCATTCCCAAGGCGTCCGCAATGTCGGACTGGGACATTCCGTCGTTGATGGCCATTTCCAAGACTCGGCGCTGTTCCGGACTGATCTCGGCCATCCGGCCGCGGACGGCATCCGCTTCGTCCAGATTACCGATACTGTCCGAAGAGGCGACTGCCGGGCCACCGTCATCCGGCAAGGGCATCGTCGGCACGGTCCGACCCCGTTTGCGCGACCGGTCCGTTAGGCGGCGGCGGGCGACCATGGCTACGAAGGTTGGTTCGGCGGCGACATCCGGATTAAATCGGCCGGCGTGCCGCCAAAGATCGACAAAGATTTCCTGAGCGGCGTCTTCGGCGTCGGTGTGGTCGCTCCCGTACCGGCGTGACAATGCCCACACCATGCCCCCATACGCGGCCAAGCATTCGGGTACGGCGTCCCGGTCGCCTCGGGCAATCCGTTGCAGCAGGGTATGGGTCAAGAAACGCGTAAGCCTCGGAGTGTGCCGGGAGAGCTGGAGATGGACAGTCTCCGGTCTGCCGGGGTTGTTTAGTATCAACTGGCCACGGACCTTTTTAAGGCCACCCGCGATTATAGTCGGAGGGCTTAAAATCCTACCTGTCATACTAGACCGCGGGCGGGGCTCGTTCCACCCGCGGACGCCGACCGCCTTACTTGGGCATGATGACTGTATCAATCACATGAATGACGCCATTCTTCGCCACGATGTCCGTCTTCACGACGTTGGCGCCGTCCACCTTCACCTTGTCGTCCTTGACGGCGATCTGAACCTTACTGCCTTGGACCGTCTTGGCTTCTGTGAGTTTGACGACGTCGGCGGCCATCCACTTGCCCTGGACGACGTGGTAGGTCAAGACGGCGATGAGCTTTTCCTTATTCTCGGGCTTGAGCAAGGATTCGACGGTCCCCTCGGGGAGCTTGGCGAAAGCTTCGTCAGTCGGGGCGAACACGGTGAACGGCCCTTCCCCCTTGAGCGTCTCGACCCACCCGGCTGCTTTGAGGGCGGCGGCGAGCGTCTTGAAATTGCCGGCGGCCACCGCCGTGTCCACGATGTCTTTGGACGGCGCGTCCTCAGCGCGGACCGCGCCGAACGTGGCGACCATCACGAGCGAAGCAACGAGAAACTTCATGCGCATTCTCTGAGAGTGTGTCTGGCAACCCGCCGGCATTCCTGGCCGGGCGGCGGGGTGTTTGGGTGCCCGCCTCGGAGATGAGTTCGCCGGTCTCGCCCACTCGGATGCAGCGGCGGGGGAGGTTTTCGGCGAGATTTCTCGAACCGTTCTGGGCGGCGGCCGATCCGGCGAGTCTGCAATAGAGCCACCCACGACAACGCCCGCCGAGATGACTAACCGCTGGCCAGCAGCCGCGCCAGTGCAGTTCGTTCCTCGGAGGTAAGGCTCGTTAGCATGGCCAACGCATCGGCCAATGAAGGGGGACTCGCGGAAACTGCACCGGATTTTGCATCGCGTGTTTCTGATGATTGGCCTAAGTCTTCAATTTCTAAGCAACTTACGTCATCGGTTTTGAATCCTGCAGCGACCATCCCCTTATCACACCTCGGTTGTCGAGCGGTATTTCATTTCCGGCCTCATTCGGCCACCACGATTGCCCCGTTTATGAAGGAATTGTGAAGCTCTGCCAAATTGTCTGCCATTGCGCGCGACCGCTTTGGTGAATTCTTGGCAATCCGCGCGCGTTGGGATCGCGGGTGGGGGACTGTGAAACTATCCGGTTGTAATGACGCGAAGACAACCTCAACCCCCCCGCCCCCATCGGCGTGAACTTGGCGCCGTGGTGAAAGAGATCGGTTTTCTACCCCGAAGGGGTTGCGCACCACAGCCCGGGGTCGCGCTTCGCGCACCCCATCGGCATCAAGTTAAGGAAGGCATAGCGGGTTTACGCTGCTACCGGGCTTCGCCAATACCGAGAAAACAGGGGTTATTGCTTTGCCTCAATCGGCGCAAGTCCTTATTTTTCTCGGCGTTTTTCCTTAACTTGATGC
>JAYTTY010000039.1:0-11826 GCA_043744795.1 Zavarzinella sp. | reverse complement strand
AGAAAACGCGGCATGGTCGCACTATTGCGACTTCCGCCTGAATTCTTCGCTCTCGCCTGACCTACCCCTGTAAGGGGCCGGGGGGTGAGGTGGCCTTTCGCGGCGAGCGCGATTCCTCGTCCCCATCATGGACCGCAAACATGTCCCCCCCGCCACTGCCCGAGCCGCAGCGCCAACCGCCCCCCGGGCGCAAGTTCCCGTGCAAGCAGTGCGGGGCGAAGCTCGACTTCGACCCGGCGGCCCGCGGCCTCAAGTGCCCGTACTGCGGCTTCACCGAAGTCATCGCCCCGGCCGACGAGAAGACGCGGGCCGAGCAGATTCAGGAGCACGACCTCGACGACTTCCTCGCCAAGAAGGAAGAGGCCGCCGACGCGGTCATCGGCGGGCATTCGTCGCAAGTGACCTGCACCGGGTGCGGGGCGGTGATCCTGCTCGAAGACAAGGTGGCGACGGCCCAATGCCCGTACTGCCGCACGCACTTGGAGAACAAGCCGGAGGCGGTGAAGAACCTCGTCGCCCCGGAGTCGGTGCTGCCGTTCGCCGTCGCCGAGCGGGACGCGCGCGGCGCCTTCGTGAAGTGGGTCGAGGGCCTGTGGTTCGCCCCCACGGAGTTGAAGCAACTGGCCACGCTCGGGCAGTTCGCCAGCGTTTACTGCCCGTACTGGACCTACGACGCGATGACGTACACCCGCTACAGCGGCGAGCGCGGCGACAACTACACCGATACGGAGTGGTACACGGACACGAACGGCGGCCGGAAGACGCGCAGCGTCACCCGCACGCGCTGGACCAACGTGTCCGGCGAGGTGCAACATTTCTTCGACGACGTGTTGGTGCGCGCCGCCACGACGCTGCCCGGACACTTGGTGCAGAAGCTGAACCCGTGGGCGCTGACCACTCTGGAACCCTACAAAGACGAGTTTCTCTCGGGCCACCGGGCCGAGCGCTATTCGGTCAGCTTAACCGAAGGGTACGCGACCGCGAAGCAGGTGATGCACGAGTTTATCACCGGCCTCATCAACCGGGACATCGGCGGGGACCACCAGCGGATTCAATCGCGGGACACGCGGCACGTCGGGGCCACGTTCAAGCACACGCTGCTGCCCGTGTGGGTCGCAAACTACCGCTACCGGGAGAAATTATTCCAAGTTTTGGTCAACGGCTCATCCGGCCGGGTGGCCGGCGACCGGCCGTGGAGTTGGTTCAAAATCATACGGTTGGCGTGTCTCATTTTGCTGATTGTTGTTGCACTTTTGATCGCCGTCCGGACGGCCCGCGGAGAGGCGTCCGAGCCGGGCCATTTTTCTTCGCCGAATTGCCGGGACGCGAAACTTTGCGCGGGGCCGCGCCTCTCATCCGGTGTTAAGGGTTTTGCCGGCCACGCCGCCCCGTCCGGGCGCGCGGGCCGTGCCGATTGGGTTTCGGTTGAGTGGCGCCGAATGTCCGGCGGGCAGGGGTGGCGGGGAGTGTGACGGCCCGGTCCGTTTCCTCTCCCCCGCACGGCCCGACCCCCGCGGGATATTTCGGCCGAATTGGCGGGCGAGTGGAATTGAACCCACTTGACGGACCAACATAGGATGTCACTAATCGAAACTATCGACCGGCCCGCGCGGGCCGGGCCTGTCGCCGATTGACACCTCGAACCGCCACGCCGTCGATGCACCCCCCGGGGACTCTTCCCCTCCACGGACTCGACACCGTATTTCCCCCCGCCCGCGTCGGGCCGGCTTGGCGACGAGACGACAGTCGGTGACGGCCGCCGGACGGCGTTGATTTATTTGCCTCCCCAGGGCGACGATGCCCCTCCCCGGCGCCCGCCGCCGCGAGATACCGAACAAGAGTGAGTCTCTCCATGAATGTCGAGTCCGTCATCGGCCGCCTGCGTCGCAAGTACTTCGCCTCGGCCGCCCCGCGCCGCCGCGGCGCCCCGAACCGCTTGAAGGTCGAGTCGCTGGAGGCCCGCGAGGTCCCGGCCACCCTGCCGGCCCCGGTCATCGACTACACGACGACGCGCAACATTGATGTCGCCACCAACATCCAGGACTTCGCCCCGACGATCGCCCAAGACCCGCTCAACCCGAACAACCTGTTCGGCGCCATGGTCGAGAAGAGCGGCGCGAGCAGCACCATGACGATGATCTACTCCAACAACGGGGGGGTCACGTGGGTCAGCTCGGCCCGGTACGCCAACGGGTTCGACCCGGAGGCGTCCACGCCGGGCGGCCTCGTCCGGTTCACCAACGTCAGCAACCCGTCGGTCACGTTCGACCGCTTTGACAACGCCTACCTCACGTACACCGAACACACGCTGAACAACTCCAGCGGGCGGCTCGTCCTCCGTAAGTACAACTTCGCCGGCACGCCGCTGGAACTGGACATCGGGGACAAGAACCCGGCCGACAACGCCAACAACGCCGGGACCACCAACGGGACGCCCGGGCACACCCTGTACCAGTGGCTCGGGACGGACCCGGCGTACAACCCGACCGTGGCCGTCGACTTCAACGAGGCGGTGACGCTCCCGGACCCGGACACCGGGGAGTCGCAGACGGACCAGATTGCCGCGACCCAGCCCACCGCGGACCAGGTCAAGGTGTTCGTGGCGTGGAACTCGGACGACGTCACCCCCGAGAACACGGGCGCCAACTTCATCAGCAACATCATCCGCATGACGGCGTCGAACGACGGCGGGGTCAACTTCGCCCCGTCCGTGATCGTCAACAACAACAACCACTTCTCCGCGTCGGGCACCGCGTACACGCAGCCGAAGATCGTCTTCACCCCCGGCCGCGACGGCCAGGGGACGTCCGGCGGCCAGATGGTCACGCTCTTCTCGAACGCGGACGCGACCGGCTCGTCGGGGCCCAACAGCCCCGGCCTGATCTCGGACGTCTCGACGTTCGACACGACGACCGCCCCGATCTCGTTCGAGGCCATCAACAGCCAGGGCGTGGGGATCCCGTCGGGCGGGGCGGACGCGACGTCGCCCACCGGGTTCCAATTCGTCGATTACCCGATCACCGTGCCGGCCGGGTCGGGGATCAGCACGCTCGAGGAACTGTCCGTCCGCCTCGCCATCCAGCAGGACAGCAGCTTGAGCGAGATGCAAATCGACCTGATCTCGCCGGACGGGACGCGGCGCGTCAGACTGCTGAAGTTTTACGACCCCAGCAACCCGCCCGCCGGCGGCATTGCCGGCGGCAGCCTCCTCGGCCTGTCCGACATCAACGGCGGGGACCGCGTCTTCGCCGCCGGCACCGTGTTCACGGACAACGCCGCCCGGGAAATTCAGGACCGCACCGCGGCGTCCCCGTTCATCGGCGAGTTCCGGCCGGACACCGGCACCCTGTCCGGCCCCACCGGCACGTTCACCGGCATGACCCCCGCCGAGTTCGAGGGGCAGTGGATCGTCCGCATCTCGGACAACACCGGCACGACCTTCTCGTTCGGCTCGCGCATCCAAGAGGCCGCCCTGCGGCTGTCGCAAAACTTCCGCGACAACCTCGGGCCGGACACCCAGACCGGCATCTTCGGGATCACCCCCAACAGCCCGACCGGCACGAACCACCCGAACGCGGGCACGGCGGCGGCCGCCGCCAGCCCGGCCGGCTTCGGCACCGGCCTGTCCCTCGCCGTGGACAACACCCAAGGGTCGTTCAGCCCGTACCAGAACCGCGTGTACGCCGCCTACGAAAAGGGCGGCAGTGTGTTGGTGTCCTTCAGCGACGACAACGGCAAGCTGTGGACCGTCAGCCCCGCGACCATCGGGCCGGGCTTCAACCCGCAGATCGCCGTCGACCCGGCCACCGGCACCGTCCTCGTCTCCTACTACTCGGCCAACGACGACCCGGCCCTCACCCTCAACGGCACCCTGCCCGGCACCCGCAGCGTCACCATGCTGGCCACGTCCGTCAACGGCCCGGCCTTCACGAGCAACGGCAGCACGCCGCAGGGCCGGATCGAGTTCTCCAAGCCCGCCCCGGTCAACCCGCAGGACACGACCTACGACCAGATCCGCAGCAAGACCATCAAGACCGAGTACGTCTCGTCCAACGGCCCCGGCATGGGCGCCGAAACGTATGGCAACAACATGGGCCTGGTGTCCTACTCGGGCAACGTCAGCCTGCTGTACGGCGGCAACCTGGACCGGGCCTTCTCCCAGGTCCGCACGCAGCGGCTGCACATCGCCGCCGGCCCCCGCATCGCCGGGGCCGACACCGGCGCCATCCTCACGGAATCGACCCTCGCGGACAAGTTCGCCGGCGGGACCATCACCTACAACGGGCCGGCCGCCACCGGCCAGGCCCAGTTCACCGGCTTCTACGTCGAGTTCGACCGGGTGATCTCGCAGGTCTCCCCCAAGGTGTTCGCGGGCGTCGCCGCCCCCAGCCCGTTCGACACGTTTAACCCCGAAGACATCAAGATCATCTACCGCGCCCCCGGGTCCGACCCGACCGGGAACGGCGTGCAGATCACGCCCCTCTTCGTCCAGCGCATCGACGACTTCGTGGACCCCGTCCCCACAGGCGGCGGCCACGTCGCCCAGGACTACGGGTCCAAGCGGTTCTTCGTCGCCGTCGCCCCGCGGGACCAGGCCGGGACGTACAGCTACGTCGTCGGCCCGATGGCCGGGTACGAGGGCGGCCGGTTCGGCAACACGGACAGCAACGCCAACCCCATCCTCGGCTCGAACGTGATCCGCGACCGCATCCGCAACACGACGTTCGCCCTCGGGACGCCGACCGGGACGGTCCTGTACAACAGCACGGACGACGCCCCCCCCCCCCCCCTTCGGGACCGGGCCGACGCCGCTGACGATCGTTGACGCCTTGGGGGGCTCCAGCGGCGGCGTCACTTCTGACATCTTGGTCCCGCCCGCCGCGCCCGGCGAGGTCATCAACCGCGTCACCGTGAAGGTGAACATCACCCACGAGCGCACGAGCGACTTGGCCCTGTTCCTCCGGTCCCCGAGCGGCCAGACCGTCCGGCTGATGCTCGCGGACGACTCGACCGACACGCTCGTCGCCACCGGCGCCCCGCCGAACGACACCCTGGCCAACCTGACCGACACCGTCTTCGCGGACGACGACCCAAATACGACGGCCGACGACAATAACACCACGATCGCCGGCGACGACGTGTTCGGCCCGCCGTACACGCACACGTACCTGCCCGTGGACCCGTTGGGCATCTATTTCGGCAGCCGCATCGACGGCACGTGGACGCTGACCGTCATCGACAGCAAGGCCGGTAGCCAAGGGACCTTGGACCAGTGGGACCTCACGATCGAGAAGACCGCGCCCGTGCAGACCATTGTGCGGGGGAATTTCTTCGACCAGGACAACGACGGCAAGCAGGCCGAGCCGGTCGAAGACCTGTTCTCCGTCCCGACGGCCGTGGACAACCACCCGTTCGTCTTGCCGTACGCCCCCGAGGCCAAGCCGATCACCGTGACCGGGCCGCGGGTCGTCGGGTCCCGGCCGGTCACCCAAGACCAGACGGACGACAACCTCGTCCTGAATAGCACGACCGCGTCCTTGGACGTGGCGTTCGACCGCACGATCAACGCCACGACGTTCACCCCCGCCGACGTCCTGCGCTTCATCGGGCCGTCCGGCGACCTGCCCGTCGGCGCCGTCACCGTCACCCCGGTCACGGCCCTGAACGGCGCGGCGCTGGCCGCCAACACGAACTCCCGGTTCTTCCGCATCGGGTTCGCCAGCCAGAAGCTGCCGGGCACGTACCAGATCCAACTGTCGGCCGACATCGCGGACACGAACGGCACGAAGATGGACCCGGACACCAACGCCGGCGTCAACGTCCTCGTCGGCTCGTCCAGCGACACGGCCACGACGGACATCGCCTACGGCGGCGTCTTCGGGTCGGCCCCCGGCGTGCCCAACGCCAACGTGGCGGTCGCGGGCAATAGCATCGCGACTATCACCCTGAACGTCGGCGGGGCCGGGTACTTGGTGAACAAGGCCCTCGCCAACGTCAGCGTGTCCGTCCCCAGCGGCGGCAACCTCCGCGACTTGGAGGCCCGCCTCGTGTCCCCGGACGGGTCCCGGTCTGTCCTGCTGTTCAACAACGCCCCGACGACCGGGGTGAACACCGTCGCGACGAACGTGACGTTCACGGACCAGTCCATCACGGACACCGGCGCGTCCGTCAGCCCGGTGCAAAACGGGTTCGCCACCAACGGGTTTAACAACCCGATCACCCCGCTGGCCCAGGTCAACGGCACGCGGGCCACCGGCGCGTGGAAGCTCGTCATCCACAACAAGGGGACGGCGACGGCCACGGTGTCCAAGTTCGCCCTCACCCTGACCAAGCCCGTCTTGGGCAGCGGCGTCGGGGACGCCATCGCGGACCAGACCTCCGTCGCGTTCCGCGTCTTCCAGGCCGACGGGGCCGTGGACACGGCCAAGGGCAACCTGAACACGTCCGGGCCGGACGGCAACACGCCCACCCCGTTCGAGACGACGACCAACGGCCGCGTCAGCCAACTCCAGTCCGACCCGGCCGACCCGTCCGGCAACACAGTGTACGCCGCCGGGGCGTCCGGCGGCCTGTGGCGCACCGCGAACTTCCTGACCCGCGACAGTGTCGGCCCGACGTGGGTGCCGCTGACGGACTTCGGGCCCAACGAAGTCGTCCGCGACCCCATCACCGGCGCCATCACCCGCTACGGGGCGGCCATCAACATCGGCACCTTCTCCCTGTTCAACGAGACCGGCGACCCGCAGAACACGAAGATCATGATCGGGACGGGGTCGAGCGCCCTGAACGTCATTGACGGCGGCGAGGACAACAACCGGTACGACGGCGTCGGCTTCCTGTACTCGGAAGACGCCGGCAAGACGTGGAACGTGCTGGACAGCAAGGTGAACTACGGCACGCCGACCGGCGGGACCGGCCTGAAGTACCTGCCGGTGGCGGACGCCCAGCGGGACCACATGTTCGTCGGGACGGTCATCAACAAGATCGTCTACGAGAAGAAGATCGTCGCGAACGGCAACTTGCCGATCATCTACGCGGCCGTCGGCCAGGGGTCCACGCCGGCCGCCGAGAACATGGCCGGCCTGTGGCGCAGCGTGGACGGCGGCCGGTCGTGGCAGCAGATCAAGGACGTGGCCCGCGGGAATGACCTGTTGGGCAAGGAAGTGACCGACTTCGCCATCGGCGAGGGGAGCGCCCTGGGCAACACGTTCAACCGGCCGACGATTGGGTACGTGGCCGTGCAAGGGGTGGGCATTTACCAGACGGGCAACCTGAGCGCGGCGTCCGTCAATTCCATCACGTTCGACCTGATGGCCGGCGGCGCCGGCCGGCCGACGGTCAACACCGGCTCTCTGACCGTCCCCGCCCCGTTCACGCCGAACGGCGCCAAGGGCCGCATCCAACTGGTGACCCCGCGCTACCTGTTCGGGGACGCGCTGGCCAACAACTACTACAAGCAGTGGCTGGTCGCCGCCGTGTCCGCCCCGGGCGGCAAGCTCGACGGCGTGTTCGTGACCAAGGACCAGGGGCAGAACTGGACCCGGCTGAACCTGAACGCCAACGGCGGGTTCGCCGACACCGGGGCGGACATCGAGTTGACGCGGCCCCTGTCCGAGGACGACTACTTCTCCGACCGCGGGACCGCCCACTCCATCGCCTTGGCCATGGACCCGACGGACCCGAACATCCTGTACGTCGGGGCCGACCGGCTCATCCGCGTGGACATGACGCTGATCAACGACCCGTTCAAGCTGCAGGAGTACAGCCACCGCGACGCGACCGGCGGCGTGTACACCACGACCACGAACGCGAACAACGACCCGTCGAACGCCGGCGGCGGCCTGATCGGCCCGGACGCCTTGGACACGTCGCGCGGCGCGCCGGCCCTGAACAGCGTGACGCCGATCAACGACGCGTACGACGCGGACCTGCGGGCGACCCGGCGCCGGGTGTGGAACTTCACCAACCTGAAGTTCAACCCGTACGAGCCGTTCCTGAGCAACACGACGATCTTCACGTCGAACATCACGACGTTCGAGAACAACGGGAACGACGTGCTGTGGGTCGACCCGGCCGTCCGCCGCATCAACGCGTCGGCGACGAACACCACCCCCGAGTTCAGCAACGACTTCGACTGGGTCAGCAGCATCATCACGACCGTGGACCCGCTCACCGGCCGGGCCCGCGTGCTGTGGGGCCACGACGAGGGGGTCGGCACGTTCGTCGCGACTGAGGACGGCTCGCTCGACCGCGTGGACGGGTTCGACCAGCGCGACGTGAACTTAACGCTCGGCCCGACCGTGGCCACCGACACGGCGCGGGAGACGAACCTCCAGATCGAAGGGTCGCGCAACGGCAACATGACCGTCGCCCGCCTCTACTCCGGCGACGCCCAGCCGAGCCTGTTGGCCGCCAGCGTTTCCCAGTCCCTGCTCCTGGGCGCCGCCCGCCGGGCCGGGGACACCTACCAGTCCGGCGAGTCGATCCTCGCGGACGGCGAGACGTCCTGGGGCGACGACGGCCGCGGCGGCCGGGCCAACTGGGTCCAGGCCGACCAGACCGGCACGGGGGACGTCTACATCCTCCGGCGCATCAACGACCTCTTCCGGAACGGCGACCCGACGACGGACTTCTTCCAAGTCCAGAAGCAGGGCGGCGTCCCGATCAGCCGCACGAACGGCCTGTACACGGGCGACGGGACGCCCGGCAGCGTGACGCGGGACGCCCAGGGCCTCGGCCAGTGGACGAATTTCGTCCGCCGGTTCAACGTCAACCCGATCGACCCGAACGGCCTCCTCATGGGGTCGAACAACGGCCGCCTGTACGGCACGCTCGACCAGGGCAAGAACTGGTTCATCGCCGCCGACAAGGCCACCGCCATCCCCGGCTCCGTGACCGACTTGGACGGCACCTACGTGAAGGCCCCGGCGTTCGGGGCCCCGGTCCTGACGATCCCCGGCGACCCGCCGGCCGGCCTCAGCGAGTACCTGTACGCCGGGACGGAGGGGGGCAACATCTTCGTCCGCACCGGGAACGACTTGGCCCCGGTCTGGAAGAAGATCACGACCGCCCTGGACTTGTCCACGCTCGACGGCGGCCCGATCCTCAAGCTCCAGCCCAGCCCGACGCGCGGCAGCAACGCCCTGTACGCCGTCACCGAGGCGCACGTCTACTACATGGCCGACTGGACGTCGGCCGACCCGTTGGTGAACTCGTGGAAGGACGTCACGGGGAACCTGTTCACGCTCACGCACAAGGCGTTTACCGGCGCCTACGGCCTGAACGGCGACTTCGAGACCACGCTGGTGCGGCGCCTGTCCTCCATCGTGGTCGACTGGCGGCCGTTCACGGCCCCGACGCCCGGCTTGCCCGTCCTGTACGCGGCCGGGGACGCCGGCGTGTTCCGGTCGCTGGACAACGGCACGACGTGGACGCGCTTCACCGGCACGGCCACCGGCGCGGCGGCGGACGGCGGCGGCCTGCCGGTCGCCAAGGTGTCCGACATCGACTTGGTCTTGGGCAACATCACCCCGGCCACCGGCCGCGCGAACTCGGCCGGGTCGCCGGACGCCCTCGTGGTCACGACGGTCGGCCGCGGCATGTGGACCTTGGCGCTCGGCAAGCCGGCCGGCATCTCCGGGCCGAAGGTCGTCCCGGAGAAGGTGTCGCCGCTCACCCCCGTGGGCGTGCCGTTCTCGTCCGCCACGGTCGAGTTCGACGGGTACATCAACGCCGCGTCCTTCACCCCGGCCGACGTGACGGTCACCGGCCCGAACGGCCCGGTGGCCGTCACGGGCGTGACGGACATCACCGTCCCGGACCCGGTGACGCAGATCAACCTGCACAACCGGTACCGGATCGACTTCGTCCCGCAGAATACGGACGGCACGTACACGATCACCGTCGGCCCGAACATCACGGACGCCGGCGGCACGAAGATGAACCAGGACGGGGACGGCATCAACGGCGAGCCGGTCACCCCCACCTCGATCGGGGACGCCTTCCGGTTCAACGTCGTGGTCGGCAGCACCGACATCTCGGACTTCATCCACGACTCGTACACGGAGCTCCTGGGCCGGTCCGAGACGAGCGCCGAGGTCATTCTGAAGGCCCCGGCCTTGGAGAAGGCCCGGCTGACGGCCCTCGGCGTCGTCGTCAAGGAACTGCTCATCGGGTATGACCCGGTGACGAAGGCGTACCCGGTCGGCGCCGACACGGCCCGCCGGCAGTTGCTGTACCGGCTGTACAACAAGGGCGGCCCCTCGACCACGGAGGTCGGCGGCTTCCTGCCGACCGGGCCGACCAGCCCGGCCAGCGCCAACGACCCGCTCATCGACGCCCTGATCGCCGACCTGCGGGCCAACCGGAAGACGCCGGAGACGATCACCATCGACATCCTGTCGGAAACGAACTACTACACCAAGGCCGGGACGACGACGGACCCGGTGATCGACCCGAACCCCGCCACGGCGCCGAGCGCGGTCTTCCTGAATAACCTGTACAAGGACCTGTTCCCGAACTTGACCATCGACCCGTACACGGACTTGACGGCCGTCACCTACGGCAACCAGAAGACGCAGGCCGGCACCTCGACGGGCCGCAAGGCCCTTGTCACCGCCCTAGTCAACGGCGGGCCGAACACGGTGGTGTACGACGACGACGGCGTCGGCGTCGGGAGCACCGCGGTGAAGCGGACGGACTACCGCACCAACTTCGTGAATTTGGCGTACCAACAGGTGTTGGGCCGCCTGCCGGACGCCAGCGTCACCGCGGCGGGCAAGGCGGACCGGGCGTTCGCGGCGGCCGTGCGGGCGGCCATCGCCGGGCGGGCGGTCAACGGGACCAGCGGGACGGAAAACGTGTACGCCCGCCTGTTGGCGACCAAGGAGTTCTTCACCCTGCAGCGGCAGGCCGAGCCGCTCGGCAGCGACGAGACCGCCGACGCCGGGTCGCACACGGACCGGTCGTGGGTGGAAGGGGTCATCAAAAAGCGGTACTTCGGGACGCCGGTCACGTTCACGAATTCGACGCCCCCGCCCGCGACGATCAGCCTGTACTCGACCGACCTCCAGCGGGACACGTTCAGCGGCAAGATCCTGAACAACGCCACCTTCCTGACGGCCCGGCTGAACTTCGTGCGGGCCTTGACGCTGAGCGCCGAGTACCGGACGATCCAAGTGCAGAAGTACTACAACCAAGTCCTCGGCCGGGCGGCGGCCGAGGCCGAAGTGAAGGCGAAGGTGAACTACGCGAGCATCCCGAGCCTGATCGCCGGCCTGCTGGGGTCCGCGGATTACGCGATCAAGTCGGGGTCGGTCGTTTCGCCGGCGTTGGCCGCGGTCCCGGCCAGCCGGAAATGGGCGGCGGCCGTGTACCAGACGCTGTTCGGCGTCGCGCCGACGACGGCTTCCCGCGACTACTTGGCGGCCTACGCCCGGGCGTACGGCCGGGCGGCGGCCGCCGGGCGGGTGTTGAGCGCCGTGGACGGGACGACCCTGGCGACCGCGTCCAAATTCACCCCGGCCGGCGGGCTGCACCAGACGTACCGCGAGAAGATCCTGATCCCGCAGACGTTCACGAACGTGCTGGGCCGCCTGCCGACCCCGGCCGAGGTGACGAAGTACCTCGCCTTCCTGAAGCTGAATCGGTGGGAGTACTTCACCGCCGACCTGACGCTCGGCCGCGAGTTCTACGAAGTGGTCGGGTGAGCTGGATTGCAGTGAGAAATGAGAAGGCCGCCCCATTCGGGGCGGCCTTTTTTCGTGGCCCGCGGACGTTGACTGCTTCTGTAGCCCCAACGGGGCGGCCGGTCGTAGCCAGGCCCGG
>JAYTTY010000038.1:0-11838 GCA_043744795.1 Zavarzinella sp. | reverse complement strand
GACTCCCCGGTGTCCACCTTCGTGACCACTGCGGTGACGTCGCCGCTGAAGACCGGCTGAAGCCGGGACTCCAACGAAAGCCAAAACCGGCGGCCCTTAATCTCTCAGCCGTCGTGACCACTGCGGTGACGTCGCCACTGAAGACCGGCTGAAGCCGGGACTCCAACGAAAGCCAAAACCGCGGCGCCGCGTGTGTCGCGCGGCAAAAAACGGCCGTGATGAATCGCCGCACTCACGCCGCCGCGAAATCCGTCAACGCCCCGTCCAATCGCCGCAACACCTCATCAACATCTTCCCCATTCATCGCCGCGCAGAAGCCATGATGGCACGCGGCCCCGCCGTAGTCGTGGAAGTAGACCCCCCGGCCGATGGCGGCGCGAATGAAGCGCAGCATTTGCTCTCGCTGGTGGCCGACGATGTCGCGGTAGTTGCGGATCGGGCCGTCCACGCCGAAATAGATGCCGAACCGCGCGCCGAGGCCCTGCACGCGCGCCCGCACGCCGCGGCGCTCGAACAGGGCGTTTAAGCCGCCGTACAGTCGGTCGGCAATCTTGTGGATGTGCGGGTAAAAGCCGGGGGCCGTGTACGCCCGCACGGCCGCCAGGCCGGCGGCGACGGCGACGACGTGGCCGTTGTAGGTGCCGCTGTGCTGGCAGTCGCCCGTCGGCATCAGGCGGTCCATGATGTCCTTGCGGCCGCCGAACACGCTCAACGGCTGCCCGCCGCCGACCGACTTGCCCAAGGTGCAAAGGTCCGGCGTCACGTTCAAGTATTCCTGCGCCCCGCCCGGCCCCATGCGGAAGGCGCTGAGGACTTCGTCGAAGATCAGCAGCACGCCCGTTTCCTTGGTCAGCCGCCGGACCAGCGCCATGAATTCCGCGGTGGGGATGATGCACCCGGCGTTGTAATAGATCGGCTCGCAGATGACGGCGGCCAGTTCATGGGCGTGCCGGCGAAACGTCTCTTCAAAGATTTCGGGCCGGTTGTACGGGACCATCACCAAGTTCTTTTCCAGCCCGGCCGTCATGCCGGCCGAACCGGGATACGGATTCGGCGAAGTCTCCGGCCCGAGTTGGTCGGCGGGCGTGCCGATGGCGTACATCACTTGGTCGTGGTAGCCGTGAAAGTTCCCCTCGAACTTGATGATCTTCTGCTTGCCCGTGAAGGCCCTTGCCAGCCGCAAGCAGTGCATCGTCGCCTCGCTGCCGGAGCAGGTCAGCCGGACGCGGTCAAGGCAGGGGACCGTCTCGCACAGCAGCTTGGCGAACTCGGTGTGCAGTTCGTTCTCGTAAGAACACGGCGCGCCACGATCAAGCGCCGCGTCGATGGCCGCCCGGACGCGCGGGTCGCCGTGGCCGAGCAGCGTCGCCCCGTGGCTGCAACACAGGTCGATGTACTCCTTGCCGTCGAGGTCCCACAGCCGACAGCCTTGGCCGCGGTCGAACAGCATGGCGTGCCCGAGCGCTTTGTTGACGCGCGTCGAGGACGACACCCCGCCCGCCAGATACTGGGTCGCCTCACGGTATTGGTCCGTCACTCGGCTCATCTCTGGTCCTTCGTCAATCAGGGTCAACGACAGAGCGTAACACCGAAGAGGGCCACGTTCCGCCTTGAAACTCGAATTTGCTTGCGGCCGCCCGGCGACGTGACCACAATCATCATGTCGCCGTGCCCCGCTCTGTCTCCTTATTCCGGGAACCCAACCATGTCCGGCCCGTACTCCCCGCCCGACCGCCGGGACTTGCTCACGATGTCCGCCGCCGCCGGGGCGGCGCTGCTCGCCGCCGACGGCTTGACCGCCCACGAGGCGAAGCCCAAGCGATATGCCATGAAGAAGTCGATCAACCTGTGGGCGTTCCCGTACCCGGAGAAGATGAATCTGGAGCAGTGCCTGCGCCTCGCCAAAGCGGCCGGCTTCGACGGCATCGAATTGAATTACGACCTCGACAACGACCTCTCACCCAAGAGCGGGGCCAAGGAGTACGCCGAGATCCGCAAACTGGCCGACAAGGTCGGCATCGAGATCAGCGGCCTCTGCTCGTTCCTGTTCTGGCCCTACTCGCTGACGCACAACGACGCCGCCAAGCGCGCCCGCGGCTTCGAACTGGCGAAGAAGATGACCGAGGCGGCCCACGACTTGGGCGTCGAGAACCTGTTGGTGGTGCCCGGGGCCGTCCACATCCCGTGGCGCACGGACTACGAGCCGGTGCCGAACGACGTGTGCGACAAGCGCGCCCGCGAGGTGATCGGCAAGCTGCTGCCGGGCGCGGAAAAGCTCAAGGTGAAACTGAACATCGAAAACATCTTCTTCAACGGCTACTTGATGACGCCGGGCGAGATGGCCGACTTCGTGGACAGTTTCAAAAGTGAGTTCGTGAAGGTCCACTTCGACACCGGCAACATCATGATGTTCCAATTCCCGGAGCACTGGATCAAGCAACTGGGCAAGCGCATCCAAAACGTCCACCTAAAGGAGTTCACCAAGAAGGGGACGGACTACTCGCTCGAAACCTTCCGGCCGCTCCTGGACGGCACGACCAACTGGCCCGCGGTGATGTCGGCCTTCGACGAGACGGGGTACAAGGGCTACCTCACGTTCGAATATTTTCACCCGTACCTTCACCATCCCGAAGCTTTGATCTACCAGACGGCCGACTCCCTCGACCGCCTGCTGGGGATCAAGGTTGAGAAGACGGCATGAGCCGCGGGCCGTTCCCCGTCGCTTGATAGAATGAGCACCGCCCCCGCCCCTCCCGGCAAACGGTGCCTCATGTCCCGCTGGTTCGTCCTCGTTCTCTTCCTCGCATCGACCGCCCGCGCCGGCGTCGGCGACCCGCAGGTGGCCTCGGACGACCCGTGGTACCCCGGCGAGTTGGCCTGCTCCACGTTTGAGCGCCTCTTCGCCACGCAAGCGGCGGCGTACAAGCGCGCCACCGGCCGCGAGTGCGTCTCCGACGAAGACAAGGCGCTGGCCGCTTGGCTGTGGCGCAACACCCATTACTTCCACGCGGAAGAGGGCGCCGAAGACTTGTGGGGCAAGGGGTTCAGGAACGACGCCGAGTCCCGCAGCCGCGAATACTGGACCGGGCTGTTCTCGCACGGCTACGGCCTGTGCGGAACCACCCACGCCCAGTTCGTCGCCGAGATGGAAGCCCTGCTCGGCCACGGCCGCGGCCGCGACCTCGGGTGCAGCGGGCACAATTCCTTTGAGGTGTTCCTCAAGGGGGGCGCCTACGGGAGCGGCCAATGGGCGCTGCTCGACACGGACCAGTCGTGCGTGGTGTTCGCGGCCGACGGCAAGCGGTTGCTCGGGCTGAAAGAGATTGCCCCCAAGTGGCGGACGCTGACCGACCGCGGCTACAAGCCCGAGCGCCAGCGCGGCTGGCTGATCTGCGGCCTGCACCCCTCCGACAACACGACGTACTCGGAATACGGCACGGCCGAATACTTGGCCGGGTACGCCGGGCCGCCGCCGAGCGTCCACTTGCGCCGCGGCGAGACCTTTCGCCGCTACCTCACGCCGGGCTTGGAAGACGGCAAGACGTTCGCCTTCTGGGGGATGAACTACAACCGCGGCGGCGTCCCCGGCCCGGAGCGGGCCAACACGTGGGTGAACCAGCCGGACGCGGTGTTCAAGTCGAAGAACGGCAGCGGGGCCAAGCCGGGGCAAGCGCGGTTCGCCAACGCCGTCTTCACCTACCGGCCCGACTTCTCCGCCGGCGATTACCGCGAGGGCGTCGTCTCCGAAGACGACACGCAAGTGACATTCGCGTTCCAATCCCCGTATGTGATCGCCGCGACCCCGGCCAACAATAAGCCGTGGGGCGCGTACGACACGGGGGCCAAGAACGGGCTGGTCGTCCGCGGCGAAGGCGATTGCAAAGTCTCGGTCTCCGTGGACCGCGGGGCGACGTGGCACGACGGCGGCAAGCTCGGCGACGCCCCGGACCTGACCGACTTCGCCAAGGGGCATCGGCAATACTGGCTGCGACTGCACGCCGGGGCGAAGCAACTCGCGGCCGGCAAACTCTCCGTCACGACCGTGTGCGAGGCCAGCGCGGCGACGATGCCCCACCTGAAGGACGGCGGCAGCGTCGTGCGATTTGAAGTCACCGGCAAGGCGCTGGTCTCGGCCGGGCCGACGCTGCCGCAGGCGACGGCCCACGTCGTGGACGGCAAGTTCAACACCCCGGCCGTCACGCTCGGCCTGGCCACACCGCACGGCGAACCCGTGGCGGACATCTTCGCGGCCGCCCACGTGCGGTCGAGCAACCCGCCGGACGCGGCGATCAAGTACCAGATCGAGGCCAGCACAGACGGCGGCAAGTCGTGGAAGCCCGTGGTGAAGGATTGGACAATCAACCGCCAGGGGGACGAGCCGGAAGACTTCTGGTCGCAGAGTATGTGCTGGGGCAAGCTGGCCGAGACAAAATCGGCGACGGCCGTGAAGGTCCGCTTCAAAAACAACGGCGGCAAGCAGTACGCCCGCGCCGAGGTGCATCTGGCGTACAAGTTGCCCACGCAAGACGCCACGCGCGTCACCTTCTCCTACTCGGACGCGGCCGGCGACCACACCGCCGAGCACACCTTTTCCGGCAAGCCGGGCGAAGAAGCATGGACGGTGCCGACCGGCAAGAGCGTCCGCACCAAATGGGTGGAGTTCGGCGTGGCGGGGAAATGACCAGATTTTTCGCGCCACGTTCCGCCCCGTGATCGGGTAGAATCGGGCGGTTTATTCAACCTCACTCAACTCTCCAAGGGAAGTCATGCCACACGCCTCGAACTGGACTGGCCCCGCTCACGGCAACTCGCTGGATCGCCGCGGCTTCATCTCGTCCTTGGCGGCGGCCGCCGCCGGGCCGTCGCTCCTGCTGCCATCGCCGGCGTCGGCCGCCCCGACCCCGAAGAGCGCGGCCGAGACCGCGGTCAAGGCGTTCCACGACACCCTCACGGCGTACCAGAAGAAGTCGATCTGTTTCGAGTGGGACCACAAGGACGCCGTGCGCGGCCTCTTGCGCACGCACATCTCGAACTTCTGGCACGTCACCGAGCCGAAGCTGACCAGCGACTTTTACACGAAGGACCAGCGGGCGATCCTGTTCGACATCTTCAAGGGCGTGTTCAACCCCGACTGGCACGAGAAGATGCTGAAGCAACTCAAGGACGACCACGACGGCAAGCCGTGGGGCGCCGGGCTGACGTGCGCGATCTTCGGCAAGCCGGGCACGGACCAGTTCCAGTTCGCGATGACCGGCCGGCACATGACCATCCGCGCGGACGGCAACAGCGCGTCCCACGTCGCCCTCGGCGGGCCGATCTTCCACGGCCACGCCGCCTCCGGGTACACCGAAAAAGTTCACCACCCCGGCAACATCTTCTGGCATCAGGCCGAGCAGGCCAACAAGGTCTACACGATCCTCGACGGCAAACAGCAGAAGACCGCCCTCGTCGCCCTGCGGCCGAAGGACGAGTTCGCCGTGCCCTTCCGCGGGAACGACCCGAAGCTCGACGGGTTGCCGTGTTCGGAAATGTCGGGCGATCAGAAGGAAGCCGTGCAGAAGACGCTAACCAGCCTGCTCGAACCGTACCGCACGGAAGACCGGGACAAGGTGACGGCGTGCCTCAAGAAGCAGGGCGGCCTCGACAAGTGCCGGCTGACTTTTTACAAGGACGGCGACATCGGCAACGACGGCGAGTGGGACAACTGGCGCCTGGAGGGGCCGTCGTTCGTCTGGTACTTCCGCGGCCACCCGCACGTCCACATCTGGATCAACGTGGCCGACGACCCCACCCTGCCCCTCAACGCGATGAACTTCTGAGGGCGCCGTCGCCGGGCCGACGGGCGCGGACCTTCAGTTCGGCGAGGGCCGCGCGGACGAGTTTGATTTTCGCCGGTCGGCCCTTGGCCTTCTCGAACTGGTCGAACAACTCCTTGACCTTGGCGTGGTCTTCTTTCAGCAGCGACACGGCCGGGTGGAGAGGGGGACCGGTTTACGCCCTCTCCCGGCTTTGCGGGAGAGGGCCGGGGTGAGGGGGCTTTCAGTCATCGAAACATAACCCCAAGAGAATTTGGTTGCACCCGTTCGGCCCAAGTGCGGAGATAAGAGCACCCCTGTCGGCGGGGATTTCGGGTATGCTGAACCAGTGAGTGGAGCGGCGAAAGGGACGGGTCCATGCGGCTGATGAGTTTGGCGATCACGGCGACGCTCGGGGCGCTTCCGGCGGCGGCCGAGCCGCGGGCGCTGGAGGCGTCGTTCCGGGACCACGTCAAGCCGTTCCTCCGGCAGTATTGCGAGCGGTGCCACAACGCCGAGAAGTTGTCCTCCGGCATCCGCGTGGATCACCTGGACGCCTCGCTCGACGACAAGCGCCGGAAACTTTGGGAAGAACTGCGGAAAGAAATCGACGGCGGGGCGATGCCGCCAGAGGGCGAAAAGCAGCCGACCAAGGAAGAACGGCGGCGCCTGGTTGAGTGGGTCACGCAAGCACTGGATGTGGCCCGGTCTCGCCCGACCCCCAAGAACGGCGGCGTGCGCCGCCTCACCGTCGCCCAGTACCGCAACACGCTGCGGGAGTTGCTGCTACTGGACGAGAACCTGACGGATATTTTGCCGCCGGACGCCGTGTCCAAGGACGGCTTCGTCAACAACCAGTCCACGCTGCAACTGTCGCCGCTGTTGCTCGAAGCCTATTTCGAGATCGCCGAGAAGGCGTTGGCCCGCTCGGTTGTCGATCCGGGCAGCAAGCCGACGATTCAGAACTTCCGCGTCGAGTTGGGGGCGGGCGTCAATCCGAAGCCGTTCCCCGAACAGCTCATCCTTGGGGCGGACAGCCTGCTGTTGAAGAACGCGGACTTCCTGGTCACCGAGCCGAAGCCGGCCAAGCCGTTCGACTTTGCGCCGTTCGCGGTGCGGACGAAGTACCGCTACATCGAGGGGTATCAGGGGAACGACACCGTCCGCGGCTGGCGGGATTACGACAGCGTCTCCCACGCCGTCTTCGCGTGCATGCGCGGCGCGCACGGCTACCCCAAAGGGCAGGCGTATTCCGCCGTCCCGCAAGGCCTGCTGCTGCGGCCGGCGATCCCCAGCGCCGAGATCTTCGGCGTGGACAGCACCTACGGCCCCAAGGCGAACTTCAAGATCGCCCTGCGTGAACTCCCGGACCACGGCCGCTTCCGCGTCACCGTGACCGCCGCGAAGTACGGTGACGGCCTGCTGCTCGACCCGGGGGCGGCCGCCCAACCGCTCGACGGTGCCAAGGCCGTGATTTGCCGAGACGCGAGCACGGTGACGATCCCGGAAGCCGGCGTCTACCAAGTCGATGTCCACGCGCCGGAGTCCAAGACCCCGGCCGAACCCGCGACGAAGCCTCGCGCCAAGCCGCAGGAGTTGAATCTGACCCTCGGAGATCGGGCGTTCACCGGCACGTTGCACGAACCGGCGTTCCTCGTCGTCCGCCTCCCGGCCGGGGCGTTGCCGGTCAAAGCCCAAGCGGGCGGCCGGGCGGGCAACGTCGTCTTCACCCCGCTGGCCGACACGCACGAGGCCGCCAAGCGGTTCGCGGACTTTGAGAAGCGGACCCCGTTGGTTGGCGTCCACATGGGCTTCCGCCGCGATTGCGGCAGCACCCTCGCCCCCGTCGGGTCGCCCCAAGCGGTGCCGAGTGACAAGCCGACTCGATTCGTGTTTGAAGGGTCGATCCGGAACTTCCCGAGTCCGGACGTGGAGAAGGACAACGTCAATTATTTGGCGGGCGTCCGCGAGATCGGCGTCCGCAGTGAGTACACCCACGGCCACGACATGCCGCGGCTGCTGATTCAGTCGGTGGAATTTGAAGGGCCGTATTTCGAGACGTGGCCGCCGCCGGCGCACCGCAACATCTTCATCGACTCCGACCGCAAGGACGACGCCCCGGCCTACGCGCGCCAGATCATTCGCTCCTTCGCGACGCGGGCGTACCGCCGGCCCGTCACCGCGCCGGAAGAGGCGGCCCTGATGGCGGTGTTTGACACCGCCGTCAAATCGGGCCGGGACTTCCGGGACAGTATTAAGGACGCGCTGCTGGTCGTGCTGACATCGCCGCAGTTCCTGTTCCTGACCGAGACCAGCCTCACGCCCGCCGCGGAACCACTCGACGCCGCCGAATTGGCCTCCAAGCTGTCGTACTTCCTGTGGAACGGCCCGCCCGACGCCGGCACGCTGAAGCTGGCCGCGGCCGGCGACCTGCGCAAGAGTCTGGACGCGGAAGTGGCCCGCCTAGTCGCCGACCCGAAGTTCTCCCAATTCGTGAACGAGTTCGCCGCCCAGTGGCTGGCGCTGGACAAGTTCCAAACGCTCGAACCGGACCGCAAGCAGTTCCCGAAACTGACGCGCGACACGCGCGCCCAGCTTCGGCGCGAGCCGGTCGAATACCTGCACCACATGGTCCGGAACAATTTGCCCGTCAAATACCTGATCGAATCGGACTTCGTGCTGGCGAACGAGGTGACGGCCGGGTATTACGACTTGGCCGGCAAGACCGACCGCGGTTTCGAATTCGTGCCGGTCAAACACACCCGGCCCGAGTTGGGCGGATTGCTCTCGCAGGCCGCGATCCTCGCCGGGTTGTCGGACGGCCGCGAATCGAACCCGATCAAGCGCGGCGCGTGGCTGGCCCGCCGCATCATTGCCGAGCCGCCGGACGACCCGCCGCCGAACGTGCCCGCCCTAAAAGAAACGCAGAAGAACCTGACGCTCCGCGCCCGCCTCGAACAGCACCGCAGCCAGAAGGGCTGCGTGCAGTGCCACACCAAGATCGACCCGTGGGGCGTGCCCTTCGAGGAATTCGACGCGGGCGGCCGGTTCAAAACCGCGAAAGTCGATGCGAAATCGATCCTGCCGGACAAGGCCACCGTCAGCGGGTTTGCCGAGTTGAAGAACCACCTCGCCACGGACCGAATTGACCAAGTGGCCTTCAGCGTGCTGACGCACTTGGCGACCTACGCCTGCGGCCGGAGCCTGACCTATAACGAGTTGGACTACCTCCGCAAGCAGGGCACGACGTTGAAGGCCGACGGGTACCGGATGCAGGACATGATCCGCTTCGTCGTGGCCAGCCCGATATTCCTTGAGAAGTAGACACCGCCGAACCACCCCGCCTTGGAGACTCCCATTCACACTTCACCCCGTTTGGACCGCCGGGCGTTTTTGACGGGCGCCGGCGGCGTGGCGCTCGCCCTGCCCGTGCTCGACGCGATGGGCGCCGAAGTCACCCAGAAAATTCCGCGCCGGTTCTGCGCTTTGTACACGGCCAACGGCATGTCCCTGCCGCGGGCCGAGCACGGCATCGGCGAGTGGAACTGGTTCCCGCCCGCGGAGAAGGACAAGCCGTTCGCCTTCGGCAAATCGACGGAGCCGCTCAGCCCGTTCCGCAAGCAGTTGAGTTTCCTCGGCGGCCTGTACCACCCGAGCGGGCCGAAGGCCGACCCGCACGTCTGCTCCGACATGTGGCTGACCGGGGCGCCGCTGCACAACCCGAAGCCGGGCACCTACAACACGGCCGGCCTCGACCAGGTCATCGCCCACCACACCAAGCAGCACTGCCGGCAGCCGTCGCTGGTGTTGTCCATCGACGCCGGCACCGGGATGCTGTCGCGCACCGGCACGATTTCGTACAGCCTCGACGGCCGGCCGATCCCCGCCGAGAACAACCCCCGCCGCATCTTCAACCGGCTGTTCCGCGCCGACCGCGACTCCGTGCAGGCCGAGCGTGACCAGTTGAAGCGGCGCATCAAACTCGTGGACGCCGTCGGCGCGAGCGCGAAGGCGTTCAACCAGCAACTTGGACAGTCGGACCGCGAGCGGATGGACCAGTACCTCACGTCGCTCAACGAAGTCGAGGCCCGGTTGATCGCGTCCGAGCGGTGGGTGGACGTGCCGCTGAAAAAGCAGGACCATACCCGCCTCAACCTGGCCGCGACCTCCGAGGGGGAGCCGGCCGAGTTCTACCGCACCATGTTCGACCTGATCGCCCTGGCGTTCGACGCCGACATCACCCGCTCGGTGACGTTCATGCTGAACCGCGAGGACGGCATGGGCATCAGCGACACGTTCCCGATCAAGCTCGGCCTGGGCAAGACGCACCACTCGCTGTCGCACGCCGAGGACAAGGCCGGGCAACTCGGCTTCGCCAAGTACGACCTGTTCCTGAGCCAGCAAGTCGCCCACTTCCTCAAGCGGCTGACCGAGTGCACGGACCGCGACGGCACCGTCCTGGACAACACCGTCGTCCTCTTCGGCAGCGGCGCCAGCACGACGCACACCCCGCGCAACCTGCCGACGCTCGTCGCCGGCGGCGCGAAGATGGGCCTGAAGCACGGCCTCAACTGGCGCAAGGGCGAGACGCGGATGTCGAACCTATACCTCGGCATCCTCCACAAGCTCGGGGTCGAAGTTGACTCGTTCGCGGACAGCGCCGGCACGCTGACGGACTCGGTCTTCGGGTGAGCTGGCGCATCGTGCCGGCCGACTTTCACCCCACCGCCGACCCCATCTTGAACACGGGCAGCAGCAGCCCGGCGACGACGACGAGCGTGATCGCGGCCATCACCAACAGCATCACGGGTTCGAGCAGTTTCACGAACAGCTTCAATTGCCGGCTCGACCGCTTCTCCAAAGCGTTGGCGATGTCCACCAATACCTTGTCGAGGCTGTTGCTCTCCTCGGCGACGGCGATCATTTCCACCACGTCGGACGGGAAATACTTGCACCGCCGCAATGGGGCGGCCAGCTTTTGCCCGGCCGTGATGTGCTCGACCGACTCCTCGATGGCGTGGGCCAACACCTTGTTGCCGGTCGAATCCTTGGCGATTTGCAGGGACCGCAGGATCGGGATGCCGTTGGCAAGCAGAGTCCCCAAGATGCGGGTGAAGCGCCCGAGCGCGAGGGACAGCACCAGCTTCCCCACGACCGGCGTCCGCAGTTTCAGCCGGTCGAACGCGATCCGGCCGGCGTCGCTCTTCTTCCAGTTGCGGAACGCGAAGAACGCGATGAGGGCCAGGCCGCCGAGCCACCACCAGTGCGTCTGGAGGAAGTGGCTGAGGCCGATGATGAACGTCGTGAGGGACGGCAGTTCCCCCTTCTTGGCGAGCTTCTCGAAGATCGGCTCGAACTTGGGGACGAAAAAGATCACGAGCACGTTGAGGATGACGAACCCGACGCCGCCGAGCAGGACGGGGTAGGCCATCGAGCCGAGGACTTCCGACTTGAGGTCTTCGGAGTGTTCGGTGAAGTCCGCGATGCGGCGCAGCACGTCTTCGAGGAAGCCCCCCTCCTGCCCGGCCCGCACCATGCTGACGGACAGTTCGTCGAACACCTTGGGGAACGGCCGCATGGCGTCGGCCAGCGTCGTCCCGTCCGCGACCTTCGCCCGCACTTCCCGGATGGCGAACGACAGGTGCGGGTTGCCCCCCTGCTTCTCCAAGATGTCGAGGGCTTTTAACAGCGGCACGCCGGACTGGAGCAAGTCCGCGAGTTGGGCGTAGAAGGCGCTGACCACCCGCCCCTTGACCCGCTTGCCGCCGCCGGACGCCCCGCGCACCTTGACGGCGCCGATCCGCACCGGGAACAGCCCGCGCGAGTCGAGCATCATGGCCGCCTCGCGCTCGCTGGTCGCCGTCAGCACGCCCGTGCTGCGGTCCCCGGCCCGGCCCATCGCTTCGTATGTGAAATCTGGCATGTGTTCTCAATTAATCCTGACTTGGCGAGCCATGAGCGTCTGTGTTTGTCCGCAATCGCTGCATTCGCCGCAATCTCCGCATTTGGGACGGGCGCGCTGGCGCAAGGCTTTCCGAACAAG
>JAYTTY010000037.1:0-3025 GCA_043744795.1 Zavarzinella sp. | reverse complement strand
GCTGGATCACGCTCTGGCGCGGCTGGGCCCGACTCCACCCCCTCATCCGATACCACTTGTCAATGACAAAGATGTGATGAACTGTCAGGCGTTAGCGCTCTGGAGGACGCGCCAGAGCAAAGACGCTGAGGGCGAGTCTTCGACGCCCGACACCCATGCCCGGTGGCGGCCGCTGTGCAACAATGCGAACCTCGAAGACTCGGTTCGCGGCGTTTATACCCTAGCGCGTCCTCCAGAGCGCTAACGCTTCTGGCTCGCCTCCCTCGCTACGCTCGGTTACGTCACCCCGGTCACCGTGTCACCTTGGCCGCCTTTCCACTCCCCTCGCTGACCCGCCAGTAATCTCCCGGTTCCAGCCCGTCGAAGACCTCTTCCTTCCCGTGCGGCCATTTCACGGTCAGGCGGCCGACCTTGTCGGCCGTCCCGAGGCCGAAGCGCAGGCGGGGGTCGCTCGTGGAGAGGTAGCTGCCTCCCCCTTTGGCGAAGCGGGTCAACGTCTTGCCGTTGACGTCCAGCGTGAGCGTGGCCCCGGCCACGTCGCGCTTGTCGCGGCCGGCCAGCGCGACGCCGAGCCAGCGGTTGCCGGCGCCGGCCGTCGCCGCGGCCACGTTGCGGAGCAGCACGGCCGGCTCATTTTGATGGGTGATAATCAGGTCCGGCCAGCCGTCGTCGTCCAAGTCGGCGACGGCCAGGCCGCGGCCGCCGTACTGGCCGCGGAAATACGGCCCGCCGTTGCCGGGGAGTTCGCGGAACTGCCGGCGGCCCCCCTGTTCCTCGTTCCGCAGCAGCACCGGCCGCTGCTTCACGGCCGCGCCCACCGGGGAGCGGACGACGTGGCCGTTACTGACAACCAGGTCTTCCCAGCCGTCGTTGTCGAAGTCCACGAAGGCGGTCCCGAAGCCGACGAACTGCCGGCCGAGGCGGGCGACGCCGGCCGCCTGGCTGTCGTGCCGGAAGCCGGCGGCCCCGATGTTGCGGTAGAGGGCGTGGACTTCCCCCTGAAAGTTCGTGACCCAAAGCCCGGGCCGGCCGGAGCCGTCGTAGTCGGCGAGGTCCACGCCCATGCTGCCGTTGTAAAACCCGGTGTCGTCGAGCGCCGACCCGGTGGCCCGGCCGCGCTCCTCGAACGTCATCCCGCCGCGGTTCGCGTACAGGAAGTTGTCCCCGGCGTCGTTGGCCACGTAGATGTCCGGGCGGCCGTCCCCGTCCAGGTCGGCGATCAGCACGCCCAGGCCCTTGCCGTCCGGCCGGAGCGGGGCGGCGGCCGTCACGTCCGCGAACGTGCCGTCCCCCTTGTTGCGGTACAGGCGGTGTTGCAGCGGCCCGAACTTTTGCGGCGGGCACACGTCCCGCAAAGTGTCCCGGCCCACGCCGGGGCATTTCGGGTCGTTGGCGAAGGACCAGTCCACGTAGTAACACACGTACAAGTCGGGGAAGCCGTCCCCGTCCAAGTCGCCCCACGCGGCGCTGCTGGCCCAGCGGGCGTCCGTCAGCCCGGCCTTGGCGCTCACCTCCGCGAACCGCCGGCCGCCGGCGCCGTCCGGCTCGTTGTGGTACAGGGCCGTCCGGCCCCAGCCGGTGACGAGCAAGTCGGGGAAGCCGTCCCGGTCGTAGTCGGCGGCGGCGGCCCCGTGCGTGTAGAAGAGGGGGGCGTCCAGGCCGGCTTTCGCCGTCACGTCCTCGAACTTCCAGTTCCCGAGGTTGCGGTACAGCTTGCCCGGCAGGCCGCGGATTTGCGGCGGGTCACCGGCCATTGTGCCGCCGCCGGGGAAGTACAGGTCGAGCCGGCCGTCGCCGTCGTAGTCCAGCGCGGCGACCCCGCCGCCGAGCGATTCGAGGATCGTGTAGCGGTCGGCCTCCTCGCCGTTGCGGTACACGGACGCCACGCCGCTGCCGGCCGTCACGTCTTCAAAGATCGTCGCCCCGGTCGGTTCCTCCGCGCGCTTGTTCGGGCGGGACGACGGCGGCCGGCGTGGGCCGCGTGGCGTACCACACCCCACCGGCGGCGAGGAGCAGCGCCGCGGCCCCGAGGGCCAGCGGCAGGCGGCGGGACGTGGTCACGGCTTCCCCTTCGGCGCTTCCAGTCGTCTTCGATTTTTTGCATCTTGTCCAGCAGTTCCAGCGCCTCCGCCCCGCGGCCGAGTTCTTGCAGGCACCGGGCGAGCAGCGCCGTCGGGTCGCGGCGGTCCGGCTGGAGGGCGAGCGACTTTCGCAACAGCGGCTCCGCGTCGGCCGGCCGGCCGCGGGCCAAGGCCAGGGCCCCGGCCTCGGTCAACACGGCCGCGTCGTCCGGGCGGGCGGCCAGCAACTCGTCGAGGACGGCGGCGGCGGCGGCCGTGTCCCCGAGTTGGCGGCGGCACTTGGCCAGTTCCAGCCGCACCGCCGGGTCGCGGTGGCCGTGCCGTGCGGGTCGGCCGGGTTCTCCGCGGCGTACTTTATCACGCCGCCGGCCCCGGTCAGGTCGCCGTTCTGGGACGGGCGCATCGCCCGCTCCAACTCGGCCGTGTCCCGGTCGCCGCCGCGGGTCTCGAAGGCGGCCAAGTGCCGTTCCGCCACGTCGTCCCGCCCGCCGCGCCGCCTGGGCGGCGAGCAAATGGGCGTCGGCCGAATCGGGGCGGCGGTCGAGATACTTTTCGAGCCGCTCGACGGCCGCCGCGAAGTCGCGGTTGGCGACGTCCGCCTCGGCCAGTTGCAACTCCGTCTTTCTCGCCCCGCCGGAGCGGAACACGACCACGCCGACGACGGCCGCCGCCAGCAGGCCGGCGAAGAGGATCGGCTTGGGGATGGAACTCAGCACGGGGGAAGTCTACCAAATTTCGGCGGCCGTGAAGCCGCGACGCGGAGGCTTTGCGCAGCGGAGCACGGCCAAGCACCCTGATCGCGCTCGCCGCGAAAGGCCACCTCACCCCCGGCCCCCTTACAGGGGTAGGGGGCTTACAAGGGTAGGTTTCCGGCCGGGGCAGAGGGAAATTTAGGCGGGGGTCGCTGTTGGCATCCGTCGCAGCCCCCTCGGGGTCATCGTCGG
>JAYTTY010000036.1:0-11917 GCA_043744795.1 Zavarzinella sp. | reverse complement strand
CGTCCGGGGACGAATTCCGGGGACTTCGTTCCACCTTACGATTCCAAGGTCGCACGCGCCAGACCACCAGGACTGCCTATTTATGCGCGCTGGCCCTGATCAGCGCCACCACGACGAAGACGGGGCTGGAAGTCCATGCCTGGCTGGATGAGAAGACGTATCACAAGGGACGCAAAGTGACCGATGAAGAGTTGGCGGAATGCAAATTGAAACGCCGGGCTTATCATGGCGAGTGGAATTACGAAATCCACCCGCGCGATTTGTGACTAATTCGGTAACTTATTTTGGCGCGATTCCTAACTTCACTTATTACATTGACGTGACCAACGGCCAAGCGGTGAAGACGGAAGTGCATGTCACGCCGGGCGGGTATCGTGTGTTGATGACCGAAATCGTGACGATGTGACGCGCGCCGGCCTTATTCCAATTCCATCGCAAACTCCCCGTCCGGCGGCTGCTGCAACATCCACGCCACCCGGCGACGGTGTTCTTCCCAATCGCCGCGCCCGTCGTCCGGCTCCGCGCATGATGCGGACTGCCATAGGGGTGAAGTAATAGGACTCGTCCAGCGGCCTCTCGCCCGGCACTTCGATCAGTTGGCCGTCGGCGACGGCCGACACGCGTTTCAGCACCTCGCGCAGCACGCGCCGCTCTTCGGCCGTGAAGACCACGGCCGGCTCTTCCGCCGGGGCCGCGTCCGGGACGCCGGCCTCTTCCTTCATCACGCGCGTTGACATGGGCTGCCCTCCCAAATGTCCCATCCTCGGATGATACCATCTTACGGGACTTCCGGGCATCCTGAATTCACGCCGCCGCCGCCGCCCCGCGCCCGATGACCGGGGCCGTCTGGGCGAAGTTCAGGTCGCCGATCAGGCAGGGGTGCTTGTACTGCTCGACGGCCCCGCCGGTCGTGCGGACGCGGTCGGCGTCCCACCGCGCCCACTCGCCTTGCGGCAGCAGGAACACGCGGACCGGGCCGAGGCGGCCGCTGGTGCGCTTCGCCTCGTACTCGATGTTCTGCTCGCCAAGAGCGAGGTCGAGGGCCGTCACGAACTTCCGCAAGAGGGCCGGCTCGCGGGCGTCCTGTTCTTCCATGTAGAAGCCGTAGTGCGACTGGCGGTCGTCCCACACCGGGGCGAGGGCGTAGGCCGTCAGCGGTTGCGGGACGGACTTGGCCACTTGGTCCACGGCCTGCGTGACGTGGTACTCGGACAGCTTCTCCCCGGTGAGGTTGGCGAAGCGGCTCCCCTTGCCGAGAAACTCGATCATCGGCGTGTTGTGGAAGAAGCCGGTCACGCGCACGAGGTCGGAGATGTGGTAGCGGTACAGGCCGGCCTTCGTGGTCGGCAGGATGTAGTAGTGCTTGCCCTGTTGCAACTCGTGGGCGCCGAGGACCGTCGGGGCCGGGGAGTCGATTTCGGTTTCCGGGATGAACTCGAAGAAGTGCGTCATGACGTCCAGCACGCCGGCCGGGGTGGCGTCGTCCACGGGGAGCGTCATGCGGCCTTCGCTGGCCAGAAGGCCGATGTCCCGAATTGGGGCGGGGCCGTAGAACTGGGCCAGTTGCCGCAGGTACGGGCCGACGCTGCCGCCGGTCCAGCAGCCGATCAGCATTTGGTCGGGCGCCCACACGTCCATCGGCCGCAGGACGCCGGCCCCGTTCACGACTGATTCCAGAATGGCGGCCCGCTCCGGCATCGGCTTCAGCCGCCGCGTCAGCAGTTGCCGGACGGCGGGCGGGATGTCCCACTTCGGGTCGATGGTCCCGTCCGCGAGGTCGCGGATCAGCGTCTCCTTCTCGCGGTCCATCAGCCGGGCGAGGTTCACCAGCGTGCTCGGGTTCGCGGAGACGAGCATCCCGAGCTGCTTGCGGGCGGCGAAGCGCAGGGCGACGTACTGGCGGGCGGCCGTGTCCTTGATCTTGCCCGTCTGCGGCGGCAGGACGTACACGCGCCGCATCAGCCGCTTCTGCACCTGGGCGGTGAAGCCGGACAGGTTGCCGCACGGGACGTCGGCCGGCGTGCGGTACTCGTCCGCGTCGCCGACGAGTTGCAGGATCGGCTTCAGGAACAGGTGCTTGTGTTCCTTGAACGTGCGCAGGCCCCAGAGGTTCCAGCCGCGCTTGTAGTCGGCGAGGTACGGGGCCGTGATGGGGATGTGCTTGCGGGCGGCCGTCGTCCCGCTGGTGAGGGCGAACATCATCACCTTGTCGGCCAGCAGGGCGGTCGTCTCGCCGGCCATCACACGGCGGATGTACGGCTCCAAGTCCTCGTACCGGCGCACGGGCACCTGCCGGCGGTAGTCGGCCACGGTGGCGACGTCTTTGAAGCGGTGGTCGCGGGCGAAGCCGGTGTCCCGGTGGTGGGCCAGAATACTCAGGAGCAAGGCGCGCTGCGTGGCTTCGGGGTCGGCGCACGCCGCCTCGAAGCGGGCGAACTTGCGGTACAGCGGCTTGGCGACGGCCTTGCGGAGCAGGCGGAGGAGCGTGCTGCGGATCGTCATAATCCCTCGGCGTCTGGGGCGGCGAGGGGCGGCCCGCGTCACCGCAAGTAGTGGTCGAAGAAGGCCGTCACCCGGCGGGCGTACTCGTCCCCGGCCGTGGCCAGGGACTGGTTGTGCCGCGCCTTCGGGACGACCCAAAACTCCTTCGGCCCGCGCGCCCGCAGGAAGAGCGCGCGGCCCATTTCCGGTTTAATGTAACTGTCCGCCTCGCCCTGGATCATCAACAACGGCTGATCGATCCGGCCGGCGACCGCCTCCAGCCGGAAGAACCGGACTTTCCGGTCCCGCTCCACCCGCGCCAGCCCCGCGCGGGCCAGGGCCTCGTAGAACCACGTCGGCAACAGGCCGTGGACGAGGAAGCTCTTGTTGTAAATCCGCACCCAGTGCCGCATGTACGGCGTCATCACCGAGAAGAGGCCGAAGCCGCCGTCCGTGGCCACGGCCCGGACCCCGGTGCCCACGGCCGCCATCGCCAGCCCGGCCGTGGCCCCCTTGCTGACGCCGAACCAGCCGACGCCGCGCGCGTCCGCGTCCGGCCGGGCCGCCAAGTAGGCCAGCACGGCGTGGGCGTCGGCCACTTCGTATTCCGACAGCCATTGCAGCGGCTCGTACCCGGGGACGGCGTCGCTCTTGCCTTGGTTGCGCGACTCGTAGCTGAAGATGTCGAACCCGTCGTGCAGGAGCGCCTCGCAGTACGGCCGGCACGCCCAGCGGTCGGACCCGTACTCGGTCCCGAAGACGACCACCCCCTTGCGGGCGGCCGCCGGCGTCTTGAAGTACGCCCCTTGCAGCGTCGCCCCGCCGGCCGCGGGGACGCGCACGTCCTCGGCCGCCGGGTCCGGCTCCCCGCGCGGGATGACGAACAGCGGCTTCTCCTGAAAAATGCGGACCAGTTGCCACAGGAATCGCCAGCGCACGACCCAGTACAGCACGAACACGGACCCGGCGACGAGCAGCAGCGGGCTGGCCAGCAAGAACAAGCCGAACGCGGTCTTCATCGGGGTGTTTTACGAACCGCCCGCATGGGCGGGAGCGCGATGAGTGCGGGAAGTGCGTAAACTGACGGGATGCGTTTGGCCGCGACGGTTCTGAGGGGAGCGCGGGCAACCGAACACCGCCGGCCGGCCTCTGATCTTGTAAGCCGCGACGCGGAGGCTTTGCGGAGAGGAGCGCGTTCCGCGACAGTCGCCGATGTTCAACGACCGCGGACTCGGGTAACGATCTCGGAACGCGCTCCTCTCCGCAAAGCCTCCGCGTCGCGGCTTACTCGACGGGACTAGGCCGCTGGGGCGATTCCGACCGCCGCGCTCCGCTCCGAAGACTCCGCGTCGCGGCGAAACGGCCGTCCGAAAAGGAAAGCGCCCGTGCTCTTCCTCGCCCTCGAAACGTCCTGCGACGAGACGGCCGCCGCCGTCTTCACGGAGGAGCCGCGCGTCCTCTCCGCCGTGGTCGCGTCCCAGAACGACCTGCACCGGCGGTTCGGCGGCGTCGTCCCGGAGATCGCGGCCCGCGCCCACTTGCGGAACCTGTTGCCCGTCGTGGACGAGGCGTTACGGCAGGCGAACGTCACGCTCGCGGACATCGGGGCGGTGGCGGTCCACAACGTGCCGGGCCTCGTCGGAGCCTTGCTCATCGGCGTCAGCGCGGCGAAGATGTTGGCCCTCGCGCTGGACGTGCCGTTGATCGCCGTCAACCATGTGGCCAGCCACATTTACGCCTGCCGGTTGGCGGCGGGGCGGGACATCTTCCCGTGCGTCGGCCTCGTGGTCAGCGGCGGGCACACGGCCCTGTTCCGCTGCGACACGCCGTTGGCCATGACGCTGCTCGGCGGCACGCGCGACGACGCGGCCGGCGAAGCGTTCGACAAAGTGGCCGCCCTCCTCGGCTTGGGCTTCCCCGGCGGTCCGCGGTTGGAGCAAGAAGCGCTGACCGGCAACCCGAGGGCTTTCAAGTTCCCGCGGTCCTTCATCAAAGAAGACCGCTTGGAGTTCAGCTTCAGCGGGCTGAAGACGGCCGTGCGCTACGCCGTCCACGGCCAGAACTCGAACCTCACGACGCTGCCCCCACCCGGTCAGGCGCGGGCCGACGCGGCGGCGAGTTTCCAACAGGCGGTGGTGGACGTGTTGGTCGAAAAGTCTCGGCAGGCCCTGCGGCAAACCGGATTGACCAGATTGGCCGTCGGCGGCGGCGTGACGGCCAACAAGACGCTGCGGGCCGCCTTGGAGGCGATGGCCGCCAAGGAAGGTTTTGAACTGCACATCCCGCCGATGAGCCTCTGCACGGACAACGCCGCGATGGCCGCCCTGGCCGTCGAGAAGTGGAAACTCGGCGACTTCGCCACGATGGACTTGGACGCCGAGGCGAACTTCATTTGAGAAGAGAAGAGAAGAGAAGAGATTTGAACCACAGAGGACACAGAGACCACAGAGGAAAGACAGAAAGCCGAGAAGAGTTTTAGAACTGCATTTTCTCGGTCTTTGGCTTTCCTCTGTGTCCTCTGTGTCCTCTGTGGTTCAAACTCTTCTCTTCTCTTCTCTTCTCGGTTACTCAGTCGGCGCTTGGCGGTCGGGCAACTGCGGCGGCGCCCGCCGGGGCCGCGGACGCGTCACCCGCAATGCGGCCCACCGGAGGCCGAAGAACGCGACCAGAATCAGCGGCAGCCACGGGGCGAGGCCGACGCAGAAGATCAGCACGTTGTGGCCGAAGTCTTGCAGGGTCTCCACGGACGCGGCGAATGTCCGGCCGACGCTGGTGGTCGGCCGGTCCGCCTTGGGGTCGGGCGCGGGCTGCTTGTCGCGGTCTTGGATCGTCAGGTCGATGGTGGACATTTCCGTGAGCAGGCGCATGGTCGTCATGCGGGCTTCCATGCGGTCGATGTTCTCGCGGATGGGGGTGATCTGGGCGCGGAACTTCAGGATGTCTTCCGGGGTTTGGGCCTTCTCCTTCATGATCTTCAGCAGCGCGTCTTCTTCGCCCTTCCAGTGCTTGAGCCGGGCCTCGGTGTCGTAAAACTCCTCGGTCACGTCCTTGGATTCCGCGTTGCGCCGCGTCACCTCGCCGAGGCCGCGCAGGCCGTCGGTCACGGTGTCGAGGGACTTGGCCGGCACGCGGACCGTCCACGTCGCCCGGCGGTGCGTGCCGACGGCCCCGCTCTCGTCCGACTTCACGACGTACCCCTTGGCCTCCTTCACGAGCGTCGTCACCTTGCGGCCCGTCTCCTCCACGTCCTCGACCGTGATCTCCATCTTCACGTTCATGATGACCTTGCGGTCCGCCGGCGTCGCCTCGGCGCCGGCCTTGGCCGGTTGGCCATCGGCTTGGGCGTTGCCGGCGGCCTTCCTGACTTGGGGCGCCTCGGGCGCCGCGTCCGGCGAAGCGAGGCGGGCAGACTTCTTGTCGTCGCAGCCGACGCCGGCCAACGCGGCCACGGCCAGCAAAGCGAAGAGGATTCGGGCCATGAGGGAGAGTCCGGAAGGAAGAGGAGTTACTTCTGTAGACGAGATGCGCGGGGGGAAGATTTATTCCCGGAATTGGGTCACAGGTCGGCGTCAGTCAACCCGGCCACCTTCATGATGCCTCGCTGGGTGCCCGGCTTCAGGTCGGCGTTGCCGTGGACGGGGACGCTGACGGAGCGACCGGAAATCGGGTGTTCGTAGACGTGGTGACTGCCTGAGATGCGGTCGAGTCGCCAGCCGCGCCTTTCCAAGGCCCGGCACATGCGGCGGCCGGAGATGATTTTCACGGCCCCGTCTCACTGATGAACGACGCCCCGCGGTCGTGGGCGGATTGCAGCCAACCTTCGGCCGCTTCTCGCAAGTTGGCCCGCACTTCTTCCAGCGTTTCCCCTTGCGTGAAACACCCCGGCAGGGCCGGGACTTCCGCGGAGAAGCCGCCGGCTTCGATTTCTGGGTGAATCAACGCCGTCAGTGTCACCGTCAATTGCACGGTGATCGGCTTCGGGATCGCGGTCGCTTCGGTCATGGGATTCCCTCCATTGCCACGATACCCGACTGGCCGGCCGGCTGGCAACGCCGAAACTTCCCCATTTTGGGGAATAAACTGCCCCCCGCCGTATCTATAGGGGGTACGAATCCCGCCCCGCACGACACCGGGTCTCTCATGCCGACACTCCTCGAAGCCCCGCCGTTGCGCCCGTTCCACGAGATCTTTCGCGTCGACCGCATTCTGGAACCGGACGAGCCGACCCCCAAGCGCCTGCACAAGGTGATGGCCGTCCTGCCGGCGTACAACGCCGAGAAGACGCTGGCCGCCACCATCGCCGACTTCCCGGCCGGGTGCGTGGACGAAATCCTGTTGGTGGACGACGGCAGCACGGACAACACCGTGGCCGTCGCCCGCGAAATGGGCCTGACCGTGATTGTTCACCCGAAGAACCGCGGGTACGGCGGCAACCAGAAGTCGTGCTACAACTACGCCTTGGGCAACGGCGCCGACGTGGTGGTGATGATCCACCCCGACTACCAGTACGACGCCCGCATCATCCCGCACGCCGTCGGCCTGATCGAACTCGGCATCTGCGACGTGGTCCTCGGCTCCCGCGTCCGCTCCCGGCAGGAAGCGCTCAAGTGCGGCATGCCGTGGTGGAAGTATTTCAGCAACCGGGCGCTGACGATGTTCGAGAACGTCGCCCTCGGCCAGAACCTCGGCGACTTCCACAGCGGCTTCCGCGTCTACCGCCGCAGTGTCTTGGAGACGATCCCGTTCGACCGAAACTCGGACGACTTCGTGTTCGACACGCAGTTCCTTGCCCAGGCCGTCCACGCCGGCTTCCGCCTCGGGGACATCCCGGTGCCGGTGCGGTACTTCGATGCCGCCAGCAGCATCAACTTCAAACGCAGCACCATTTACGGGTTGCGGACCGTCTCCACGATGATGCGGTTTTGGTTGCACAAGACGCGACTGTGGCGGTCGAAGTTGTTCAAGGCGAAGTGAGCCGGTCTTTCGGCCTGAAGGGCCGTTTAACATAGCCCAGCCCGATAGGGCTGGGAAAGTGGGCAGTCGAAGTCTTTTCGGTCTGAAGGACCGATTATTTGTCTCCGGTCCCGTGAGGGCCGGATTGTTGTTCACGCTTCCGGCGCATTCCCGGCCCTCACGGACCGGGCTATGTTAATCGGTCCTTCAGACCGAAAAACCCTGCTCACAGTCCTCCCAGCCCTTGCGGGCTGGGCTATGTTAAGCGGCCCTTCAGGCCGAAAGACAACCGGCTTGGAAGTCTCTCCCATGCATCGTCTTCTCCCCGCCCTCGCCCTCCTCGTCGCCGCCCCCGCGTTCGCCGCCGACGCGACGCCGGACGCCGTTTTCGAGGCGCGCATCCTGCCGATCTTCAAGTCGCCGAACCCGTCGAGTTGCGTGCAGTGCCACCTCGCGGGGGTCGATCTCAAAAACTACATCCTCCCCTCGGCCGAGAAGACGTTTCGCTCCCTGCGCGACCAGGGGCTGGTCGATTTGCAAAAGCCGGCCGAGTCGAAGATCCTCAAGCTCATCGCGATGGGCAACAAGGACGCGAAGGCCCCGGCCGTCCACGCGGCCAACCGCACGGCGGAACTGGCCGCCTTCACGGCATGGATCACCGCCTGCGCCGCGGACAAGGCGCTGCGCGACTCGCCGAAACTGGACGCGGCGGACCAGGCCAAGCCCCCCGTGCCGGACGCCGTCATCCGGCACGCCCGCACGGACCGGCTGCTGGACTCGTTCGAGAAGAACGTCTGGGCCATGCGCTTCCGGTGCATGAACTGCCACACCGAGGGGACGCCGCAGAACGACAAGTACCGCAAGGAGCACGGCGACCGCGTCGCGTGGGTCCGCAAGGGCGGGGCCGCGGACACGATGCGGTATATTTTGGCGAGCAAGCTCATCGACACGGCCGACCCGGAGAAGAGTTTGCTCCTGCAAAAGCCGTTGGGCGCAGTGAAGCATGAGGGCGGGACCAAGTTCGCCCCCGGCGACTTGGGCCACAAGGCCTTCCGGGCGTGGATCGACGACGTGGCGGCCGTCAAAGCCGGGACGTACAAGACGGCCGCCGACTTGCCCCCGGCCGACAAGACGCCGAAGGCGTTCGGCACCGAGTTGTGGCTGAAGATCACCAACACGCCCCCCGCGTGGGCGGACAAACTCCTGCGCGTGGACGTGTACGCCAAGGCCGCCGGCGGTGGGTGGGAGAAGACGCCCGTCGCCTCCACGGACCGCGTCGTCTTCGGCAAGGGCGCGCTGTGGCAGCACACGCTGACGCTGTACGCCGAGCCGGGGTCGGCCAAGGCGAAGGCGTGGGCCGCCGGCAAGCCGACGCTCCCCAAGGGGACATATCTGTTGAAGGCGTACTCGGACGCCGACAACCGCTTGAAGAAGGATTGGAAGTCCCTGCTCGGGGACGACGACTTCGTCGGCCAAGCTCAGATCACGGCCGAGTGGAAAGAGGGCTACGGGGCGATGACCGCCGCGGACGGGAAGGCGTTTAAGAAGTAGACCCGGTGACTCAGGGCGCGGGGTCTCGCTCTTTGCCGTCGCCTTTCCCCTCCGACTTGTTGCCGGGGACGAAGGTCAACTCGAGGACGCCGCCGTAGGAGTTGTGGCTGCCGGGGCTGGGCACCTGCACCCCGAGGGAGAGTTGCCAGTTCTCCGTCATTTGCAGCACGCCGCCGAAGACGGCGACGCTGATGCCGCTCGTCCCCGAGATGTAGTCCCCCATTAAGTTGAACCGGTCTTTGATGACGGGGATGTCGTAGCCCAGCATGAACCCGACTGGATCCCCCTTCCTCCCGCGGTAGGCCGGGGAAGCGAAGTACGCCCCGGCGTACAGTTTACCGCGATCGTCGGGCAGCTCGGCCACCCCGGTGAGGTACGAGAAGTTCGACAGCCGCTCGTCGTTCCGCTGGTCGGGGGTCGTCACGCCGACCTGGGTGCCGAGGCCGAGTTTGAAGGTCTCGCCGAGATCGAACCCCTTTTGCGCGTTGAACAGGAACATGGGCGGGGCCTGGTCCGGCATGGCGTTGCGCTCCGGGAAGAGGCCCAAACTAAACACGTTCAGGCCGACCTCGGCGTCGCCCCCAAGCCCGTAGGAAATCGTCGTGTTCGATTGGGCCGACGAGCGGTTGGCGTTAAACTGCTGTTGGAAGAAGATCGCGTTCTTGGGCGTGATCTCCGCGGATGGCACGTTGAACAGGTTCTGTTGGGCGTGGGCGGGCAGCGCGACCGCGGCGAGGCCCAACATCGCCGCCAGGAACAGGCCTCGCCCGCCTCGGCACACAGCGTACATCATGCGCGTCTTCCGCCCCCGGATTGAAGACCGGCGGCCATGCCACGCCGACGCGATTTTGTCAAGACGAATGTGTTGAAGGAAGGCGAGTCGCGCAAGCGCGAACCGCCGCCCGCGGCGGCGGGCCGAATCAGCGCCGGTAGGCGAAGCCGACGCCGGCGAAGAAGTCGTCCGCGGCGGCGTTGAGGCCGGCGCCGACGCGGATGTCGTATTGCAGGTTGGGCGTGACCTTGTACGTGAACCCGCCGTTGGCGTAGTACATGGGGGCCGTCGCCGCCGAATTGGCCCCGTGCGGGGCGAACCCGAAGACTTCCGTGTACGCCCCCAACTTGTCCGTCAGCGCGTACCCGACCGTCACCGATTGGGCCAGCTCCACGTAGCCGTGGCGATCCTCTTCCACGGCCGCGGTGGCGATGGAACTGCCGCCGACGGACAGGAAGTCCGACACTTCCCACCCGTACTGGAAGCTGGCGCCGGGGAGGGTGCGGTTCGCCGTATACGCCCGGTCGCCCGTCGGCACGGTGGCGAAGAGGATCAGCGCCAACTCCGGCCCCCACGCCTTCTGTTCGGTAAGGCCGAGCTTGACCCCGGCGTAAAAATCCTCGGGGCCGGCCGTGCGGACGGTGACCGTCCGGATGCGGGAGTCGGCGACGTTCTGGCCGAGCCGGAGTTCGAACCAGTCCGCGAACAGGCCGATGCGCAGCAGGGCCTCCGGGTACGAGTGGGCGGAGACGCCGGTCGCGTGGTCCCGGCTGTAGGTGTACCCGGCTTCGAGTTGCACGCGGCCCAAGCCGACGGTGCTGCTGGACTCCGTGAAGTCGGGCCGGTCTGTCTTCAACTCGTCCTTCTCGGGTTCCTTGTCAGGCTTGCCTGCCTTGCCCGCGTCGTCTTTCTTGTCCTTCTTCTCGCCGTCCTCACCGTCGCCCTTTTTCTCGTCCGGCTTGTCGCCGTCCTTGTCGGCCGTTCGCCACTGTAGCAGCGTCTTGGCCGAGCCGGAGGCATCGGCGGGGACGTTCCCGGTCTGGGCGCACCCGGCGGCGAGCGCGACGGCCAATCCCACCGCCCAATGACGTGTCCGCACGGCGACCTCCCGACCGTTCCTTCGTTGCAATCGTTATCGGCGGTTGGGGCGGTCCGGGTTTAGTCGAGACTAAGGCGGTTGCGTACAACCATCAGGGACGAACTGTTTCCCGGCCCACGGCGGCTTCCCATGCGGATCGCGTGTCTGTTGTTGGCGATGCCCTGTATTTCGGCCCCCGCCGCCGAGCCGCCGATGGTCAACGTCCCCTTCTCGGCGGAGCGGGCCACGTCTCTGCGTGAGGAGTGGGCCAAGGCGCTCAAGCGGGAGCCGTCGTTCGCCAATGGCGTCGGGATGAAACTACTGCTCATCCCCGGCGGGCGGTTCACGATGGGGCCGAACGGGAGTACCTACGGCGTGACCTTGGGCAAAGCCTTCTACATGGCCGAGACGGAGGTGACGCTCGGGCAGTACCGCCAGTTCAAGGCGGGGCACCGCCTTGAACTGGCGGCCGACGAGTTCAATGCCGACGACCGGCCGGCGGCGACGGTGAGTTGGAAGGACGCGGCCGCGTATTGCGAATGGCTGTCGGCCCAGCCCGAAGAGAAGAAGGCCGGCCGTGTGTATGCGTTGCCGACCGAGGCCCAGTGGGAATGGGCGGCCCGCGCCGGGACTTCGACGAGTCGCCACTTCGGCGAGACGGACAAGGGCCAGGCCGAGTATTCGTGGTTCAACGTCACCTACACGCCGAACCCGAAGGCCGAGGGTGACGGGCGGGGCCGGCAAGCGGTCGCCAAGTTGAAGCCGAATGCGTGGGGGCTGTACGACACGCTCGGCAACGTCTGGGAGTGGTGCGCGGACCGACGCGAGGACGCGGCCACCGGCGAGTCACGGCAGCCGATGATGCGCGGCGGCTCGTGGCGGTCGGGGGCGTTTCACTGCACATCGGTGGCGCACGACCCGGGGGACGCGAACGCGAAGGGGGACAACATCGGGTTCCGGGTGGCGTGCGTGGCGAAGTGAGCGGTTCGATTTTGTCTTCGTTGGAGTCCCGGCTTCAGCCGGTCTTCAGAACATCCGCTCACCAATGCCCGCCCCCGAGTCCAGAGAGCTTCCGCCGAAGA
>JAYTTY010000035.1:0-3039 GCA_043744795.1 Zavarzinella sp. | reverse complement strand
CCCGTACCGCTGGACCTACAACGGACGCCCGTTGGCCGCGTGAATCTGGGCAATCGAATACCACAATGGCAGCGGGATTCGGTCGGGCACATCTAGGCGGCCTGTTTAGGCAATTTGTGCGCCGCGACGCGGGGGCAAAAAAATAACCGGCGGGGGTTTCCCCCCGCCGGCCGCGAGTCACGGTCCCGTCAAATTTCTGTTACCGTTCCATCTCGGCCAGGCCGCCGTTGTCCCGCTTGTACAGCGGCAGGTGGCGGTAGTACACTTCCAGCGTCAGCAGGCACAGGCAGGTCGTCCCGAGGCGGCCGCAAGCGCCGCCGATGTGGCCGCCGTCTTTTTCCCAGCTCCCTTGCAGGTTCTGGTCGCCGGACTTGTTCTGGAGGTCAATCAGCATGTCCCGCATCTTCGGGTTCCAGAACTTGTGCCAGTCCGGGCCGTCGAAGAAGTGCATCACCTGCGTCGAGTAGTAGTAGATGTACATGTCGAACGTCGCCTTGTTCGGCGGCGTCTGCTTGATGAACTCCACCCCACGCCCAAAGGCCGGGTGCTTCGGCGTCCACCCCATGTAATACCGGCACAGCAGCCCCACCGGCGTCAGGCTCACGGACGCCCCCTTCTCCCGGTACCCGTACTTGCTGCCGGAGTCGGCGGCCACGTTGTTCAGGAACTTCTCGGCCGCCCCGTACACCTTCTCCTTGTCGAACTTGATCTCGGCGAGTTTGGCCGACTGGAGGGCTTGGATCTGCCAGCCAACGATCGACGTGTCTCCGTCCGTCCCGGCCGTGTAGCCCCAGCTCCCGTCCTTCGACTGCGCCCGCACGATGTAGCCGACGGCCTCGGCGGCCTTCTTCTTCACGTTCGGGTCGCGGGTCATGCCGGTCACTTCGCACAGGGCGACGGTGCCGATGGCGTGCTCGTACATGTTGGAGGACATCATCCCGCCGGACCCCACGCGGCCCATCAGCCACGTCACGCCGGCGGCGACGACCTTCTGGTACTTCTTGCCGGACTTGTGCGTCTCCCCGGCGGCCAGGAACGGCAAGACGGACAGGCCGGTCGCCGCGATCTTGTTGCCCTTGTTCGACCCGTCGAATTCCCACGACCCGTCTTTGAGTTGCTTGCGGGCCAGCCAGCTCAGCCCGCGGGCGACGGCCGCCTCGGACTCGCTGTTGCCGCCGCCGGCCTGGACGAGCTTGTCCTTGGTCGCCCCGGAGCGGCCCTTCATGCCGTCCACGGAGAAGGCGGCCCCGCCGCCGGTGCCGCCCGCGGCGCCGGCGTCAGACATGGCGCCTTCCATGCCGGCCGTGCCGCCGTCGTTCAGGCCGGCGACGGCCGTCTGCGGGGCGGTCTCGTTGGACTGGTTCTCCAAGCCGACCGGCTCGTCGCTGGCCTGGGCCTGGACGTTGACGGTGTCTTCCTTGTCGACGTTGGTGGCGGCTTCCAGGTCGGCGTCGAAGCCGATGTCCTCGTTGGTGAGGTTGTCTTCCTTTTCCTTCGGCTCTTCCACTTGCGAGGTGACGATGCCGTCGTCCGGCTTCCCATTCATCTGAGCCGGGGATGACAGGAACAAGATGCCGACGCCCATGACCACGACGTGGATGGCCCCGGAGATCACCCACGCCGGCAGGTGCCGGCTGAGGACGCGGGTCTGCATGTCGTCTTCGGCCACTTCGACGCGCCGGATCACCGGGGCGCCCTTGGCCTTGCCGGCGCCTTCCGCAGCCTCCGGCTTCTCAGGTTTCTCAGCCACCGTTCACCTCCCCGGGGAATAAGTCCGACAAATGAGTATGTTTTCGGGCGCGCCGCGCGCCCAATCCGTCCCGCCGTCAGCCGTCTTGGCCTTCCAAGAACTTCGCCTGCTCCAGGCGGCGCTTCCGCTCTTCTTCCACGTACCGGCCGCCGCGCTTCAGCCACCAGCCCAGCAGGGCGACCGTGCCGGCGACCGCGAAGAGGCTCAGCACGATCGTCAGCAGCATGTTGTCCGTGTACGTCGGGCCGGTGTCGAGCGCCGACCCCTTGTTCTCGAACGTCTTGCCGAGGAACAGCGGCGCCCGCCGCCACTGCTTCTTCCCGGCCTCGCCCGCCTTGTCCCCGCGGCTCTCGTAGTGGAACAGCTTGAAGAGGTAGGCGTCGAACGCGACGTTGATGTTGATGTCCTTTTCCCCGCCCGCCTCCACGCCCGCGGGGAGTTCCGACACCATCAGGCAGAGCGGCTCACTGTGCCCCTTTGGGTAAATCCACGCCTCGTACAGCTTTTCAATCTTCTCTAAGTTCCGCAGGCCCTCGGTCGCCCGGACGGGGATCAGCAGCGCCAGCCGGCCCTCGAAGTGCATCAACTCCCGCAAGTAGTCCTGCCGGATCGGCTTGAACAGGCTCGCGTACGGCACGTCGCGGGCCGCGTACTTCGCCATCAATTCGGGATTCTGCTTGCTGGCGAACGCCAACACATAGTCGTAGACCTTCAACTCCTGCGTGGCGGCGTCATCTTTCTTGGGGTCGAGAATTTTCTGGCCCCGGTACGCGATGGGGGCGTCGTCTTCGATGTACCGGAAGAGGTCGTAATCCCGGTCCAGCCTCACCCGCTCTTCTTCCGGCCGCTCTTCCGGCGGCGGCCCCTCGGGCTTGGGTGTTTGCCCTTTTTCTTGGGCCACGGCGCCGGCCATTGTCAGAAAACAAAGGGCCGCCAAAGCGGCCCAAGGCCGCATTCCGCCGGAGTGATTGTTGATTCGTCCGGGCGTGTTCACGGCGTCACCTCTGTAGGGTGAGACGAAAGGATTGGTCAGATTGTTCCCGGTCTTGGCTGAAATGTGGCCAATCGTTTTGTTATTCTATGTCACTTGCCGGTCGGGCGGAAGGGTTTCTTTGTCGGGAGGCGAAAGGCAACCTCACCCCCTAACCCCCTCTCCGCGGCGGAGAGGGGGAACCAAACCAAGAAGCCTTTCGCCCACTTGCTCCCCTCTCCGCCGCGGAGAGGGGCCGGGGGCTTACAGGGGTAGGTCAGGCGAGAGCGAAGAATTCAGGCGGAAGTCGCAATAGTGC
>JAYTTY010000034.1:0-11963 GCA_043744795.1 Zavarzinella sp. | reverse complement strand
TTCGGAGTGGAGCGCGTGCGGCGAGCCAGATCGCGCTAACCGCCGCGCTCCACTCCGAAGCGTCGCGTCGCGGCTAAACAATACAGGGTTTTGATCTTCACCACGGATGACGGACACTTATGGACGCCTTGCTCAAGAACGAGTCCTTCATGCGGCGGCTGGCCGACGTGACGCCGGAGGCGACGAAGGCGTACCAGGCCGCGGCGCCGTTCGCCCACGCGGTCTTCGACGACTTCTTCCCGAAGGACGTCGCGGACGCCGTGTACGACGCATTCCCGAACCCGAAGGACTTGGAGTGGTTCAAGTTCAATAACGCGAACGAGGTCAAACTGGCCAGCAGTCAGGCCGAGCGGATGCCGACGGTGATCCGGGAGTTCCTGTACTTCCTGAACGCCCAGCCGACGCTGACGTTCCTGGAGAAGTTGACCGGCATCGCCGGGCTGATCCCGGACGCCTCCTACACCGGCGGCGGCCTGCACCAGATTCAGCCGGGCGGCAAGTTGGGCGTCCACATCGACTTCAACAAGTTGGAGACGAACAAGCTCGACCGCCGGCTGAACCTGATCGTGTACATGAACAAGGACTGGAAGGACGAGTACGGCGGCCACTTCGAGATGTGGGACGCCGAGAAAAAAGGGTGCGTGACGCGGGTGCTGCCGGTGTTCAACCGGTGCGTGGTGTTCTCGACGCACGAGAAATCGTACCACGGCCACCCGCACCCGCTGACGTGCCCCGAGGGGATGACCCGGAAGTCGGTCGCCCTGTACTACTACACGAACGGCCGCCCGGCCGACGAACTCGGCGGGGAACACTCCACGGTGTTCCTGCACGACGGCCAGAAGACGGCCCTCTCCGTCCGGGACGCCGTGAAGTATTTGACCCCGCCCGCCCTCGTGGACGCCGGCCGCTGGCTCAAGCGGGCCGTGGGCGGCGGGGCGAAGAAGTAAGTGACCCCCAAGCCCACGGATGGCAATCCGTGGGCTTTCGCCCGCGTTGACCCCGCCCCACGCTCAGATTTGACTGACGACCGACTTTTGCCAGAGGTGACCAGATGATCCGCACATACCTCCTCGCCGCCCTCGCCCTCACCGCCGCCAGCGCCGCGGCCCAGTCGCCGCTCGCCTCGCTGGAAGTCTTCCCGCCGGACGTGAACCTCGAAACGTCGCGGGACCGGCAGTCCTTCGTCGTGCAGGCGTGGTTCGCCGACGGCCTGTCGCGGGACGTGACCGCCGAGGCCAAGGTCGCCTTCGCCAACCCGGCGCTGGTGAAGTTGACTTCCAACGTCGTCACGCCCGTGGCCGACGGGGCGACGGAGATGACCGTCGAGTGGGGCGGCAAGGCCGTCAAACTGCCGGTGAAGGTGACGGGCGCCGCGGTTGACCGGCCCATCTCGTTCAAGCTGGACGTGATGCCGGTGTTCATGCGGTCCGGGTGCAATTCCGGGTCGTGCCACGGGGCGGCCCGCGGCAAGGACGGCTTCCGCCTCAGCCTGTTCGGGTTCGACCCGGACGGGGACCACTACCGCCTCACCAAGGAAATCAACGGCCGCCGCATTAACCTCTCGCTGCCGGCCGAGGGGCTGCTGATGGAGAAGGCGGCCGGCAAGGTGCCGCACACCGGCGGCCAGCGCATCAAGGAGGGCGACGACTGCTGGACCGCCCTGATGCGGTGGCAAGAGGCCGGCGTCCCGCTGGACTTGCCGACCGTCGCCACGCCGGTCTCAATGGAGGTCTACCCGAAGCGGGCCGTGATGGACGGCAAGGACAGCAAGCAGCGGATCACCGTGCGGGCCAAGTACTCCGACGGCACCGACCGCGACGTGACCACCCTGGCCCTGTTCCTCTCGAACAACGACAACTCCGCGAAGGTGGCGCCGGACGCCGTCGTGACGGCCGAGAACCGCGGCGAGGCCTTCGTCATGGCCCGGTTCGCCACCTTCACCGTCGGCTCGCCGTTCGTCGTGCTGCCGAAGGGCCTGCAGTTCACCCCGGCGAACGTGCCGGAGAACAACTACATCGACACGCTGGTCAACAAGAAGCTCCGCGACCTGCGGGTGACGCCGTCCGAACTGTGCACGGACGAGGCCTTCCTGCGCCGCGTGTACGTGGACGTGATCGGCCTGCTCCCCACGCCGGAGGAGACCGACCGCTTCACGAAGAACCCGGCCAGCAACAAGCGAGACCAACTGGTGGACGAGCTTCTCGGCCGCAAGGAGTTCGCCGAACTCTGGGTGATGAAGTGGGCCGAGCTGCTGCAGATCAAGTCGTCCAACACGGTGAGCTACAAGGCGACGCTCCTGTACTTCAACTGGCTGCAGGACAAGATCGCCAAGAACGTCCCGGTGAACGAGTGGGTGCAGGAAATCCTCGGGGCCAACGGCGGGACGTTCAAGAACCCGGTGACGAACTACTACCAGAACGAGACGGACATCCTGAAGGTGTCCGAGAACGTGGCCCAGGTGTTCATGGGCATGCGGATCCAGTGTTCACAGTGCCACAACCACCCGTTCGACCGCTGGAAGATGGACGACTACTACGGGTTCGCCGCCTTCTTCAGCCAGATCGGCCGCAAGGGGACGGACGACCCGCGCGAGATCATCGTGTTCAACTCCGGCGGCGGCGAAGTGGCCCACCCCATCGGCGGCCGGCAGATGAAGCCGAAGTTCTTGGGCGGCGCCGAGCCGGACGTGGCCGGCAAGGACCGCCGCGTCGTGATGGCCCAGTGGCTGGCCTCCCCGGACAACCCGTACTTCGCCACCAACCTGTCGAACGTCGTGTGGTCCCACTTCTTCGGGCAGGGGATCATCAACGAGGTTGACGACGTGCGCGTGAGCAACCCGCCGTCCAACCGGGAGCTGCTGGACGCGCTCGGCACGAAGTTCACCGCGTACAAGTACGACTTCAAGAAGCTGGTGCGGGACATCTGCACGTCGCGGACGTACCAACTGTCCACGGTGCCGACCCCGTCCAACGAGTCCGACACGCGGAACTTCGCCCGGCAGTCCGTCCGCCGCATCCGGGCCGAGACGATGCTGGACGTGATCTCCGAGGTGACGGAGACGAAGAACAAGTTCCCCGGCCTGCCGCTCGGCGCCCGGGCCGTGCAGATCGCCGACGGCAACGTGACGAACTACTTCCTGACGACGTTCGGCCGGGCCACCCGCGAGAGCGTCTGCTCCTGCGAAGTGAAACTGGAGCCGACGCTGTCCCAGAGCCTGCACCTGCTGAACGGCGACGCGACGACGCAGCGCATCCGCGCCGGCAACTTGGTCGGCAAGCGCCTGGCCGAGAAGAAGCCACTCGAAGCCATCGTCGAAGAAATGTACCTGCGGACGCTGGTGCGCAAGCCCTCCCAGATTGAACTGGACCGCCTGAAAGCCGCCCTGGCCGAGGAGCCGGACAAGGCCCGCGGCTTGGAAGACGTGTTCTGGGCGCTGATGAACACGCGGGAGTTCATGTTCAACCACTGAGGGTTTCGGTTTTTACCCCGAAGGGGTTGAACAGCAAAGCCCGGGGTCGCCGCTTCGGCGCACCCCGGGACACGATGCCAAGAAATGTTTTGAACCCTGAAAGGGTTCCACAAGGGCGTGAAGGTCGGTTGTGCAACCCTTTCAGGGTTGGCCGGTATTCGGGTGTACACGTTCCCGGGGTGCGCGAAACGCGACCCCGGGCTGTGTTGTGAAACCCCTTCGGGGTAAAGACCGAAGACCTCGCCCAAACCGGTTCTGCCGCCCGCAACGGTCGTCCGGCCGCGCGACCCCGACGACCGGCCCCGCCCGCCTAAATTGCCCCGCCCTGCCGACCGCTGAATCTGCAACAATAGGTTCGGGTTGCCTGACCAAGCTAGCTTGCCAACGTGTAAACTTTTTACTGATATTCCGCGGGGTAGATACGACTCCGGGAGGCGAGCAATGATCGTGAGGGTAATCCCGCCGGACGACACGGCTCGCGTCGATTCCGACTTGTGGACGCTGACGCTTTACCCCGACGTGGTGTTGAAGGACGCGGCGGGGAACGAAGCCGGCCGGTGGTCGGCGGAAGCGGCCTATTCCCGGTTCACGCCGCCGAATTTTTGGTTGGGCAAGAAGGACTGTTACTTTAGGGATGCGTCGGGAAAGACGCTGACAATTGACCGCCGCGACTTGAATGCGGTCGCGTGCATGTTGGAGGTCATTCGCCACCAGCTTTATCCAAAGCGAGCGCGGCGGCGCTTGTGGTTCGGCGTTGCCGCGACTTGTTTGGGCACAGTTTTTCTGACGGCCGGGATCTGGATGGAAGTGTCAGGCCGAGCGGCACAACAAGCGGCCGATACGAACACGGGCTACACCTTTTGGCGCGGCGGCATGATTTTAGCCATCGGTTGCGTGATCGGCGGCGGGGCCGAGGTGGCGCGGTATCGCATGATGAGGCGAATCGCTCATTAGCCGAAAGCATCTCCCGTCGTGGAAGCGGGATAGGCAAAAGACGAGTGACTTTCAAAAGACTTACGCAGAACTAGGGCGAGACATCCGATGACTTTTCAACGATCCTACCTCTCGGTCGCCGCGACGATTTTGGCGGCCAGCACTTCCGTCGCCGCGGACGCCAAGACGAAGACCACGTTCGACCAGCACATGATGCCGATCCTCACGCAGCACTGCATGGGTTGCCACAAGGGGGAGAACGGCAAGGGGGGCCTCGACCTCAGCACCTACGCGAAGACGATGGAGGGCGGGGCGTCCGGCGCCGTCGTGAAGCCGGGGGACGCGGACGCCTCGCGGCTGTGGCGGCTGACGGCCCACAAGGAACAGCCGTACATGCCGCCGAAGCTCCCGGAGATCGCCAAGGAGCAACTCGACCTGATGGCCCTGTGGATCACCCAGGGCGCGCTCGAGAACGCGGGCAGCAAGCCGGTGGCCGTGAAGCCGAAGGCCGAAGTGGGCCTCATGTCCGTCAAGCGCGGCAAGCCGGACGTGGTCCCCATGCCGACGAAGCCGCTGAGCAAAGTCGCCGTGGTCTCGACGATCAAGGCCAACGCCGTGATCGCGATGGCCGCCAGCCCGTGGGCGCCGCTCTTGGCCGTCGGCGGGCAGAAGCAAGTGCTGCTGTACCACGGCGACACGCTGGAACTGCTCGGCATCCTGCCGTTCACGCACGGCACGCCGACGACCCTGAAGTTCAGCCGCAACGGCAGCCTGCTCTTGGCGGGCGGCGGCCGCGGCGGGCAGGCCGGCAAGGTCGTGGTGTACGACATCAAGACCGGCGAGCAGATCATCGAAGTCGGCAACGAGCAGGACGCCGTCCTGGCCGCGGACATCTCGGCCGACCAGCAGTTGATCGCCCTCGGCGGCCCGAGCAAGATGGTGCGGCTGTACTCCACCAAGGACGGCACGCTCGTCACCGAGATGAAGAAGCACACGGACTGGATTTACGCCGTCGAGTTCAGCCCGGACGGCGTGCTGCTGGCGACCGGCGACCGGGCCGGCGGCCTGATGGTGTGGGAGTCGGCGACGGGCCGCGAGTTCTACAACCTGCGCGGCCACACCGCGGCCGTGCTGGACGTGAGCTGGCGGGACGACTCGAACGTGCTGGCCTCCTGCGGGGAGGACACGACGATCAAGCTGTGGGAGATGGAGAACGGCAACCAGATTAAGACGTGGGGCGCGCACGCCGCCGGGGCGCAGGCCGTCAAGTTCGCCCACGACAACCGCCTGGTCAGCGCGGGCCGGGACAAGGTGGCGAAGGTGTGGGACATGAACGGGGTGAACACCAAGGCCATGCCGGCGACGGTCGAACTGGGCCTGCGGGCCGCGTTCAGCCACGACGGCACGAAAGTGTACGCCGGGGACTGGGCCGGCAGCGTGATCGCCTACGCCGCCGCCGACGCGAAAGTGTTGGTGCAGGCGACGACCAACCCGCCGGCCGCCCCCGCCCGGACGCTGGACACCGCGACGAAGGAAATGACCGCGAAGCAGGCCGAGTCCGACGCGACCTCGAAGGCCGCCGCCGACGCCGCCGCGAAGTTGCCCGTCGCCGCCGCGGACGCCGCCCCGGCCCTGCGCCTGAGTACGGACGCCGCCGCGGTCTCCACGGCCGCCCAGGCCCAAGCGGCCGCGCTCAAGGCGAACGTGGACAAGGCCCAAGCCGGCCTGGCCCCGGCCCAGGCGAAGGCGCTCGCCGCCGACGTGAAGGCGAAGGCGCTGGTCGAAGCGGCCACGAAGATCATGGCCGCCGCCGTGGCCAACAAGACGAACGCCGAGTTGCAGGCCGCCGCCGCCGCGTCGAAGGTCGAGGGGGACAAGGCCGCCGCCGAGTCGGCCGCCGCCGCCAAAGCTGTCGCCGACCTGACGGCCGCATTCAACGCCGCCAGCGCCGCCTACGCCCCGGCCGCCCAGAACGCCGTGACCGCCGCCGCCGCCGCCAAACTGGCCGCCGACATCTACGCCCCGAAGGCCCAAGCCGTCGCCGCCACGCAAGCGGCGATGACCGCAACGAAGGCGGCCGCGGACAAGTCCACGGTAGAGTTGACGGCCCTCAAGGCCGAGGTGGAGAAGTTGAAGGCGGTCGCCGTCGTGCCGCCGAAGACGCCGGCCGTCGTGCCGCCGGTCGCCCCGCCGGTCGCCCCGCCCGCGAAGAAGTGAGTTGACCCTCACTCGAACCGATCGTCGTCAAACGGCCGGGCCGCCTTCTTCGGCGCCTCGGCCTCTTTCTTGTTCAAGAACATCTCCGCCAGTCGCATGTCCTCCGGCGTCGTGATCTTCACGTTGAACACCGACCCCGGCACCATGCGCACGGGGTGCCCGGCGGCTTCCACGAGTTGCGCGTCGTCCGTGACGGCCTTCCCCAATTCCCCGCGGCGGGCGTAGGCGCCCGTCAGCCAATCACGGCGGAACACTTGCGGCGTCTGGGCGTGCCACAAGCCCTGCCGCCCCACCGTCTCGCGCACGGCCATGTCGGCGGCCACGCGCTTCAGCGTGTCCGCGACGGGCACGCCGGGCAGCGCCGCCCCCTCGCGGACAGCCGTCTGGAAAACGGCGTCGATCACCGCGGGCGGCGTACACGGGCGCACCGCGTCGTGGACGGCCACGAAGTCGATGTCGTCGCGCAGTTTGGCGAGGGCGTTGGCAACCGACTCGAAGCGCTCGGCCCCGCCGTTCACCAGGGTGACGTCCATGAACATGAACGTCGCCCCGAAGCGACTGACCACCATCTCGCGGTCTTCGGGGGAGACGACCAGCAACACCTGCCTCACGTCTGGCCGGCCCGTGAACAACTCGGCCGTCCGCAGCCACACGGCCCGGCCGTCGAGCGAGGTGAACGGCTTCTTCTCCCGGCCGGCGAACCGGGACGACTGCCCGGCGGCGGGCAGGATGACGGCAATGTTGGCCATGCGGGGAACCTCCGGGGGCGGGTTCCCGAATGTCTTATCAACACCGCCGTCAGGCGGTCTCGGGCGAATGCCGGAAGCCAATCACGCGGCGGCCGGATTTGGATTCCGTTGGCGTCCCGGCTTCAGCCGGTCTTCGAGACGCCCGCCCGGACGGTGATCGCGCCGGTGGGGCGGCGGCCCCCGCGGAAGACCGGCTGAAGCCGGGACGCCAACGAAGACAAAATCGGAGCCTTTTACCCTCGGGGTTCCGGCGCGCCGCCCAAGACCGCCTCGCGGCAGTTTGTCATCCCGCCGGCAGCGGCGGCGTCCGCATCGTGGCGGGCGCTTCCACGCCGAAGTGGGCCAAGATCGTCGGGGCGACGGCCGTCAGCGGCACGCGGTCTTTGACGACCTTGTGCGTGCCGGTGCGGACCCACAGGACGCCGTCCGGGTGGTGCCGGCCGCTGCGCATGGTGTGGATGGGGTAGAACAACTCGCGGAACAATTTTGTTTCGCCGGTCGACTGACGGACGACGGGCTTGTCCATCACGCCGGGGACGAAGACGCGACAGCCGGCGAACAAATTCGCCCCGTCCCGGCGGACGGCCATCAGCGGCTCGGCGCCGAACGACAAGTCTTTCAGCAAAGCCTCGGCCACCGCGGCGGCGGCGGGCGTGCCGCAAGTGAGGTGGAACTGCTCGGCCATCACCGGCTTGGCGGCGGTCTTCGGCACGTCCACCCCGGCGAACGCGAACAGGCGGTCGAAGCCGACGGGGCGGTAGGTGCATTTCGTCGTGTCGGCCCACGGCTGTTGGCTCAGGGCCGTGCAGAGGATCAGGCGGTCCCGGCCGTAGTGGCGCAGGAAGCGGCCGACGAGGCGGTCCATCCGCTCGTACCCGGTGCGGATGGCGTCCCGCAGCGACGGCGAGTCGGTCTCCGGCGGCGGCACGGCGAAGGCCCCCGGCTCCATGTTCCGCCAGTAGTAGTGCTGGAAGTGGGCGGTGCTGTTGCAGAAGAACGTGCCGAAGCGGACGCGGTGCCGGCGGTTCAATGTGCGGAACAGGTCGTACTGGAAGCGGTCCAGCACGCAGGCCCGCCGCCAGCCGAGGCCTTTGTCGAACCGCTCGGCCGCCAGTTGCTTGACGGCCTGCCACACGGCCCCGGCCGTCAGTCCGTGCTTGGCGAGGAACCACCCGAAGTTCAGCAGGTCTTTCTTGGACGCCTTGTCTCGCGACGACTCTTGCACCAGTCGGGCCAGCGTCCCGGAGTACGCGCTCAACGCCGCGGGGTGCGCCTCGGCGCCCTTGTCCCACGCGTCCGGCAACACGTACCCGTTGACGGCCCGGTAGTTCGTGTTCATGCTGCCGCACACGCCGACGCGCACGCCGGCGTCCGACAGCGCCTCCGCGACGCACTTCGACGCCAGCTTCCGGCCGTCCCCGAGCCGGTACACGCCGTGCTCGGCAAACGGCAACCCCGAATGGACGGTCGGCCACTGAATCCACGGCTCCAAATTGTCCGGCGACTCGCCCGCGTCCGTGGTGTACGCCTCGGACGAGGCGTAGAAGCGCCAGAAGTTGGGCAGCAGCCCCTCGGCCATGAACTGTTCGAGCAACTGCGGGCAGAGTTCGTTGAACTCCAGGAGGAACAGCCGTTCCGTCCCCGACCGCTTGGCGCCGGGGGCGGACGGCGTCAGCGTCGGCAGTCGTTCGACATCGAGCGGGCGCGCCGCGTCCAGGGACACACTGTTCAAGGGGCCTCTCCGTGAGCCGGATTCATAAGGGGGAGAGTGTGGCGGTTTCGGGCAACCGACGCAAGCCCGGTTTGAGGATCGGCTCACCGTTCGCCGTGAAAAACTCCCGGGGTTCGCAAAGCCTCACCCGCGGGCTACACTCCGTCGCCCCTCCGGGGCTGAAAACCAAAGCCGTGTCTTAGCCCCGGAGGGGCGACGGAATGTAGCCCGCGGGTGAGGCTTTGCGAACCCCGGGACTTGCGATCAAATGGGTTACACCCACTTCACCAGCCGCCCGCTCACCGAAATCTTCCCGGCCGCGAGCGCCCCGATGGCTTTCGGGTACGCCTCGCACTCGGCATCAAACACGCGCTTGGCCAGCGTGTCCGGGTCGTCGCCCGGCAGCACGTCGACCACGCTCTGGGAGATGATCGGCCCGTGGTCGAACTCGTTGTCGGCGAAGTGGACGGTGCAGCCGGTGACCTTGGCCCCGAACGTCAGCACCGCCTCGTGGACGAAGTGGCCGTACATGCCCTTGCCGCCGAACGCCGGGAGCAGCGACGGGTGGATGTTCACGACGCGGTGCGTGAAGTCCTCGGGGATGCGCAACAGTTGCAAGAACCCGGCGAGGGCGACGAGCTTCGCCCCGGCCTGCCGGCAAACGGCGAAGTTGGCGGCGGCGAACTCTTCGACTGAAGCGAACGCCTTGCGCTCGATGACGCTCGCGGGGATGCCGGCCCTCTTCGCCCGTTCGAGGCCGTAGGCGTCCGGGCGGTTCGAGATCACGTGGACGATGTCAATGTCGAGGGTGTTGGCGGCGACGCGGTCCAGCAAGTTTTGCAGCGTCGTCCCGCCGGCGCTGAGCATGACGACGACGGGGAAAGGCATGCGGGCGGTCTCCGAGAATTCCGTCATCTTGTGCGGCCGGTTTTTACCCCGACGGCGTTGCACAATGCCCCGGGTCGCGCGTCGCGCCCCCAGTGGCATCAAGTGAAGGGGCCGTCGGGCCTCGAAAAGTGGGACATCCTCTCCCAGAGATCGGTGGACATTGTAGGCGCCGCCGCCATCGAGCGGCTGTTCGGCCCGGCCGTTCGTCACTCGGGGTCGTCGTCCGGCATGGCCGCCGGCTCCGGCTTCTTCACGGGCGGCGGCTCCTTGGCCGGCATCTCAATGAGCATGTCGTCGCCCTTGGGGTCGTCTTGGAAGCTGCGGCCCTCGTCGTCCGCGTGGTTGGCGCCGACGCTGTGGAGGCGGTAGCCGGCGGCGGTGCGGCGGTACTTTAACGGCTTGCCGGAACACACGTCGGCCGGGATTTCCGGCAGGTACTTGGGGGCCACGTCCGCCAATGTTTCCGGGTACGCCCCGCGGTCGAGGCGGTAGGCGGCCAAGGCGACGGCGACGGACAGCGTGCGGCGCTGTTGGGCCACGCGGTCTTCCGTGACGGCCAGTTTGGCGGCCAAGGACGACAGGCCGACCAGCACGCGGGCGACCACCTCGACGCGCGCGGCCGGCGAGCGGAAGGCGGCGGGGCGGTCGTTCTCGTCGCGGGCCACTTCCGCGACTTTGTTGTCCATTTCCCGCCCCAAGTCGCCGAGCGCCGCGTCGCGGGCCGGGGAGCCGTCCTCCCGCAGGACGGCGGCGAGACGGTCAACCATCCGGTTCGCCAGCCGCAGGGGCGGGTCCCAATCGACGGCGCGGCCGAGCCACCGTTCCGCGGCCGGCCGGTCCGCCCCGGCGACCAAGTCGAAGGCTTCCGAGCCGGGGCCGTCGCGGGCGATGTGCTGGAGGGCGTCGAGTACGGTGAACCGCTCGACCAGGTCGGCCTTGTCCGCGACGCGGGTCGGCGCGGGCAAGCGGCCGAGGTCGGCTTGGCACGCGGCGAGTTGGGCGGCCGTGAGTTTGGCTCGGCTCAGGAAGACCGCCTCGCCGCGCATCGCGGTCATCTGGACGCCGACGCCGACGAGGTACTCGGTCACCGACCCGCCCCCTTCCCACAGGCGGCCGAGGCGGTGGCACGTCATCAAGTCTCGCCACGCCGCGTCGGGTTGGCCGGCGCCGAGGCGCATCATGGCCCGGCAGAGCAGCGCCGTCGCCGCCGCCCGGTGGGCGATCATGACGGTTCCCGAGCCGCCATATAAAAGGCCGGCCCGGCCGTCGGGGCCGCGCTTCGGCAAGAGCGGGTTGTAATACGCGGGGCGCGCCGTCGCCCGGTCAAGCAGGGCGAGCGGGGCGTCGATTTTCGCCAGCCACGCCGCGAGATCCGGCTCGGCCGCGGCCGCCCACGGCCACTGCCGCGCCCGGTCATGGCGGGCGGCGTGGCGGACATCATCTGGGGCCGGCGGGAGGAGCGCCGGATCCCGCCTCTTTTGGTCCCAGTCTTGGGCGAACGTGTGCCACTGGACGAAGTACGTTCCGGCCTCCGGCGGGGCGGCGGCGCCGAGCCACTGAAAGTATTCGTCCGGCATCGGGCGGCCCTCGGGCCGCGGGCCGATGGCCTGCCAGATCAAGACGTTGGCGTTCTGCTCGGGGGTAATGTCCCCGCGCAGCCGCGTGTTGAGGGCGGCGACGTAATCGACGCGGCCGTCGGCGTCGAGGGGGCCGGTGACGTAGGTCGTCTCCGGGCCGACGGTGAACGTGTCCTTTTTGGGGAAGGCGATGTAGCCGACGACGGCGACGATGAGGAGAAGGGGGGCGATCAGCAGCCACCGGCGGCGGCGGCGGGGTTTTGGGGTGGTGGGCATGGGGGAAGATTGGAGAGAGGAAGAAACGGGCTGGCGGCGAAAGACAACCTAACCCCCCGGCCCCTTACAAGGGTAGGTTTCCGGCCGGGGCAGAGGGAAATTTAGGCGGGGGTCGCTGTTGGCATCCGTCGCAGCCCCCTCGG
>JAYTTY010000033.1:0-11991 GCA_043744795.1 Zavarzinella sp. | reverse complement strand
AACGGCCGTCGTCATCGTCAAGATCCTCCGGAGAAGACCATCGGACTCCAGTTTCCGATCCCCGTCAATGCCAATAGATGTGATGAACTGTCAGCCGTGAGGGCTGGGGACATCACGTCATCAGTCGCCCGTCTTTCGGCCTGAAGGGCCGATTAACATAGCCCAGCCCGTCAGGGCTGGGACATCCCGTCATCAACGGCCTCGGTCTGAAGGACCGATTATCTGCCGCCGGTCCCGTCAGGGCCGGATTGCTGCCCCCGGGGCCGGTCGATTCCCGGCCCTCACGGACCGGGCTATGTTAATCGGCCCTTCAGGCCGAAAAACCTTGTTGCAATCCGGACCCAGCCCTTGCGGGCTGGGCTATGTTAAACGGCCCTTCAGGCCGAAAAACGCTCACGACCCCACCCCTTTCGGCCGGAACACCGCCCGGAGCGATTCACTCACCTTGGCGAAGGCCGGCTTCACGAATTGGAGCGTCAACACCCAGCGCGCCCGGCGGGAAAACTGCATCACCTGCGGGTGATGGAAGATTCTTGCCTCCGAGAGCCAGTCGATCACCACATAAAAAACGGGCGTCAGGACGATGCCGAAGACGGTGACGCCCAACATGCCACCGAAGACGGCCGTGCCGAGGGCTTGGCGCATCTCGGCCCCGGCCCCGGTGGCGACCATCAGTGGGACGACGCCGAGGATGAACGCCAGGGAGGTCATCAAGATCGGCCGGAAGCGCAGCTTGCACGCCGCCAGCACGGCCGTCACGCGGTCGGCGCCGTGGTCGCGGGACATTTTCGCGTATTCCACGATCAGGATGGCGTTCTTGCACGCCAGGCCGATCAGCACCACGAAGCCGACTTGGGTGAAGATGTTCACGTCCTTGCCGGAGACGGCGACGGCCGCCAGTGACCCGACCACGCACACCGGCACCACGAGGATGACGGCCAGCGGCAAGGCCCAACTCTCGTACAGGGCCGCCAGCACCAGGAACACGAACGCCACCGAGATGGCGAAGATGATCGTCCCCGTGTTGCGGACCCGGCGCTCGATGAAGAAGAGTTCGGACCACTCGTAGCCCATCCCCTTGGGCAGTTCGACATCGGCGAGCTTCTCCATCACGGCGATGGCGTCCCCGGTGCTGACGGCCGGGGCGAGGTTGCCGTTCACCGCCGCCGCCGGGTGCATGTTGTGCCGAGTGATGACCAGCGGCCCGCTCTCTTCCCGCACCTTCAAGAGCGTGCCCAGCGGGACCATCAGGTTTTGCTTGTTGCGGATCTTGAGCTTCTTGATGTCTTCCAACTCGTCCCGGTAGCGCTGCTCGGCCTGCACGTTCACCTGCCACGTGCGCCCGAGCAGATTGAAGTCGTTCACGTACCGGGCGCCGATGGTCGCCTGCAACAGGCTGGCCACGTCCCGCAGTTCGACGCCATGGGTCGCGCAGGCGGTGCGGTCGATGTCGAGGAAGATTTGCGGCGAGTTCGTGCGGTACACGGTGAACAGGCCGACGAGGCCGGGCTGCTGGTTGGCCTTCTCGATGAAGTTGTCCGTCTGCCCCTGGAGGACGCGCGGGCCGACGTCGGCGTGGTCCTCGACCATGATGCGGAAGCCGCCGGCCCGGCCGAGGCCGGACACGGCCGGGGCGCCGAAGATGTTCACCTGCGCCTCCGGGACCGCCTTGGCGATGGCGGCCCGCAGCTTGGCGGTGATCGCCTCCGAGTACAGTTCCGGCGTCGTCCGGTTCTCGAAGCCGTCGAGGATGATGAACATCGACCCGAAGTTCGACCCGTAGGCGCTCAGGACGAACGAGTTGCCGGCGATGCTGTTGACGTGCTTGACGCCGGGCGTGGCGAGGGCGATGCCCGAGATTTTCTTGATGGCCTCCCGCATGCGCTCGGCCGACGCGGAGTCCGGCATCTGCACGCTGGCGATCAGGTAGCCCTTGTCCTGCATCGGGATGAAGCCGATGGGCAGCCGCTGGTACTCCCACACGCCGGCGGCCAGCAGGCCGACGTACCCGGCCAGCACGACCAGCGGCACGCGGATGGCGAGGCCGACGCTCTTGAAGTACGCCCACGCCACCCCGCCGAAGGCCTTGTTGAACAGCCAGAAGAACCAGCCGAACGCGAAGTTCATGACGCGCGTGACCACGTCCTGACGCCCCTTCGTCGGCCGGATGAGCAGGGCCGCGAGGGCCGGGCTGAGGGTGAGCGAGTTGAACGTCGAGATCAGCGTGCTGACGGCGATGGTGACGGCGAACTGCCGGAAGAACTGCCCGACGATCCCGGACAGGAACGCGCACGGCACGAACACGGCCACCAGCACCACCCCGACCGCGAACACCGGGCCGGTGACTTCCTTCATGGCGGCGACCGTGGCGTCCCGCGGGGCCAGCCCCAACTCCACCTGGTGCTGGACGGCCTCGACGACGACGATGGCGTCGTCCACCACGATGCCGACCGCCAGCACCAAGCCGAACAGCGTCAGGTTGTTCAGCGAGAAGCCGATGAGGGACATGACCGCGAACGTCCCGACGATGGCCACCGGCACGGCCAGGAGGGGGATGATGGCCGCCCGCCAGCTTTGCAGGAACACCAGCACGACGACGGCCACCAGGATGATCGCGTCCCGCAGGGACTTGAACACTTCCCAGATGGAGTCCTTGATGAACGGCGTCGTGTCGTAGCCGACCTCGGCCTTCACGCCGGCCGGGAAGTCCTTGCTGGCCACGGCGACGGCTTCCTTCACGCGGTCGCCGACTTCCAGGGCGTTCGCCCCGGTCAGCAGGAAGATGGCCAGCCCGACCGTCTGCTTATTGTCGAAGCGGTTCGACACGTCCTGCACGCGGGAGCCGAGTTCCACGCGGGCCACGTCCCGGACTTTCACCACCCGCCCGTTCGCCCCGACCTTCACCACCACCTGCTCGAACTCCTCGACGGTGGACAGCCGGCCGAGGGACGAGAGGGTGATCTGCACCGGCTGGCCGTCCGCGGCCGGCGGCTGGCCCACTTGCCCGGCGGCGACTTGGGTGTTCTGCTCCCGCAGGGCGGCCACCACGTCGTTCGCGCTCAGGGCGCGGGCGGCCAGCTTCTCCGGGTCCACCCAGACGCGCATGGCGTAGTCGCGCTGGCCGAAGATCGTCACGTCGCTGATGCCGGGGGTGCGCGACAACTCGTCCTTGAGCCGCGTCAGCGCGTAGTTGCTCAGGTACAGTTGGTCGTAGGTCGCGTCCGGCGAGTTGATGCTGACCGTCATCAGGATTTCCGGGGACCGCTTCCGCGTCGTCACCCCGGTGGCCCGCACCACGTCCGGCAGGTTCTGCAGGGCGAGGTTCACCCGGTTCTGCACCAGCACTTGGGCGAGGTTCAGGTTCGTGCCGATCTCGAACGTGACGGTGAGCGTGTACGACCCGTCGGACGTGCATTGCGAGGTCATGTAGAGCATCTGCTCCACGCCGTTGACCTGCTGCTCGATGGGGGAGGCGATGGTCTCCGAGACGACCTTGGCGCTGGCGCCGGGGTAGTTGCAGTCCACCTGAATCGTGGGCGGCGTCACCGGCGGGTATTGCGACAGCGGCAACCCCGGGCCGGCCAACACCCCGGCCAGCGTGACCGCGATGGACAGCACGCTGGCGAAGATCGGCCGGTCGATGAAGAAGCGGACAAACACGGGCAGTGGCTCGGCGAAGGCGAAAGGCATTCACCACAAAGGCACAAAGGTCACACAAAGATGCACGAAGAAGATTGGAGAAGAAATTTTCTTAGGCTTTCTTCGTGCGTCTTCGTTCACCTTTGTGCCTTTGTGGTTCATCTTATTTTCGGCTCGGCTTGTTTGGGCGTCACCTTCACGCCGGGGCGGACGCGCTGGAGGCCGCTGACGATCACGCGGTCGCCGGCCTGCACGCCCTTCACGATGGCGCGCTGCTGGTTCCACTCTTGGCCGACCTCCACGCGGCGGTACACCACTTCGTCCTCGGCGTTGACCACGTACACATACTTCTGCCCTTGGTCGGACCCGAGAGCCTCTTCCGGCACGAGGATCGCCTCGTGCGGCCGGCCGACCGGGACGCGCACGCGGATGAACAGGTTGGGGGAGAGCATCAGGTTGGGGTTGTCCAGGACGGCCCGCACTTGCAGCGTGCCGGTGGCGGCGTTCAGCCGGTTGTCGATGAAGTCGATGACGGCCTTGCGGGAGAAGCCCTCCTCGTCCGCGAGGCCGATTTCCACTTCCACCTTGACCGTCCGGGGGGAATCGGTCTTCCCCTCGCGGTTCAGCCGGCGGAGGCGCAACAGCGTCCGCTCGTCGATGTCGAAGGTGGCGTAAATCTTGTCGAGGGCCACGATGGTCGTCAGGATCGTGTCGTCGGCCTTCACCAGGTTGCCGCGGTCGATCATGCGCCGGCTGGTCCGGCCGGCGAATGGGGCGAGGATCTTGGTGAACTTGAAGTTCGTCTCCGCGAGGGCCTTGCTGGCCCGGGCCAGCGCCAACGCGGCGGTGGCCTCGGCCCGGTCCCCGGACACGCGGTCGAACTCCTCCCGCGTGACGGACCCGCCGACGACGCCCGTCTGGACGCGCTCGAAGTCCCGCTGCAGGCGGTCGAGCCGGGCCTGCGCCTGGCTGACGTTGGCGACGGACTGGTCGAGTGTCGCCTGGTACGTCTTGGGGTCGATGTCGAACAGCGGCTGGTTGGCGACGACGTCCTTGCCGTCCGTGAAGTGGATCTCGTCCAAGTACCCGGTGACGCGGGAGCGGATTTCCACCATCTGGATCGGCTCGGTGCGGCCCGTGAAGTCCTCGTAATCGGTGACGACTTTCTGGGTCGGGAAGTCCACGATCACTTCCGGCGGCTTGGTCTGGGCCAACGCCGGCGCCGGCTTGGCGCAGGCCGACAGACAGACGAGCGCCACCCCCAAAAGGAGGGCCGGGAAAACCTTCCGCATAATCGCCTCTTCGCAGTCCGACGGGGAGAGGGAGCCATTCTACCAGAGCCGGCGGGGGGCCGACAAATCATCCACAGGAGGGATACGGGCGGGGGGGGCGGGTATTACATGATACCGAGGCGAAAAAGAGAAGAGAGGAACTTAACCACAGAGGACACAGAGAACACAGAGGAAAGACAGAGACGGAGAAGACATTCTTATAAATGCCTTTCCTCTGTTTTGGCTTTTCTCTGTGTCCTCTGTGTCCTCTGTGGTTAAGTTCTTCTCTTCTGTCTTTATCCGTGTTTCGTCCGTGTTCGATCCGTGGCTAAAAAAATGTCTTTTCGGGCGTTCGTCTCACTTCAACTTCGGCAGTTCTTTCTTCACGAACTCGATGCGCTCCTTGATGCGCTGCTTCTCGGCGTTCGCTTGGTTCTCGAACTCCTTCGGGTAGTTCTTGTCGATCTCCTTGGCGATCTCCTTGGCCCGCGGCACATACGCGTCGATCACCTTGTTGATGCTCTCGGCGGTGAAGACGGTCTTCATCAGTTCGTTCATGCGGGCGATGTACAGCTTCTTCCCCTCCGGGTGGTTCAGTACGGCGGCGGCGGCGATGCCCTGCCAGCCGTGCCAGAGGGCGTCGCCGGGGTTCTGGAAGAGTTGGTCCTTGCCGTGCGGGATGAAGACGAACTTGTCCGTCTTCGGGTCGTGGTAGAGGCGGTAGTTGTTGCGGTTGCGGGCGTAGCCGTCCCAGTCCCCGGTCAGGGTCTCCATGGCGGCGAGGGACACCATCTTTTCCACGTCCATCAGCTTGTTGACGGCCTCCCACCGCTTCTTCTCGTCCGCGATCCGGCAGGCGGCCAGCAGGGCTTGCAAGTCTTTGCGGTCGGTGGTCGGGCCGCGGTCTTGCTTCAGGGCGGCGTCGATGTCTTGCAGGAAGCCGCCGTCGTACAGGTTGCCGGTGTTGTCCGGGAAGAAGCGGCTCAGGAACGGCTTGTCGTACCCTTCTTTCAGCAGGTACATGCCGACCTTGCGGCCGTTGAGTTCCACGCGCACATGCGTGAAGCGGGCGGTCGGCAGCCCGGCGCGGGCGAACACGTCGGCGGCGACGATCTCGTTGAAGTAGCAGCCGTCCTGGGCCGAGTTGTTCAGGTACGTCTTGTCCATGCCGTGGAACAACTGGCCCTTGACGAACTTGTTGAAATTGAGCGTGAGGGCCGGCTTGTCGTCCCAATTGCGGAAGGAGCCGGCGGCCCCTTTCAGGTGCATCCCCACGTCTTTGAGGACGAGGTCGTTCGCCTGGAACGTCACCTTAACGTACTTGCGCGGGTCCTTGTCCAGCAGGGCCTTGTTCTCCTTGTCGATCATGATCTCGATCTTCAGCGGCGGCGCCTTCGGGTTGAAGACCTCGGCCGCCTTGTCCTCGGCGGCGCCCGCGAACCCGGCCCCGACCACCCCGACCAGCAAAGCCCAGCGCATCGGCGTCCCCTCCCGTGAGTGTCGCGTCATTTTAGGAGGAAGTACGCCCCGATTGCCACGGCGAAGCCGGGAATGATACACAGCACGATCGGGGCCAAAATCAGCAGCCAAATCGGGAACGCCTTGCCGACCTGCCCGGCCGCCGCGCCGGGGACCGGCGGCGGCTTGACGGCGGGGACTTCGGCGCCGGCCGTCTCGTGGGAATACTTCCTGGCCCGGTCGCCGAACACCGCCACGGGGATCGACTCGAAGAAGCCGCCGGGGTCCGGCTGGGCCTGTTCGAGTTCCTGCAACACTTGGGCTTCCGTCTGGTGCGGGTCCGTGTCCAGCGGGCGATCCGGGTCGCCGGCCGCCCACGGCAACAAGGCGCGCCGCACTTGTTTGGCGTTGGCGTACCGCTTGGCCGGGGACTTCTCCATGAGCCGTTCGACGATGCGGGCGAAGTCGGCGGAGACGGTCGGGTTGTGGTCCGTGATCGGGGCCGGGTACTCGGTCCGGTGCCGCTTCATCTTCTCGATGGACGTGCCGCCGGGGAACGGCGGCTGCCCGGTGAGCGCCAAATACATCGAACACCCGAGGGCGTACTGGTCGGCCCGCGCGTCCACGGCCGACGGGTCGTCCACTTGTTCCGGGGCGATGTAGTCCATCGTCCCGACGACGTAGCCTTGCCCGCCGACGATGCTCTTGTCGGTGTCGCCGGGGTCTTCGTCCATGGCGAGGGCTAGGCCCATGTCGAGGATTTTGGCGTGGCCGTTCGGCGTCACCATCATGTTGCCGGGCTTCAAGTCGCGGTGGATCAGCCCTTGGTCGTGGGCGTGGCCGAGGCCGTCGGCGACCTCCGCGAAGTAGCGGGCGGCCCGGGCGACGCCGAGCGGGCCGCGGGCCGTGATCTGCTGTCGAAGGCTCTGCCCGCGAATGTACTCCATCGCGATGAAGTGGACGCCGTCCAACTCGCCGACATTGAAGGTTTTGGTGACGTGCGGGTGGTCCACGCGGCGGGCCAAGTCCATCTCGCGGAGGAACCGGGCCAGCGTGCGGTCTTCCTGCTTGGCCCGCTTGGCCGGCAACACCTTGAGGGCGACCAACGCCGGGCCGCCGTCCCGTTCCCCCTCGGGCCGGGGGTCGCGCGCCAAGTAGACGGCCCCCATGCCGCCCTTGCCGAGCGGGGAAAGGATGTGGTACGGCCCCAACACCAACCCCTGCCAAGTGCCGCGAGAAAGCTTGACGACTTGGAAGTGCGTGAGCAGTTCCCGGCTGACGAACCACTCCCCCATCTCGGCCGCCGCCGCCCGACAGGCGGCGGGCATTTCCGCGAGGGCCGCGTCGATCCGGCCGCGCGCGAGCAGCCGGCTGCGGCGCAGGGCCTGGAGGAACAGCTCAACGTCGGCGTTCGATGGCAGCGGGGGAGGCGGCACGCCGGAAGGATACGGGGAAAGTGGACGGCGTGCAACCGGGGCGGGCGACCCCGGTTAGCCGCGTGGCCGTGCGGACTCCAATTGCTCACGTCATGGCTCGCCAAACCCGACGCTCGCGTCAATGATTTCACAAGCTCGGAGTCTTCGCACGGTGTCCGAGGCACTGCGGTCGTTCGCCACCCGGTTGATGGCGACTGCCGCCGACCCCATGGCCTGGGCGAGGCTGTCGGAGGATTGGCAACGGCTGATCCGGTCCACGGGCCGACGCAACCCCCGCAAGCAAAAAGGGATGGGGGGAGACAAACTCACCCCCACGCCACTTTCGACACGATCCCGTCCGCCACGCACTTCCCCGGAAAGGTAAGCCGCAGCCAGTCGCCGTCGTCCGTCACCAACCCGGCGTCAATCAACGGCTCGAACCGATGCCCGGCCACGGCCTCGACCGTGAAGCCGGTTTGGGCCAAGTACGCCGGCCGGCTCACGCCGTCCGAGCGCCGCAGTTGGACGGCCAGCGTCTCCTTCGCCCGTTCCAGGGGGGAGAGTTCTTCGGCCTGGAACGTCGGCGACTCGCCGGAGAAGACGGCCTTGATGTAGTCTTTCGTGTTGCGGCGGTTGTGTTCCCGCTTGCCGCCGACGTAGCGCACCGCCCCGACGCCGACGCCGTGGTGGGCCTCGTTCGCCCAGTACTTCTCGTTGTGCCGGGACCGCAAGCCGGGGCGGGCGAAGTTGGAAATCTCGTAGTGCTCGAAGCCGGCCGCCGTCAGGATGTCCTTGCCCAGCGTGTAGAGCGCCAGCTCGGCCGTCTCGTCCAGGGCGACGACGCCGCCGACGTGCCGGCGTTTCCAGAGCGGCGTCCCCTTCTCGTAGGTCAGCCCGTAGGTCGAGACGTGCGACGGCCCCAATTGCAGCCCGCGCGTCAGGTCGTGTTCCCAGTCGGCGGGTGTTTGGCCGGGCGCGCCGAAGATGAAGTCGAGCGAGAAATTGGGGATGCGGCGGCGAATCGCCGCGACGGCCGGGGCGACGTGGCCCGCGGCATGTTGTCGGTCCAAGACCCGCAGCGTCTCGGACTGGAAGGACTGCACCCCGAGGCTGACGCGGTTGACGCCGTGGTCCGCGAGGGCGGCGATTTTGTCCGGCGTGACGCTGTCCGGGTTGGCCTCGATGCTGAACTCCAAGCCCGCAGCGGCCGGGAAGCGGTCGCGGATCATGCGGCACAGGCGGCCGAGTTGGTCGGCCGTCAACAGGGTGGGCGTGCCGCCGCCGATGAAGATCGTCTCGACGGGCGCGGTCACTTCGGTGCGCGCGATCTCCAGGCTGAGGGCTTCCAGGTACGATTCGATCAAGTGGTCTTGGCCGACGGCGACCGCGAAGTCGCAGTACCCGCACAGGTGAGCGCAGAAGGGGATATGGACGTAAAGGCCCCGCGGCGTGAGCCACGGGGCCGAAAACTGGGTCACTGTCAAGGGGGCTGACATCGCACGTCCGCGTCGCGTCTTTACCGGGGCCGGCCGCTGCGATTAGCTTACGGCAATCCGGCAAGCGCGGGCGGGGCGACCGCCGGGTTTACGACCCGAAGTTCGTGTTGGCGCTGCCGCTGCTGCCGTACCAGTCGGTCACAGTGGCCGTCACCTGGCCGGACGTGTTGGCCGGGATCGTCACGGTAATGCTGAACGACCCGCCCGCGCCGCACGTGGCGACTTCGGTCCCGTTCGGCAAGCCGGTCAGGGTGACGGTCAGCCCGTAGGCGGCCTCGTCGGAGACCGTGCCGCTGATGGTCCATGAATTGTTGTTCCCGGCGACCGCCGCCAAGCCGGTGATGGTCGGCGCGGCGTTCGTCAGGTTGGTCGTCGAGGCCGACCCGTTCTGCGTGCCGTCGTTGGCGACGGCCGAGATGGCCCCGAGCGACGGGACGTTGAACGTGCCGCTGAACTGGCCGTTGGACGCGACCGAGACGGTGCCGGACGCGGCCCCGCTGATCGTCACCGTGCAGCCGCCCGGAGTTTCGTCCGTGACGGTGCCGCTGATCTGGAACTGCTTGTTCGGCAACTGCGCGACGCTGAGCGTCGTCACCGCCGGCGGGTTGTTCAAGTTGCCGCCGCCCACCGGGGGTCGCCGCGGCGGCGGCCCTTGGGCCGCCAAATCACCGGCCGCGACGAGCAACAACAGCGCAACGAGACCTCCGGACCGCGCGAAGCGCGGCCCTCCGACAAACAGCCAATTCATGGACGAGACCCTAATAGGGGTTAGGTGTTTGGACCGCCGTTTTCCTCGTCGCACCGTTGAGGTAGGGGAGTGCGATGAGGCTCGTGTCGGCCCAGTGAGTCATCACTGCTCACATTAAACCGATTCGGAGGGAATCAAATGCGAATCTAGGGGATTTAAGCCTGCGCACGCACAGGAATTCTGCTGAGGCAATAATTACACCGTCCTGCCAGAATATGAGAAATCCCTCTTGTCGATTCTCTCAGGCGAGTGTTTGAACTCTTCTGCCCGTTAAAAGCCAATAACATCCATATTTTCGAGAAATACAGACGAACCAATCAGGTTTAATTTCGTATAACTAAGTAATCACCATAATTGCCGAGCCGCCGATGTCACCCCGCCGTCATGGATTCACGCTCATCGAATTGCTTGTCGTCATTGCCATCATCGCGGTTCTGATCGGCCTGCTGTTGCCGGCCGTGCAGAAGATCCGCGAGGCGGCGAACCGGATGAAGTGTTCCAACAACCTCAAGCAGATCGGCTTGGGGTTTCAGAACTATCACGCGACGATGGACCGCTTCCCGTCCGGGTACATTTCCGGGGCGCCGAGTTTCAACGCCGAGGGGACCGGCCCCGGCTGGGGTTGGGGGGCGTTGCTGCTGCCCTATTTGGAGCAGGACAACCTGTACCGGCAGATCAATTTGAACTTGGACATCCGCGACTCCGCGAACGCGGCGGCCCGCGTGAAGCCGTTGCCTGGATTCCGCTGCCCGTCCGACCAGCCGAAGGCCGATACGTTCGCGGTCGTGGACGCGGGCGGGGGGACGCTGACGACGGTGGCATTCGGCAACTACGTCGGCGTCGGCGGGACCTACGAAGTGACGGCCTTCCCGGACTCCGGCAACGGCGTGCTGTACCGCAACAGCCAAGTGCGCGTCGCGGACATTACGGACGGGTCCAGCAACACGATCTTCGCCGGTGAACGGCACAGCGGCAAATCCCCGATGACCACGTGGGTCGGGGCGGTGACGGGTTGCGTCAACCCGCCGCTGGTGGCCGGCTACGACAATGAAGGCCCGGCCACGCTGATCCTCACCAACACCGGCCCGGCCGCGGACGGCCGCGTCCCGAACAACCCGCTCGACCACGTCGAGGACACGAGCAGCCGCCACACCGGCGGGGTGATGTTCCTCTACGGCGACGGCAGCGTGCGGTTCCTGAGACACACGCTGAACCCGAAGACGTGGGAAGCCCTCGGCACGCGGGCCGGCGGCGAAGTGTTGGGGGACTACTGAGGCCGCCGATTGGTTCGCGGCCCGCGGCCGGCCTATCATCTCTGCGTCGGGCGGCCCCGCCCGCGAACCCTCACGGAGTTGGCCATGCAACGAATGCTCAGCACGGCGTTGGCGCTCGCGGTCGCCACGGCGGCGGTCGCCGAGGACAAGAAGGACACGTTCGACCCCAAGAGCCTGGTCGGCACGTGGGTCTACGTCTCCGGCATGAAGTACGGCAATAAGGTGGACGCCAAGGCCTTGGCGGGGGAAGTGATCGTCACGGCCGACAAGATCACCATCAAGGCCCCGGACAAGACCCACATGATGTCGTACAAGCTGGACGCCGGCAAATCGCCGGTGAAGATCGACATGGAAGGGCTGGAGGGGGACGCGAAAGGCTTTAAGTCGGAAGGGATTCTCGAAATGAAGGGCAACGAATGGCGCCTGGCCTACGCCTTCCCCGGCGAGAAGCGGCCCGAGAAGTTCGACAGCCCCAAGGACTCCAAGATTCTGGTGTTCACGCTGAAGAAGAAGTGACACCCGGAAACGAGCAATACCGAAGAGTTTGAACCACAGAGGACACAGAGACCACAGAGGAAAGACCGAGAGAAAGCATGAATATTAGAGCGGAATTCAGGATGTTTTAGCGGCCAGTCATTGGTGGGACCGGCGTCCCGCCGGTCGTTGGAGTCTCACCGACCGGCGGGACGC
>JAYTTY010000032.1:0-3057 GCA_043744795.1 Zavarzinella sp. | reverse complement strand
CCCGCGGCCCCGGCGAACCGGGGGCCGCGGCGGACTGCTCATCATTCAACCCCGCTTACCAGTCACTTCCCAACGGGGCGCCGTCCTTCGGGTAGCCGGCCCGAATCCACGTCGCCTGGCTCACCGAAGACGAGACGTTGCGCACGCTGCCGTCGCCCATCCCCGCCAAGATGACGCCCGAGTGGGCGCCCTGCGCCACGGCCCAAGCCGTCGCGTTCGCGGCGGGGGACACCTGAAACGGGACGGCGGTCGGGGCGCCGCTCAAACTGCCGTTGAAACTGGGGTCGTGCTGCGGCCCGCCCGTCGTGTCACGCCAGCCGATCACCGGCGTGTCCCAGCCGTGGCCGACGTACGCCGGGTGCATCGCCCACGCCGGCCCCGTATACCCGCCGCTCGCCGGCTCGCACAGCTTGTACCGTTCGGTGAAGATGATGGTGTTCGAGGTGCCGTCGGTCATGGCCGTCACGATCGTCCCCGGCCCGCGCGGGTCGAACACGAGGAGGTTGGCGGCGTAACTCGTTGACGCGTACCCGTAGCGCTGGAGGTTGCTCCCGAGCGTCGGGTCGGCCGGGCAGACGAACCCGGGGATGACCTTGTTGTTGACCCCCGCGGTCGAGGCGTTGTTGTTGGCCGCCTTGTACAAATTATCCTGCTCGATGAAGGGCAGGAGCAAGAAGTGGATCGTCCCGTTGATGGGCGACGTGGACCCGAAGTTCGACCCGAACGTGCCGCCGCCGGCGTCGGGGGTCCACGCCGGCGGGACCGTCTCGAAGGTCCCGGCGTAGTTTTGGACGGCCAGCCCGAGTTGCTTGATCTGGTTGGAGCACTTCATGCGGTTCGCGGCCGCGCGGATTTTCTGGACGGCCGGCAACAACAGCCCGATGAGGATGGCGATGATGGCGATGACCACCAACAGTTCGATCAGAGTGAACGCCGACGTTCTCGGTCGGCTGCGGTTTCTCATGACGGTCTCCTGAAACGGAGGATGGAACGAATAATACCCACACCGTCGGACGCCGACGGAAGAGTCGTCATTTCACGAGCGGCAGATCGTACGCGCCCGCCGGGGCGCCGTCTTTGACCTCGATGCTAAACCCGGCCGTCTCCGGCTTCGTGTATTTCGGGTTCACCGCGGGCGGGGCCGGCATTTTGCCGGGGTCTTGCATTTTCGACATGTCGGGCATCCCCTTCCCGGTGACGGCCACGAGATACCACCCGGCCGGCGCGCCCGGCTTGCCGTCGGTTTGCAGCGTGTACGTGCCGTCCGCCTTAATCATGCCGGTCACTTTGGCCGGGTGCGAGTTGCCCTTGGCGGCGTCGGGGTGGTACTCGACCGTGCCCATCGGCATCGGCGCCCCGCCGATTTTCACCGCCCCGGTCACGCCGACCAGTTTCGGCTCCGCCGGCCCGCCGCACCCGGCGATCATCAGGACCGCCGCCGCGACGGCCGTGACGGGCCGCGGACGGCGGAAACGTGCGGGACAAGCAAGTCTCATGGGGAGCCTTCGGCGGCGGGGAATTCTGGCGGTGGGCCGGGGAGTCGGTCCGCGGACAGTCCCCGGTGAAGTCGGCGTTTCTGAATACCTCAACAACCTCATTCAGTTTCCGTGATGAAAGAAGGTGTGTCAATCACAAAATGGCGCGGGTGTCACGCCGTTCCCAAGGGCGGCCGGAAATCATGTCGCCGCTTCCCCATTTGATTCCCGGCACGGCGCTTGCCCTACAATGGGGAAACGGCGCCCCCGCCCGCGGCCCCGCGCGGATATTCGGCGAGACCCGGCGAATAACCGGTCAGATGCCGGAACTGGGCCCGTACTTTAAGGACCACCCTCATGCGCACCACCGCTGGCCGATTGGGCCTGTTGACCCTCTTCGCCGGGCTGTTGAGCCTCGGCTCCCTGGCCGCCGCCCCCGCCCCGAGCAAGGCGGGGGAGTTGAAGGTCGAAGACACCGCCGGCCTGTTCAGTCAGGACGCCGTCCGCAAGACAAAGGAGGAATTCGCCGTCTGGGTGTCCTCCAAGAGCGGGCGGGAAGTGACGGTGTGGACCGTCGCCAAGGTGCCGGACGCCGACAAGGCCAAGTTCGACGAACTCAAGGACGCGGCGGCCAAGAAGCAGTTCCTGACGACCTTCGCCAAGAGCCACGCGAAAGACGAACACGCCAAGGGGGTGTTCATCTTCATCTGCAAGAGTCCCGGCTATGTGGACATCTTGGTGGACGCCGAAATGCGGGCCAAGGGCTTCACCAGTACGAAGGAAGACGAACTCCAAGCCCTGCTGACCAAGGGGCTGAAGGACGCGGCGGCCAAGACGACCGCGGCCGAGCAGCAGACGGCCCGCGACGCGGTGTTGAAGTCCTCGATGGTGTTCTTGGAGAATAACCTGCCGGCCGCCGCCAAGGACGTGAAGCCGGGCACGAATCAACAGGCCGGCGGCCACAACGCCCCGGCCCACGCGGAGAAGCAGGGCTGGGGCATCGGGACGTGGCTGTGCGTCGGCCTCGGGGCCGTCGCCGCGATATGGGTGCTGTTCGCCCTCGTCCGCGGCCTGACCGGCATGATGGGCGGCGGCGGCGGCGGGTACGGCGCGCCCGGTTACGGCGGCGGCGGCGGCGGCGGCGGCGGCATGGGCTTCTTCGGCAGCTTCATGACCGGCATGTTCGGGGCGGCCGCCGGGATGTGGATGTACGACAGCTTCTTCGGCCAACACAACTCGTCGGCCTACGGCAATGACGGCGGCGGCGTGGCCGGCGGCGGCGGCAACGAAGCCGTGGACAACACGGGGGCCGGCGACTTCAGCGGCGACACCGGCACCGGCGGCTACATCGACAGCGGCAACGACAACACCGGCGGCGGCGACTGGGGCGGCGGCGGCGGGGACGGCGGCGGCGGGGGAGATTTCGGCGGCGACTTCTAACGCGATTGCTTCAACATGCCGGGGATTTGGATTTCAGCCCCAACGGGGCGGCCGCTCGTAGCCAGGCCCGGAAGGGCCTGGAACACGCGGGGTAAACTGTTTTCAAGCCCTGAAGGGGCGGCCGAAACAGGCTCTCTGTTTC
>JAYTTY010000031.1:0-12059 GCA_043744795.1 Zavarzinella sp. | reverse complement strand
GCGTCCCATCGCGTTCTCCTGGCAATCTGGGCGGACTGGAGGAGAAATACACAATTCAGACCGTCAGGGGAACCCCGTTTCGGTCGGGCACATCTAGGCGGCCGTGGGAATAAACCCGCACGCCCCGCTCTCTGCCCTTCAACGATTCTGCTCGAAACCTCAACCGATATTTAAATTTAAATGACAGCTTGTCCTCAGTTTCGACGCTGGCATCGATTGACTGGTTGGCAGGAATGTTCGGCGAAGGCCAAGCGTAACGGTATTTGATTTCTCCCCCGCTGATTGGGATGCCGTTCAGCTTGATTTTGAACGCAGTCGCGCCGATGAGCCAAAAGTGGTCGCTCAACGACCGTTCAATGGTTTCTTGTTGGGATCGTAACGGCTCGTGCAAAAGTGCAGACAGCATAATTTCGGTGCCGCCAGTGGCCGGAATTCCACCGCCATCAGTAAGCACTTCGTCTGGTATGACAATATCGTTTGTCGTGCGGTACTTCCCGATTTCGTCGTAATCGAGCACGATTCGGGTAGCATGTTTCTCGCCCTTCTTGCGGGTTGTGATCGTAACTTTGTGCGCGACGCCGAAGCCGGCGAGCTTGCCTACGCCCTTGCGGCCCATGACCAACCGACCGCTTGGGGTTTTTGTCGTCGCCGCTCCTGCATCTTCCCGACGCCGGCGGCCGGCAATCAAGAATTGTGTAGCTAGATCGTTGCGAGACATTCCGCAACCGCGATCAACAATTTTGATCGTTGTCGTTGAAGGTAAGACGCGCCGATCAAGAGGAACAACTGCCGCCAAAACGGTAGGCTTTCCGGCAGCGGCCTTCTTTTCCTTCGTGACTTGAATTTTCAAGAGGTCACGCTGGTGTTCAATGTCGTCAAAGTCCATCTGGATGTCAGCGGTGGGCGAATCCGCGTCATAAGCATTCGCCACAAATTCCACAAGCACTTTGGGCAGATTTGTATACAGGTTCAACCCAAGGTCTTGAACGAGATGGGGAGCGACATTGAACCGTAACGCCGGCGGCATCTCGGCCGGCTTGTTTGCAGTTGACATGAGTGCAATTTTCCTGCGAGACTCACATATGATTGCCAAATTCAATGATATTATCTTAAATACAACTTATGTTGCTAGCGCGGTTGCCTGACGCCGAAAAGCCTTGAGGTCGGCCGGCCGGATCGCGAGGCCGATCAGCCGCAGGACTTGCTCGGCCCGCTCCTCGAAGGCCACGTCTTCAAATCGGCCCTGCACCTTGGCCCACTCGGCCCGCCGGCCGGGGCTGAGGTGGTCGGCGTAGCGGTCGAGGCTCTGGTGCAGGACCGTCACCACCAGGAACGGCTTGGCCGACCGGGCGGCCGCCTCCGCGAGTTCCTGCAACACGAACACGTCCCCCTGCTCCGGGTGGGCCGCCCCGTACTCCAGGAACTTGCCGAGTTCGTCCACCACCAAGAGCAGGCCGGCCGAGTCGCCGCCGGGCCGGGCCGCATACTCAACCGCCTCCTCGAACAGGGGAACCACGGCCGCCCCCGCCGGCTCCGGTCGGGCGGCCAGGCGTTCCAACTTGTCGATGAGTTGGGGCCGGCGGCCGCGGCTGGCCACGCCGCGCAGGGCGGCGGCCAACGCGGCGGCGAGGGCCTTGTCCAACGGCCGGCGCGAACCCGTCACGAGTACGGGGAACAGCCGGCCGGGCGGGGCCGCGAGGACGCTGCCGGGGCCGAACAGGGCCGGCGCCAACGCCTCGTCGGCGTCGGCCAGGAACGCCCGCGCCGCCCGCAGCGGCTTGTCGTCCCCGGCCAGCGATTGGGCGATCAGCAAGGAGAGAGCCGATTTGCCGGAGCCGTACGGCCCGGTCACGGACCACGACCGCGTCGAACTCTCGCCCCGCAGCGCGGCGGCCAAGCGGCTGAAGACGGCCCGGCCGTTGGGCGTGAGGACGTAGCCGGCCAGGGCGTCCGGCCGGCCGGCGTCGCGCGTCAGCGACACGGACCGGGCGAACCGCGGCGTCACCGTTACGAGGGCGTCGAGCGTGGGGCGGTCGGTCATCGGGCGGCCCCCGCGGCGTAGGCGCCCGCCAACACGTCGAGCGAGTCCGCGGGCCGGCGGCGGTACAGTTGCCGTAGGCCGGCCGTCTCCCCGTAGGCCACGGCCCCGTCCGTCAGTTCCTCGGCCCGCTCCAGCCGGCCGGCGAGTGAGGCTTCGTCCAACTTGAACACGCGGCCGGGGGCGCCGGGCAGGCGGGCGAGGTCTTGTAAGGCGAGCGTGCCGGCCGCCGGGGCGTGGGCGTCCCAGAACGACAGGGCGGCGTACAGCAGGACGCCGCCGGGCAGGCCGCGCTGCTCCCCGCGCCGGAACTGGTAGGCGTGGCCCCCGGCCGGCTGGGCGATCAGCCCGAGTTCGGTCAGCGGACAGTCCAGCGTGTCCTCGGCGGCGTCCCCGCGGGCCGGCCGGGCCGGGGCGTAGGTGCGAAGGAACACGTCCACGTCCCGCTTCACCGAACTCTCGGCCACGCGCTTGCCGGGCAGGGCCTGCGTCCACTGCACCAAGGCAGCCGTCAGCGCCTCGCGCGTGAACTCCGGCTCGTGGAACAGCCCGAACGCCCAGAACCACGTCGCCGCCCGGTGGCGGTTGGTGGCAAGTTGCCAGTGGACCAGCCACAAACTGGCCGGGTCTTCGAGATACGGGTCGAGGCCGTCGTCAGCCAGCAACAGTCCGCCCAATCGCGTCGGCCGCAAGCCGGCGTCGGCGTCCTCGATCACGCCGGCGGCCAAGCCCCAGTGGCGGATGGCCCGCACCATGTTCTTGCCGACGCCCAATACGGTCGTGGCGTCGTCGCGCAGGAAGGCCCCGGCGTCGGCCGCCACGGCGTCGTAGCCCTTCTTGAGCCACGGGTAGCGCAGCGGAAACGACTCGTGCCCGGAGAACTGGTACGGCGGCCCGGCGGCCATGCGGCTCGCCCTCCCCGGCGCCGACGCGGCGCCTCACCCGAATTCTATCCGGGCGGCCGGCAAAGCTTATCGATTGGGAAGAGATTCGGGGCGCCCCGCGCGGCCGGGCCGCCGGACAACCGGCAAGTCCGTAACGTTGGAACCGACGGCGCGAGGGCCGCCGCTTGCCATCCCCCGGTCGCCCGCCAAGCGGTACAATCACCTCTCTCACCCCACCGCCGCGAGACGCCGCGTGATTCGCATTCTCGGGTCCAACAAGACGTTCTGCGACGGCCTGACGCGCCGCGACTGGCTGACCGTCGGCGCGCTGGCGCCGGTGGGGCTGACGCTGGCGGGGGACTACGCGGCGACGGCGGCCGGGGCGACTTCGGCCGCGACCGGGTTCGGGTCGGCCAAGCGGTGCATCCTCTTGCAGTTGTGGGGGTCGCCGAGTCAGATCGATACGTTCGACCCGAAGCCGGACGCCCCGAAGGAAGTGCGAGGGGAACTCGGGTCCATCCCGACGGCAATGCCCGGCGTCCGCGTCGGTGAAATCTTCCCCCGCATCGCCAAGATGCTCGACCGCGTGACGGTGTTGCGCTCGCTGACGCACAAAGACCCGATCCACGGGACGGCCTTCGCCACCACGGCCGTCCCCTTCACGGACTTGGCGCTGGAAGGCCGCCACCGCGACAGCCGGCACTGGCCGTTCATCGGGTCGGTGGTCGATTACCTCGCGGAAAAGGCCGACCCGCGGCCGGCGGCGGTGCCGCGGAACTTCTGGCTGCCGTTCCCGTTCGGGTCGAAGCGCGGCCCGAGCCGGTCCGGCCCGTTCGGCGGCTTTCTTGGACCGGCCTACGACGCCGTCGCCGCCGAGTTCCGGGCCAAGGGCCTCCGCGAGGTGAAGCGCGACTCCGGCGACGCGACCCGGCCGACGGCGATGGTGGCCGACCCGTACCTCGGCATCCTGCCCACCGACCGCTTCGAGACGGTGGCCCCGGCCGAGGGCATCACGGTGGACCGCTTGGGCGGCCGGGCGGCGCTGCTCGGCCAACTCGACGCCGCCCGCCGCACGCTGGACGCCGAAGCCGACCGCCGGCCGTTCGACAAGCACCGGGCGTCGGCCTTCGCGGCCCTGACGACCGGCAAGCTGCGGGACGCCCTCGACGTGCAGCGCGAGTCGGCCAAGCTCCGCGACCGCTACGGCATGACCCTCTTCGGCCAGTCGTGCCTCGCCGCCCGCCGAATGCTGGAGGCCGGCGGCAAGTTCGTCACCGTCTGCTGGGACGAGTACGGCATCGTCAACAGCGGCTGGGACACGCACGTCTACCAGAACCCCCGCCTGAAAGACGAACTCGGCCCCAGCCTCGACGCCGCCTTCACCGCCCTGCTGGAAGACCTCGACGCGCGGGGAATGCTTCAAGACACGGCCGTCGTGGTCCAGAGCGAACACGGCCGCACCCCGCGCATCCAGAACGTGGCCGGCGCCGGCCGCGACCACTGGTCCCGCGCCTACTCGGCCATGTTCGCCGGCGCCGGCTTCGCCCAAGGCCGCGTCATCGGCCGCACCGACAAGATCGGCGGCGACGTGACCGAAACCCCGTTCTCGCCGAAAGACGTGATCGCCACGCTGTTTCATCTATTGGGCATTGACCCGCATTCAGAGATTCAGGATCGCCAAGGGAGACCGTACCCGGTCGGCGGTGTGGGAAGAGTGCGGTCGGAGTTGCTGGCGTGACCAAACTTCCGGTTTGAAGTTGCCTCCCGATTCATCAACGGCGAGCGTCGCGGTCGGCAGGACTCACGGGAGAGCCGCGAAGGTGATGACGAACGGGAAGTGCTTGCGGGTGGCGCGGGCCACCCGCTGGTCGGCCGTCAGATACTGGCACTGCTCCCGCTCGGCGAGGGCAACATAGATGCTGGCGTAAACGGTGAGCCGGGCGAGAAGGGCGATCTCCGCCGCCCGGCGGAGCAGCGGAAACGCGGGATGAATGGCGATTCCCACGGCGAGGAGGTCGGTCAGATTCCGGGCCGTTTCGCCCGGCCCGACGGCCCCCTTCCGTTCGGCCGCCACAAACACATCGGCGCAGTCGACGGGGAGAGTGTCAGGGGCGAGAAGCTCATGCCCTCCCGTGTGAAAATCGAAGCGGAGCCGCATGGCCTTCGTGCTGTCCGGCACGGGCAGATACCACTTCGTCGCCACGGAATCGTCCAAGACGAGTTTCATTCGTCGGACCCGGACGGGCGGCGGAAGTCGTCGATGTTGACGAAGCCGTTCCGCTGGAAGCACCGCTCCCGCGCGCGGTCGGCCCGGGCGCGGATGCGCAGCCGGATCGTCATGTCGACGGGTTGCCCGGTGTCGAGTAACACTTGGACGGCTTGGTGGTCCGCCGCCACGACGGCCGGGTCGTCCAGCATGGGGTCGTCGAACTTGGCGGGGTCGGTGGTGAGTTCAAACATGCGGGCCTCGTCCGGTCGGCTGGGCAAGGAATCAGTGACGTTCGCAAAGGCGGCGAACCGCATGAAGCGAGATCGGCATTTCCGGGCGGCTGTGTTGAGCCGATTTTCGCCGGCCCCGGCCAATTTCATTTCCCCGCCCATGTCTTCGGCCCCCACCGCCCCGAGGGCGGACTTGCCGCGGCAGTCACTCCCAGAAGAGATCGCGGAGGGTATTGCTTCCCGCCCGCCGCGGCGGGGAGAATAGGTGGCCCGGGAACAGTGTCGCCCTGGGGATGGCGTCCAGAATCGAGAACGGCGCCGGTCGTTTCAGGGTCTCCCGGTTCTCGGCCACGAATTGGCGCCACGCGGCGAGGCATTCCGCGCGGCGGTCCGGCGGGTCGAAGTAAATGCCGTTCGAGCCGCCGGCGTAGTCGTGAAAGATCATCATGAGGGCTTCGACCGCGAAGCGGGCGGCCTTCTCGTCGGCGATCTTGGCGGCGTAAAGCTCGATGAGTTCGAGCGGGTCACAGAACTTCCTCGCGGCCCCGCCGGCGGCCCGGATCAGGGCTTCGTCCTGGGCCGACTTTAGGGTTTCGACAATGGCCGCCTTCCACTCCGGGGCCTTGACCCGCCCCGCCAACGCGTAGGCCGCGGCGCGGACGTGTTCGTCCGGGTCTCGGAGCAAGGCGGGGACCAGCGCCTTGAGATCCGCGGGCAAAGCGGCGGGCGCCCGCTCGACGGCCGACCGACGGACGTTGGCCGACGGGTCGCGCAGGGCGGCGGCGAACGTCGCCGCCCACCCCGGCGGCCGGAAGGCGGGCCGGGCGCCGACGGCTTCCACGAAGAAGATCAACTCCCCACCGGTCTTCGGGGCGGCCGGCGCGACGGCTCCTCTCGCAACCGCTTGGCGAAGCGCGTCCCGCACGTCGGACCACACGTAATGCAGGTGCGCGGCGTAATCGCCGGGGCCGGGCGGTCGCAGGGCGGCGGCCAGGCCGGCGTCGAGGCCGGCGAGCAAGGCGGGCGCGTCCTCCGCCGTGCCCACGCTTTCGAGCATTTCAGCCCCGCGCGACAAGTTGATCCCGCCCCCCGTCGCCAACAGGCGCCGGGCGTGGGCGCGGACGGTAGGGGCGAACTCCGGCCGCCACGCGGCCGCGCTTAACATGGCCCGCAGCGTGCGCGCCCGGTAGCGGGCGTACCAGAGGGACTGCTCTTCCAGATCCGCCGGGTACGGCAGGCGGTCCTTCAAATACAACTCGGCGGCCGTCACGATCTCCGGGTCGGCGTGCCCGAGCAGTTCGACGAGGACGCGCGTGGCGGCCACGTCGGGGATCACGCCGACACCCGACACGGCCGGCACGAACCCGCCCCGCGCCCGCTCCTCCATCGCGGGAAGGTACGCCATGTGCGCCAGTTGTTCGTAGCCGTCGAGCGGCGGCAGTCGGCCCTTATAGACCTTGAGACCGGCGGCGTATTCCACGTCGAGCTTCGCCACGACACGCTCAACCTCCGTGGCGGTCGGTTCGCGGAGGGTCACGGTGGTCTCGGCCGTCGTCGGGCTCTTCGCGTTGACGATGGTCACGTCATAGTCTGTCACCGTCACGCGATACCGGCCCGGTTTATCCAAGCGGACTTTGCCCTGCAAATGATGGGCGCGACGCAACATGCCCCCCGGCTTGATCGTCTTTGTTGTCACTAACGAGGAGCCGCCCCCAATGAAGTTGGGATGCGGGTCCGGCGCCGCCGTACCGTCGTCATGCACGGCCGCGACGAAAAAATATGAGCCGGGCTCGACATTGACACGGTAATCGACCGGCTTCGGCCCGCCGTTGTGAATTTCCAAATGCACGACGACGGCTTCGCCGATGAAGTATTCGGCCTTGCCCGGCGCCAAGGTGACGCGCACGCCGGGCGGGGGCAGTCGGCCCATCGGCCCGAGAAGCGTCAGGAGGCCGAGCAGGCCGGCGGCCGTCAGTAGCAAGCGATTCGCGGACCGGGACATGGGGGTTCCCCTTTGGGGCATGATACCGGGACGACGTGTCCACGCCGGCTTTATTGACCGAAGCGCCAGCGAGGGGGGCGAGCCAGAAGCGTTAGCGACTGGAGGAGCCTCCAGAGTAAAGGCGCCGCGAATCGAGTCTTCGAGATTCGCAACATGGGTGGCGCCTCTCGCCCATTGGGTCGGGCTTCGAAGACTCGCCCTCCTGCCTCTTTACTCCGGGAGTTCCTCCAGTCGCTAACGCTTCTGGCTCGCCTTCCTCGCTGCGCTCGGGAGTAAAAACTTCGCTTGCGGGCCGCCGCAAAATGCTATAATGCCACCAGCACGCCCGCCATCCCGCCAGAGTTCACATTACCCATGCCACGACCCTTCTGCCCTGGCCCCGTCGCCCGCCGTGAATTTCTGGCCGCCGGCATGTTGGGCCTCGGGGGGCTGACGCTGCCGGACCTGTTCCGGATGCGCGCCCACGCGGCCGGGGGCGGCAAGGCGTCGGACCCGGACACGAACATCATCTTCGTGTGGCTCCCCGGCGGGCCGCCGCACATCGACATGTACGACATGAAGCCGGGCGCCTCGTCCGAAATCCGCGGGCCGTTCAACCCGATCCGCACCAAAGTCCCCGGCCTCGACGTGTGCGAACTGATGCCCCGGCACGCGGCCATCGCGGACAAGTTCTCCGTCGTCCGCTCCGTCGCCCACAACTTCGCCGACCACGGCGGCGGGCACAAGCGCTTGATGACCGGCGTCCCGCCCGCGACGCCCGTGGACACCGTCAACGACGCCCCGGCGACGGCGGCCATCGTCGCCAAGTGCCGGGAGCACCTCAACCGCGGCATCCCCAACGTGGTGTCGATGAACCCCGGCGGCCGCGTCGGCGACACGTTCGCCCAGGGGGCCGCCTACCTCGGCATGGCCCACACGCCGTTCTACGTGCAGGGCGACCCGAGCGCGCCGCAGTTCAGCGTCCCCGGCCTCGCCCCCATCGCGTCCAGCACGGACGACCGCTTCAAGTTGCTCGCCAATCTGGACCGCATTGATCGGAAGATCGACGCCTCCGGGGCGATGGACACGCTCGACCAGTTCCAGCAGCGCGGCGTCGGCATGTTGACGACCGACAAGGCCAAGCGGGCGTTCGACCTGTCGCAAGAGTCGGACGCGACGCGGAACCGCTACGGCCGCCACTGCTGGGGCCAGCGGGCGCTGATGGCCCGCCGCCTCGTCGAGGCGGGGGTCAGCTTCGTCACGCTCGTGATGGAGAACCCGTACCAGTCCGGCGTGCCGTCGCTCAAGCAGGGCACGTACAACTGGGACTCGCACGCGGTCAACTGCCACATCTGGGACGACTTGAAAGTCCGCCTGCCGATCTACGACCAAGCGGTGACGGCCCTCATCGAAGACGTGTACGCCCGCGGCCTGGACAAGAAGACCATGATCCTCGTCACCGGCGAGTTCGGCCGCACGCCGCGCATCGAGAGTTCCAAGGGGACTCAAACGGGCGTGATGCACCCCGGCCGGGACCACTGGCCCTCGGCCATGTCGCTCATCATGGCCGGGGCCGGCATGAAGACGGGCCAAGTCGTCGGCTCGACCAACTCCAAGGGGGAACACCCCAAGGACCGCCCGCTGACGCCCGAAGACCTGTGGGCCACCGTCTACAAGCACCTCGGCATCGACTACAACGACACGTTCCCCGACCACCGCGGCCGCCCGATGGCAATCCTGCCCAGCGGGGCGCCGATCGCGGAACTGCTGTAAACGCGAAAGCCCACGGACGGCCGTCCGTGGGCTTTCATGATAAGCGTTCGCCTGGCACCTTACGGCGCCGCCGACTTTATGTTGAACGTGTCGGCCAAGGCGGTCAGCAGCGGCGTCGTCGGCTTGTTGGACTGCTGGTAGCCCCACATGCCGTGCAGGAGTTCGTAGGCCATCAGGCCGCCAAGGAACAGCACGAGCATCGTCGGCAGCATCAGCACGGCCGGCAGCGCGCCCCACTGGGCCGGGGCGGCGTAGCGGACGGCCCCGTCCTCGGCCGACTCGGACACTTCGTACTCTTCCGCGTCCTCGTCGGCCTCCGGGTTCACGCCGGTCAGGGCCTGGCTGGCCGAGGAGCCTTCCTCCAGTTCCATGTCGTCGAAATCGACGCCCTCGCCCTCGTCGTCGGCCGCGACGGCCTTCTTCTTTTTGAGCTTCTTCTTTTTCGACTGGACGTCGTCCTCGTCGATGGCCACCACTTCGGACGCGCTCTCGTCGTCCACGGCCTCGCCGGCGTCGTCGATGGCCAAGTCGAACTCGGAGCTTTCCAAGTCGGTGTCGGCGTCGTCGAGCGAGATGGCCTCGGAGGCCGAGTCGTCTTCCAGGGCCGGGATCTCGAAGTCCGTCGCCTCGAAGATGTCCCCCTTCTGGCCGTCGCCCTCGTCCAAGTCAAGGGACAGGTCGCTCGGCTCTTCCAGCGACAACTCGAACTCGCTGTCCGAGTCCTGCTGCAACTTCTTGGACGACCCGTAATTCTTGCTGGACATGCCGGAGCCGGGCGTCTCGATGCTGAGTTCGAAGTCGATCTCCTCGTCGCTGTCCGGCTGCGGGGCGAGGTTCTTGCCGCTCTTCCCGGCGAGGTTCTTGCCGCTCAGGCCGGCCAAGTTTTTCCCGCTCTGGCCGGCGAGGTTGCGGCCACTCTTGCCCTCGAGTGACACGCCGCTGTCGGCCGGCCGGTTGAGGTTGATGCCGCTCTGGCCGCTCTTGCTGCCCGCCGCGGGTGGCTCGCCGCCGAGGGACACTTCCTCGTCGCTGTCCGGCATCAGGGACAGTTCGAAGTCGTCGCTGTCGGCGTCGAGGGACAGTTCAAATTCGCTGCTGTCCGGCGGGGCCGCGGGGGGCGACGCCGCCTTGTGCTTGGCCCCCGAGTCGGCGGCCTTGTGCTTGGCCCCCGAGTCCCCCGGCTTCGGCTTCGGCATCGCCCCGGACTCGCTGCTCTTGAGCTTGATGGACGAGAGCTTGCCGGACTTGCCGGACATCTTGGAACTGGACGCGCCGGTGGGCAGTTCGAATTCGTCTTCGGACAGGATGGACTCGTCGTCGTCCGCGGCCGACGCCGGCGGGCTTTGGCCCGGCTTGAGCTTCTTCCGAGAGTCGCCCAACTTGATGCCGCTGTCGGCCTTCGCCTTGCCGGACTTGACGACCGCCGACTTGCCGGACTTCGGCCCGTCGTCCCCGGTCAGCAGGAACACCTCGTCCGAGTCGATCCGCAGCAGCTCGTCGTCATTTTTCTTGGGGGCCGGCTTCTTGGGCACGGGGGCCGCGACGGTGGCCTCGGGGTCCATGACGCCGACCTCGTCCGAGTCGCCCAGTTGCAGTTCGGCCGAACTGCCGAGGCCGATGCTGCGGGCCAGCTCGTCGATCTCGTTGGCCCGGAACCGCAGCGTGTTGCCGTCCCGGAACGAGCGGATCTGCGTCCACTCGGTGCGCAGCCGGCGCTTGAACTCCTCCAAGGAGAGGGCCATCTTGGCGGCGGCTTCATCGAGCGTGTAGGTCTGTGCCATGGATAACCTCGCCTGCCGAATCAGATGCGGGCAACGGACGGGGCGCGGCCCTCCCGCGGTCCGGCCCACCCCATCGATTGTAAAGCGGCCCCCGGTCAATACAAGCGGAAAGAAGCCGGGGGACGTGGGAAGAGTGGGCCGCCGGCGCGACGAGTGCGGGTTGTGCGGGATGCAATGGGGGCGAAAGTGTTTAGCCGCGACGCGACGCTTCGGAGTGGAGCGCGGACTACCTGCAATCAGGCGCTTCCCGCACGGCCGACGATTTGACTCAGCCGGCCCAACGTTCCGCTCCGAAGCGGCGCGGCGAAACGGGTCACTCCGGGCGGCATTTTGTCTTTCCCAACTCCTTACCCACAATTTTCTTGCGTCGATCTGATCGGCCTGCTAGCGTAAACATCTCAGAACCGCCCGACGGCGGCGAATTACCCTCCGACTCGACGTGCCGACGGGAGGAGAACTCAATGAACACCCTGTTCTTGGTCTGCGCCGGCGCCGGCGGGACCCTGATTGTCTGCCAGTTTCTGCTGAGCCTTCTCGGCGTCGGCGGCGACCATCACGGCTTCGGCGGCGACCACGGCGGCCACGATTCCGGCCACGGCGGGAACCACGAGACCCACGCGGAAAACTGGTTCCTCGGCCTGCTCACGTTTAAGACCGTCAGCACGGCCGTCACCTTCTTCGGCCTCGGCGGCTTGACCGCCCAGTATTACGACCTCCCGCCGGCCAGCGTCCTCATCGCGGCCGTGCTGGCCGGCCTGTCGGCCTTCTACCTCGTCGCCATGATGATGAAGGGGATGGCCAAGCTCAGGGCCGACGGCACCGTGAACATCGACGCCGCCGTCGGCCGGCACGGCACGGTCTACCTGCGAATCCCCGGCTTCAAGGCCGGCCCCGGCAAGGTGACGCTGAACCTGCAAAACCGCACCGTGGAGTTGGAAGCCGTCACCTTCGGCCCGGAACTGCCGACCGGGACGCCGATCACGGTCCGCGAGGTGTTGGAAGGCGGGATCGTGGAAGTGATCGCCAAAGTGAATGACCAATGACTGTGGGCGGTCGGTTTCGTCTTCGTTGGAGTCCCGGCTTCAGCCGGTCTTCGCGGAATGGTCGCCCCACAGGCGAAAGCGATTGACAACGGGAAGCCTTGAAGACCGGCTGAAGCCGGG
>JAYTTY010000030.1:0-12074 GCA_043744795.1 Zavarzinella sp. | reverse complement strand
ACCGGGTGGGGCTACCCGAAGGGCGCCACGTTCGACGGCAAGACCGAGGCCGACGACAAGCGGTACACCGCGAAAGACGGCATGATCGTCGTCAACCCCGGCAAGGGCATCAAGCAACTCTGGACGACCGCCGTCTTCCCGAAGGACTTTGAACTGCGGCTCGAATTCCGGGCCGCCGTCAACGCCGACAGCGGGCTGTTCGTCCGCGGGCCGCAACTGCAAGTGCGAGACTACCCCGTGGCCGGGCCGTACAAGGAACTGAAGAAATATAAGCCGCAAGACTGGAACGAGATCGTCGTCGTGGTCAAAGATAATGTGGCCCACTGCACCTGCAACGGCGAAGTGCTGGAAGCCGCGTTGAAACTCCCGGCCACCGGCGGCATCGGCCTCGAAGCCGACCGCGGGCAGATGGAATACCGCAACATTCGCCTCACCGAAAAGTAAGTTCACCATAAGGAGGGCGTCATGCCCACGCTCACCGTCGACGGCCTCGGCTCGTTCAACGTCCCGGACAACAAGAAGCTCGTCCTCGCCCTGGAGGACGAGGCCGGCGTCGACCAACTGCACGCCTGCGGCGGCAACGCCCGCTGCACCACGTGCCGGGTCGAGTTCCTCGCCGGCGAACCGGCCGCGATGACGGACGCGGAGAAAAACGTCCTCGCCGCCAAGGGCGTCACCGGCGTCCGGCTCAGTTGCCAAATCCTGTGCGACCACGACATGACCGTGAAGGTCATCAGCCGCCTGGCCGGCAGCGGCCGGGCCGACGCCGGCAAACGTCCGGCCGACACGCTGTAATATCCTTGTGCTTGGGCCCGGGGTTCGCAAAGCCTCACCCACGGGCTACAGTCCGGCGCCCCATCCGGGGCTAAAACCCTGCCTTTGGTATTTAGCCCCGGAAGGGGCGCCGGACTGTAGCCCGTGGGTGAGGCTTTGCGAACCCCGGGATTTTTTCCAAGACGGATCATCGCCATATGAGCGCCGAGGCCACCATTTTCATCGACGGCGGCTCGCGGGGGAACCCGGGGGACGCCTCGTATGCCGTCGTGCTACAACCGGCCGGCGGGCGGGCGGTCATTGAAGAATCCGGGTATTTGGGGAAGGCGACCAACAACGTCGCGGAATACACGGCATTGATTAAGGCCTTGGAACTCGCTTCCCGGCACGGGTTCAAGTCGATTCACATCAACAGTGACAGCGAACTGCTCGTCCGGCAGATGTCCGGGGAGTACCGCGTTAAGAACGAGGACCTCAAAGGCCTCTTCGACGAGGCGTCGGCCCTGCGCCGGCGCTTCGAGACTGTGGACATCACCCACGTCCGGCGCGAGCAGAACAAGCGGGCCGACGAGTTGTGCAACATTACGCTCGACAAGGCGACCAAGAAGGAGCCGAAGGCCGCCAAGTCGGCGGGGCCGAAGGCCGTCAAGCAGGTGACGGCCGTCAGCGACGGCCGCGTGCGGGCCGACTGCGTCGAGTGCTTGCAGTCGGCTCAAGCGTGCTGGTCGCGGGGCGAGAAATTGCCGGACGCCGCGATGGTGTGGGACCAACTGTGGAGCATTTTGGAAGAGGCGGGCGTCCTGCGTAAGTGAGCCGAAGAGACCTCACCCCCCGACCCCCTCTCCGCGGCGGAGAGGGGGAGCAAGTGGGAAAAACCTTCTTGGATTGGTCCCCCTCTCCGCCTCGGAGAGGGGGTTAGGGGGTGAGGTAAGCGCCAATTCACGGCCCCGTCCCTAAAATGCGGGGACCACCCTCATCGCCCGGGTTTCTCCGTTCATGCCGTCCCCAAAAAAAGCAAAAGTCAAAGCGGAAGCCCCGACGCCCGCCGACTACCGGATGCCCGCCGAGTGGGAACCGCACGCCGGCACATGGCTGGCGTGGCCGCACCAAGCCTCCGATTGGCCGGGCCGCATGGGGCCGATCCCGTGGGTGTACGGCGAAATCGTCAAACACCTCAGCCGCGTGGAACACGTCCACATTCTGGTGCAATCCCCGGCGAAAGAGGCGGCCGCCCGCAAACTGCTTAACAAGTTCCACGTCGATGAGGCCAACGTCACGTTCTGGCCGTGGCCGACCGACCGCGTGTGGACCCGTGACTCGGGGCCGACGTTTGTGGTCAACGGCAAGGGCGAAAAGGCTCTGGTCGATTGGCGGTTCAACGCCTGGGCCAAGTACGACAACCACGAGAACGACGACGCCCTCCCCGGCCGCGTGGCAAAGGCGACGAAGCTTCCCGTCTGGCAGCCCAAGGTGCGCGGCCAGCGCGTGGTGCTGGAAGGCGGCAGCATTGACGTGAACGGCGACGGGCTGTTGCTGACCACGGAGGAATGTCTCCTCAGCAACGTGCAGGCCCGCAACCCAGGCATGACGCAGGCGGATTACGAAAGGGTTTTCGCCGAGTACCTCGGCATCAAGAAAGTGCTGTGGCTCGGCCGCGGCATCGCCGGGGACGACACCCACGGCCACATCGACGACCTCGCCAGATTCGTCGGCCCGCGCCGCATCGTCACGGCCGTGGAAGACAACGAGAACGACGACAACTACGCCCCCCTGCGGGCCAACCTCGAACGTCTGCACGGCATCACGGCCGCCGACGGCGGCCACTTCGACGTGATCCCCCTGCCGATGCCAAGCCCGATCGTCTTCCACAACCAGCGGCTCCCAGCCAGCTACGCCAACTTTTACATCGCCAACGGCCTTGTTCTCGTCCCCACCTACAACGACGAAAACGACCGCTACGCCTTGGGGATTCTGGGCGAAGTCTTCCCTGACCACAAAGTTGTCGGCATCCACAGCGGCGACCTGGTGTACGGGCTGGGCACGCTGCACTGCATGACGCAGCAAGAGCCTCAGTAAAACCGGGTATTGGAACGGATTGAGAAACGGACGGAGGACATGACCATTCAGAACCTCGACCAACTGGCGGCGCTCATTCAACGCGACCGCGAAGCGTTGCTCTCTCGGTGGCGCGGGCAAGTGAGGGAGCTTCCCTCGGCGAAGAACTTGGACGTTCCGACGCTCAACGATCACCTGCCACAACTGCTGGACGAATTGGCGACGGCGCTGCGGGCGCCGTCGGAGCAGACGATCCCGGAAGCGCTCCGCGACGGCAGTTCCCCGGCGCACGGCCTCCAGCGGGTCCACGACGCCTTCGACATTGAAGAAGTGGTCGCCGAGTACAACATCCTGCGCGGCTGCATCCACGACTTGGCCACGGGCAACGGGTTGATCCTTCAGGGGAAGCCGTTCCACATCATCAACCAGATTTTGGACGGGGCGATCGGCTTGGCCGTGCAAACATTCGCAACTCAGCAAGCGCTGAACGTCCAGCGCCGTCGGGAAGAGTACCTCGCCTTCGTGGCCCACGACCTCCGGACGCCCTTGAACGCCATTTCCCTGTCGGCGAGAGTTTTGGAGATGACGCTGCCCGGCCGGGGGGCCGGTCCCGAGGCGGGCCAAATGCTCAATGCCTTGCGCCGGAATGTGCTGCAATTGGAAGGGTTGGTCGGCAAGATCCTGGAAGAAAACGCCAACCTCCAAACGGAGATCGGCGTGAAAATGCAGCGGCGGTCGTTCGATTTGTGGCCGCTGGTGGAGGCCCTCGTCCACGACCTGCACCCCGTGGCGGGGACGGACTGCACCCGACTGGTCAATGCGGTCCCCGACGACTTTGTCGTCTCCGGGGATGCCAGTTTGTTGCGGCGCGTCTTCCAGAATTTAATCGCCAACGCCGTCAAATACACGCCCCGCGGCCAGGTGACCATCGGGGCGCGGAGCCTTGGAGACGACGGGTCCGCCGAATGCTGGGTCAGCGACACCGGGGCGGGCATCCCCCGAGATCTGCTCGACAAAGTCTTCGACAAGGGGGAAACCGACGCGGGGGCCGCGGGGGGCATGGGCTTGGGCCTCGCCATCGTGAAGACGTTCACGGAGGCCCACGGCGGCAAGGTGAGCGTCGAAAGCGAGGAAGGCGTCGGCGCGACGTTCCGGTTCACACTGCCGGGCCGGGCCGGCAGCGACAATTGACGCGCCGCGTCGCTCGGCGGGCGCAAGTCGGGGAGGATTTCGCCGGACACCGCTGCCGTGCTTGGAGCCGATTCCTCGGCCGAGTTCGACGGGCTGATGACGCGAGTGGTATTGAGTGTGGCGGCCGGCGAGTCCACGGAGACGTTCGCCGAGCAACTGGGCTGTCGTCACGGGGTGTCCGGCTACGTCTACCGGACCGTTCCCGTGGCGCTCCACGGTTGGTTGCGCCACCCGCGCGATTATCGGCGAGCCGTCTCGGCGGTGATTCAATGCGGCGGGACGCGGACACCACGGCCGCCATCGTGGGGTCGATTGTCGGCAGCGGCCTCGGCCCGGCCGGCATCCCGAAGGAGTGGGCGGACCGGCTCTGGGAATGGCCCCGTTCCGCAGTTTGGATGGGCCGCTTGGCGGCGGCGGCAGGCGAGTCCTTGACCAGTGGCGTCCCGGCCCGGCCGCCCAAGGTGAAACCCTTCGTTGGGTTCGCCCGGAATGCGGTTTTCCTCGCCGTTGTCTTGGCGCACGTCGTCCGCCGCTTGTTGCCGCCCTATTAATGGCGTCGGAAGCCGGCGGGCGCTCGAAATTCACATTCCAACGTCATACGACGAGAGCCGGTCAAATTGACCCCCACTTCACGGCCATTCCTCTTCGGCCGATGGGCATTCCGCGCCGGACCTGACGGGTTAGTCAGAATGTTCCGGTTGCGCCGTCCCTGCCGCCGGGGGGGGCGGGCCAGTTTCGGTCAATTCGCGTTGCGAGGCTTGGTAAGCCAAGTATGATTGGCGAGAGGCTGAAGCCGTGCCGGTCGGGCGGGGTGTGCGGGTCGGGCAGGCGGGGAATCGCGTGATTTCCCGAGGTTTGCTCAAGCCGGCCCCTGTGTCCGCCGCCGAAACGGCTCTCTCCGGGATCAGGATTTTCCCCCTCCATAACAGTGCGGCGGCGTTCCACGAAGAACGCCGGCCGAGTCGCCTAAATTTCAGGCCCGGACGTAATTGTTACGGGGGCTTGACCTTCCGGCGAAAATGCTGGGGATACCGCTCTCCCCACAGACTCACCACACGCACTCGATTCCCGGCCGCGGCCGGGGGTCGGGCGGGTGAGAGCGGTTTCCCGAGTCGTTCCTCTTAGTTGCACAACCGGACACGGCGACCATGGTACCCACCTCGTTTACTCGCAAGTTCTTGATCGTCCTTGCCTCCCTCGTGTGCGTCTTCTATCTGGCGTACCGGGCGTGGTTCACGTTCAACGTCAGCGGCCCGTACGCGATGACGGCGTCGATCCTGCTCTACGTCGCGGAGCTGTTCGGCATCTTCAACCTGTTCCTCTTCTTCCTGCAAGTGTGGGAAGTCTCCGAGCCGCCGGCCCAGCCGGTGCTGGAGGGGCGGTCGGTGGACGTGATGGTGCCGACGTACAACGAGGATGTCGCCCTGCTGCGGGCCACCCTCGAAGCCTGCACCCGGATGGACTACCCGCACAAGACCTACGTCCTCGACGACGGCCAGCGCCCCGAGGTGGAGGCCCTCGCCCGCGAACTCGGCATCAACTACATCAAGCGGCCGGACAACCGGCACTTCAAGGCCGGCAACCTGAACAACGCCTTCGAGCGGACCGACGGCGAGTTCGTCGTCATCCTCGACGCCGACCACGTCCCGGAGCCGCACTTCATCACCCGGCTGATCGGGTACTTCCGCGACGAGCGGCTCGGGTACGTGCAGACGCCGCACGCCTTCTACAACTTCGACTCCTTCCAGGCCCGCCTCGACCACCAGAACCGCAAGTACTGGGAGGAAGGCCACCTCTTCTACTACGTGATCCAGCCGGGCCGCAACCACTGGGAATGCCCGATCTTCGCCGGGTCGGCCGCCATGTTCCGCCGGGGCGCCCTGCGCGACATTGGGCTGATCGCCACCGAGACCATCACGGAAGACTTGCACACCGGCCTGCGGATGAACGCCAAGAAGTGGCGGTCGGTCGCCGTCACGGAGCGGCTCGTCGCCGGCCAAGCGGCCCCGGACATCACCACGTTCCACGCCCAGCGGCTGCGGTGGGGGACGGGCAACCTGTCCATCATGAAGTACGACAACCCACTCACGACCAAGGGCCTGACGCTCATGCAGCGGCTGTGCTACCTCGGGTCGATGCTGCACTGGGCCAGCGGGCTGTTCAAGCTCATCATCTACTTGACCCCGATCGCCATGCTCTTCTCGGGCGTGCCGCCGGTCCGGGAGTTCACGCGAGAACTGCTGATCATTACGCTGGTGTACCTGGTCGTCTCGCTGACCACGATGAAGATCGTGAGCAACGGGTACGGGTCGATCATCAACTCCGAACTGTTCGCGATGGTGAACTTCTGGACGCAGATCAAGTCCACGTTCCGGGCCTTGTTCGGCCTCGGCGGCCGGACCTTCGGCGTGACACTCAAGGGCGGGGCGGCCGTCCGCGCCCGCCAGCAGAAGTCGGTGTGGCCGTTCATCCGCCCGCAGACGTACCTCATCATCCTCAGCGTGCTGGCCCTGTTCTGGGGGTGGAGCCGCCCGATCCTCGGCATCTCGGACGACTGGTTCAAGCCGGTGGTCCCGACGATCTGGGTGCTCATCCACTTCTGGCTGGCGTACAAGGTGTCGCAGCGGGCCTTCTGGCCGGCCGACCGCCGGCTCACCACCCGGCACGTCATCCACGTCCCGGTCGAGTACGAGACCGCCGCGGGGTCGACGTCGGCCCCGCGCTACGGCGTCACGGTGGACCTCAACGACACCGGCATGGCCTTCGTGGCCTACGAGAAGTTTAACGCCGGCGACATCCTGCGGGTCATCATCCGCGGGGCCGGCGAAGTCGTGAAGTGCAAGGGCGAAATCCGCACCGTCACCCAACTGACCCGCGGCACGCAAGCCGAGGGCGTGCGGTACGGCGTGCAGTTCTTGGGCCTGACCTCGCCGCAGGTGGACGCCCTCAACCGGCTCTGCCTGCACTACGGCGTGCCCCGGATGTACAGCGAGTACGAGAAGAACCGCGGCGGCGTGTTCGGCGCCTTCACCCGGTGGCAGGGCCGCGGCCTGTCCCAGCGCCGCGTCGAGCACCGCAACGAGTACCGGCTGCCGATCATCGTGAACAGCGGGCTGACCGAAGACACCGCCCAGTTCAGCGCCACGGAAGACCTGACGCGCACGGCCGTCGCCGTGATGCTCGAGCACGACATCCCGAAAAACACGCAAGTCGGCTACCTGATGCCCACCCCGTTCGGGGACGTGCGCGGCAACGCCCGCGTCCTGCGGACTAACCCGGAGCAGTACGGCGGCAAGACGTACCACCGCTGCGTCCTGGAGTTCAACGACTTCGAGGGCGAGGGCCGGGCGACGCTGAACACCATCGTCAACCCGAACGACGCCCGCCCGGTGACATCGGCCCTCAAGCCGGACCGCCGGCCGATCATCGTGAAGATGGCCGGCCCGACCCTCGTGGCCGTGCTGATCGCCATCCCGCTGATCTTGGCCCAGAGCGGCATCTTCCAGTTCTACCACAAGGACGACTACATCCTGCGGAACATCAGCCGCAAGGCGACGGCGCAGCTCACGGACCACGACCGTGCCGAAGTCTCGCGGATTTACGACAAGACGATGAAGGACGACAACCCGACCACCGACCGCCTCGTGCTGCTGAACGACGCCCTCAAGGCGGCCGACCGCAAGCACGACATGCTCTCGGTCGCCGAGCGCCTGGCCACCCGCAACACGTCCGACCTGAACCTGCAGCAGTCGCTGATTTACGCCCAGTTGAACGCCGGCCGGTTCGCGGACGCCCGCAAGACGTTCGACAACTTCTTCGACAAGGCGACCGGCTACCGGTACGACCGCCTCCAGCCGAATGAGCGGCTGGCCCTGAAGCTCTCCGGCGCCCGCATCGCCGAGGGCGAGGGCAACGCCGAACTGGCGGTCGAGCGGTACAAGGAACTGTACGCCGAGAAGCCGGACTACTTCGCCGAGAAGGGCCAAGCCGACGCCATCCCGCTCCAGCAGGAGTACGCCGGCGTTCTGATCAAGAACGGCAAGTACGAAGAGGCCAAGCAAGTGCTGTCGGCCTCCGCGCCGACCGACATGGAATCCCGCAAGATGCTGGTCGCCAGCTACCTGCTGCAAGGCCGGCGGCACGCGGGTGACGAGACCCTCGCCGAGGCCGTCCGCAAGGAGAAGGCCGCGGCCGAGTACAATCTCGCCGACGCGGAAGTGGACAGGCTGAAGCTCTACGCCGAGTCCAAGGGGGACGCCGTCCTCGCGGACAACGCCGAGAAGATGCGGGCCGACGTGTTCATGGCCAAGCAGTCGTACACCAACGCCCAGGCGATCGTGGACCGCCTGATTAAACTGCAAGGCAGCGTGGACACCGCGGACCCCGAGTTGGTCCGCCGGCTCGCCCAGGCCCAATTGGGCAACAAGGAGCACGCCGCCGCCCTCACCGGCTTCAGCAGTCTGCTGGACCGCGAAACCTTGCCGGCGAGCGTGAAGCTCGACGCCCAGCGAGGCTTCTTGGACGCCGCCTCCGACGACGTGGCCGTCCCCGTGCTGACGGACAAGCAGAAGGCGACCGTCCTCAAAATCCACGGCGAGTGGATGGAAGCGAAGATCAACGACGCCGTGTACCTCGCCCGCCTCGGGTGGGTGCTGCAGCGGTCCAAGGAGTTCGACAAGGCGACGCAGGCCCTGGAACTGGCCAAGGAGAAGCAGCCGTTGAACGTCGAAATCCGCAAGCAGTACGCCAACATCCTGATTGCGTCCGGCAACCTCGAACAGGGCGCCGAGGCCCTGAAGGGCATCAACAGCTTCAAGGCCTCGGAGATCTTGGCCGGCCTGTATTTCAAGGGCAAGAAACTCCGGCAAGTGGAAGTGGAACTGCGGTCGAACCTCGCCAAGTTCCGCCCCGGCCACAAGAACGAGGACAACACGATCGTCACGGCCGACGACCTGCGCCGCATTAACTTGATGCTCGGCAAGGCCCTGACCGTGATCGCCCTGCAGACCAGCGCTGACAGCGGCCAGAAGACGAGCTTCACCGCCGCCATCGAGCACTACGAGTCGGCCGTCAAGAATTACCCGGCCGACAAGCAGTTCCCGGCCAACTTGGCCTACACGCTGCTGTTCGCCGCGGACCGCACCAAGGACCCCAAGGACTACGCGGCGGCCCTCAAGCGGTTCGAGGACATCATCACCCGGCAACTGTGGACGCCGGACGCGGTGCTAGACCCGCTGAATTTGGACGTGGATCTGGCCATGAAGTCCAAGGTCGAGGCGGGCTACATCGACGCCGCCGCCGGCCTGCTGGAACGGACCCCCGAGGGGACGAAGGCGACGATCACGCCGGAGCAAGTGAAGATCGCCCGCGACATCGCCGCCATGCGGCTGGCGGCCCCGGCCCCGAACATCCGGGTGGACGCCCGGCTGGCGTGGGTGCTGGCCAAGACGGAAGACCCGATGGCCGTCCGCGAGGCCGTCGCCCTGATGAGCCGGGCGATGGCGGCCAACCCGGTCGACCCCGAGGAGCGGCGAGAACTGGCCGGGGCGTACGCCGCGGCCAAGCAGTTCAAGCTGGCCGCCGACCTCTTGAAGCCGGTCGTCAAGGACTACAAGGACCGCATGAAGTTGGCCGAACTGTACGCCGGCGCCCGCGAGTGGAAGCAGGCCACCGAAGAGACCAAACTGGCCCTGGCCGCCGCCGACATCAAGGCGGACGAGCGGAAGGCGGCCAACAAGTACTTGGCGAAGGTGACGGCGTGGAGCGGCGAACACCCAGACGCCCTGAGGCTCATCGCCGCCGCGATTCAGGAGGACCCGGCCGACACCAAGATGAAGGTCTTCCAAGCCGACGTGACGCTGTGGACCAAGGACTACGACGGGGCCTTCGACCTGTACCAAGTCCTGCAACGCCAATACCCGAACGACGTGGAGGTGACGAAGGGCTACCTGAACGCCGCCGCCAAGACCACGAAGACGCTGACCGCGGCCGAGTTGGAGACAGTGACGAAACTGGCCGACTCCAAGAACCCGGTCGATACGGGGGACGCCTTGCTCATGGCCCGGCTGGCCGAGGTCGTGGCCGTCAAGTTGCTCGACCCGGACCGGGCGAAGGAACTGGCCCTGAAGGCGTTCCGGCTCGACCCGACGGACCGCATCGTCCGCAAGGAAGTCGGGACGATCTTGGGGGGCAAGAGCCTCGGCCTGTTCAAGGAGGCCGACCAACTGTTCGCCGGGTCCGAATTGGCCGGGGACGAGCGGAAGGCGTACATCTCGATCGCCACGCAGGCCGAGAACTACGAGGCGGCCCGCCGCCAAGCCCGGTTGTACTTGGCCGAGCAAGTGCCCGGCACGCCGAAGGAACGCGAGGCCCGCCGCCTGCTGGCCGACGTGCTGACGTGGAAGCAGGACTACGAAGAAGCCTTGGCGATCTACGAGCGGCTGCTGTCCCAGAAGAACGACGAGAAGGATTTGCGGGTAGACATCGCGGAAGTGAACCGCTTCTGGCAGAATTACCCGGTCGCCCTGCAGATGTACGCGAAGATCCTGACGGAGCAGTTCGAGAACATGCCCATGTGGATCGGCATGATCGACGCCGCCTCCAGCGCGCCGAAGATCGACGCCCAGAAAGAACTGCTGTTGAAGATTCACGACCGGTACGCCGCGTCGATCAAGGATTCGCGGGCGCTGTCCCGGCTGGCGTGGGTGATGCTGCGGCTCGGCGAGGCCGGCAAGGCCAACGCCCTGCTGACGCGGGCCGTCGCCACCAACCCGCAGCAGCCGGCCGTCCGCAAGGAATTGGCCGGGGTGCTGGCCGCCGCCGACCGGCGGGCCGAGGCCATCGACATGCTGACGCCGACTTACGTGTTCGGCACGTTCGACCTCAAGGAGATTCTGGACTTTACCGACCTGTTGACGGCCGAGAGCCAGCTCAAGCGGGCCGAGCTGCAACTGGAAAAGGTGGTCACGAACTCGTCGGAGAAGAAGTACCGCCTGCGGTACGCCGAGGTGCTGCTGTGGAACGGCAACTACCCGAAGGCCCAGTCCGTGTTGGCCAAGCTGATGGCCGACTTCCCCGAGGACGAAACGGTGTCCCTGCGGTTGGCCCAGACGTACCTGTGGAGCAAGGATTACCCCACGGCCCTGCGGCGGTACACGGACCTGCTGGCCCTGCGGCCGACGGCCTCCCGCCGGGAGGACATGATGGCCAACCCGGAAGTGTGGCAGGGGTACATCGACGCGACGGCCGGCGCCGTGGGCGAGTCCCTCCGCGAGTTCCCGCGCCGGAACATCGGCCCGCTGCTGACCGCCTTCCAGCGGGAGCAGATTTTCAAGGCCTACGAGTACATCACGACCATTCAGGCCAAGGTCATGGGCGAGAACAAACTCGAGATGGACAAGCTGTTGGCGCTGGCCACGGACAAGGACCCGACCTTCGAAGCCCGCCGCCGCCGCCTGCAAGGCAAGCAAGACGTGCGGGTGAAGGGGTTGGCCGAGAGCACGGGCCGCCTGGGCTTGTTGCTCGGCCTGCTGGCCGACCGCGATCGCAGCGCCGGGGCGTTCGGCGTGGCCTTGGGCATCGACCGGGCGAACCGGGACGTGTGGCTGCAATACGCCCAAGCCCTGACGGCCCTCGGCGACGATACCCGGGCCAAGGGCGTGTTCGACTGGCTGATCGCCACGCGGGACACGCTGCCAGCCCCGAAGTCGGAAGCGCCCGAGCCGGGCAAGGAGTTGACGCCGACGCCGAAAAAGGAACTCCGGTAACGGCCGCGGGCGAACGAGAAAAGTGAACCACGACGGGCCGGGCGGCGACGCCCGGCCCGTTTTTTTGCGCCGTGAAGGTGTATCGGCCGCACTGCCCAGCTCCGTCACGCGATTCTCTAGAGCATTTTCAGTTTCGGTGTTGCGGTGGGACCGGCGTTGCGGTGGGACCGGCGTTGCGGTGGGACCGGCGTTGCGGTGGGACCGGCGTCCCGCCCAATGGCACTTGAGTTCTACCCCGGCGTAGCGCCTCCGGCCGGCTTGCGTTTCGGGAACTTCGACTTCGGCCGG
>JAYTTY010000029.1:0-12104 GCA_043744795.1 Zavarzinella sp. | reverse complement strand
GCCCGTACCGCTGGACCTACAACGGACGCCCGTTGGCCGCGTGAATCTGGGCAATCGAATACCACAATGGCAGCGGGATTCGGTCGGGCACATCTAGTCCGCGCAACCGTCACAATTCCTCCAATCCGCGAACGTGTTCTTCCGTTTCGCCGGCGACGCCCCGTCGGAAAGTGGTTGTGCGATTTACAATCACTTAGCGGCGTATGCCCCGCGGAGAGACGTGATGACCGCCCGCCTTCCCCTGCTCGCGATGACCGCCGGCTGCGTTCTGCTTTGCGGGTGCGGGCGGTATTTCCACCGGCGCGACAACCCGCCGCGCGGCTACGGTTCCAACGGCCCCGCCTATACTCTGCCGCCGCAAAACATCCCCGAAGGCCCCCCGCCCATCGGCCCGGTCCCGCGGGGCGGCGGGGCTGGCGGCGTCGAATTGCTGACGCCCGAACCGATGACCCCCGGCGGCAAATCAAAGTCCGACTTTTTCGCCCCGCCGGAAGTTTCCCCGTCGGCGCCGCCGCCGAAGCCAAGCGAATCGATCAACCCCGAGCCGCCGATTTCCAAATCGTTCAAGCCGGCCCCCGCGCCGGCGCTGGGCATTGCCGGGTTCGCCAAAGTGAAAGAGGGGGTCAGCGCCGGCTTGCGGCCGGAGATCGGGGGGCTGGATTGGCTCCGCGTCAAAGAATACAAGACCGTCGTTTTTCTGCGAAAGCCGGCCGACGACGACACGACGGACCGCCGGCAGGCCGAGAAGCGTGACTTCAAGTTCGTGAGTTGGGAAGTGACGCCGGAGGGAATCAGCAAGGCGTTCATCGACGAGTTTAATCAACTGATCGGCGACTCGGCCAGCCGGCAGATATTCGTGTATGCGACGGACGGAAACTTGGCGGCGGCCGTGTGGTATCTCCACTTGCGGACCGCCGAGTTCCTCACGCACGACGAGGCCCGGTTGCGGGCCTCGTCACTCGGACTGACCGACGACCAAACGGCCTATTTTCAAGCGGCCGTTAAGCTGCTGACCCCGTGACCTTTGCGGATTGAGAACCGGGGGCCAGCGCTTTCATCTCGGCCAAATGCGCCTCTTTCACGGCCAGCAACTCACTCGCCAAGCCCGGAATTCCGGCAGATACTTCTTCCCGCAAACACCCGATCAACCGTTCGGAATCCGCGATTAATAAGGGCAGCAATTTCCAAACGTCGAAATAGTTGAAGTTCGTGAAGGAGGACGGAAAGCCTCCCAGCATCGGGGCATTCGTTCGACCGGCCAACAACTGGTCAGCCATCTTCTCCAAAATCTTGCCCTCATCTTCTCCCATCTGAAGCATGCGCGTGACCACGGGCCGGTCGGCTCTCTTGGCGAACGGGGTCGTCTGCCGGGCGTATTGCAACAGGCCGAGACCTTCGCGGCGGTACGTTTCGCGGAGTCGTTCCAGTTGATCCGCCGTCATGGGCGACCCGCTTCCTCGCGTATTTCTTTCGCCGACGGATTTTGGAACGACTTGGCGGCTTTGCGGCCCTGCTCGGTCAACGGGTTCCACAAAATGCCCAGGGCAACGACGCCGCCGACGAGCAGACCGACAATCACCCGGCCGCCGATGGGCACGGGAAGCGGAGTGCGGTCTTCCGCGGCATTTTCCAAATACATGCGGCGAATCAGGCTGATGTAGTAGCCCGCGCTGACGGCCGTGTTGACGGCCGCCACCAGCAACAGGCCGCCGTAGACCCACGAAAGCAACGAAAAATGAGGGTCTTCCGCGTGGCGGGCGTTTTCAATCAGGTGGGCGAACACTTGGAACTTGGCGGCGAAGCCGGCCAACGGCGGCAGCCCCAAGAGACTCAGCAAAAAGACGGTCATCCCGCCGGCCAGCACGGGCGACCGCCGCGCGAGGCCGTTGTACGCCTCCATCTCCTCCGACCCGGTGGCGTTGCGCACCAGAGCGACGACGGCGAAGGCGCCAAAATTCATGCACAAATAGCAGACGATGTAATAAAGGAGTGGCGTAACAGCCCGGTACTCGAACGCGGTCAGCGCCATCATCATCAGGCCGGCGTGGGCGATGGTCGAGTACGCCAACAGGCGCTTGACATTCGCTTGTCCGAACGCCCCCAAGTTCCCCCACGTCATCGTCACGGCGGCGATGACGCCCCACCCCGCGGAAAGGACGGCGGCGTGGCCGTCTCCGTGGCCGCCGAGGGAGAACAATAAGCGGGCCGCGAGGGCAAGAGACGCGGCCTTCGACGCGACCGACAGGAACGCCCCGACCTCGGCGGCCGCCCCAGTGAACACGTCGGGACACCAGAAGTGCATCGGCACGGCGGAGAGCTTGAACAGCATCCCGCCAAGGATCAGGGCAATACCCGCGTAAGCCGCGAATGGGGCGGCAAAGCGCGCATCATTCATGTCAATTGCGATTTGCAGAAGGGAGCCTGTCCCGACAGCGCCGGCCACCAAACTAATGCCGTAAAGCATCGTCCCTGACGCGGCGGCCCCGTAAATGACGTATTTCAACGCCCCCTCCCCGGCCGTCCGCTTCCCTTTAAGAAATCCGGCCATCGCGTAGGAGGGCAGGCTCGCCATTTCGACGGCGATGAACACCATCAGCAAATGGGCGGCCGAGGTCATGAGCATCAGCCCGACAACGCCGCCGAGGAGCAGGGTCAAAAAGTCCCCCGCGTCTTCGCGGTCCGGAATTTTGGTCACCATGCCAAGCGCGATGGCGAGGACGAGATAGGCGAGAAGCGCGGCCCGGACGGAAAGCCCAAAGTGGTCGACCACCAACATATTGCCGAAGATGTGCTCGCCGCCCGTTTTCGGGGCAGGCGTATTCACACAGAACGCCAAAGCCGTCGCGGCGGCCAACAGGGCGATGGGGGCGAGCGGCAACATTCCGCCAAGGGCGAGAATGCGACCGATCAACAAAAGCGGAATGCACCCGCACAAGATGAGTTCGGGGAGGAAGACCGCCAAATCGCGGGAGAGGGCGGCCGTCAGTTGGTCTAGCGTCGCCGCTCCAGGGAACATGCCCACCTCGCTCGTCGCCCGCCGGCCCGCGCAAGGATGATCTAGGAAAGCGCGTCGCGCGCGACGAGGAACTACCGGGAATCGCCCGGCCCGCCGCTACACCCGTTCGATCAGCGTCTGTGTCCGAATGATGGCGGACTCTTCCGGGAACGTGTGGAATGTGTTGACCACGAGGCACCCCGCGCGGGCGTCGGCCGTCACGTAGCCCAGCGGCGTCAGGGCGAAGCGGTGTGCGGGGTGGAACAGGTGAAGGAAGCCCCTCTTTTTGCCGTCACTGAGCAGTTCTTCGTGCAGTCGGAGAAACACCGCCGGCGGCAGAATCTCGGTGTGCGTGTTCATTTGGTAGCTGACGCCAGCGGAGGCCCGGAAAGCGTCCGAATGCTCCCCTCGCATCCGGTGGCGCCACACATGACCGCGTTCGGGAAGTTCTTGGCCGCGGGCGGCCGTCATTTCCGTCAGGGTGACGGCCTGGGTTTGCCACGTGAGCACATGCCCGGCCGGCGTAATTCGCACGGTCAGCGTGTAGTCTTCCTTCCGGACGACCCGCGTGGCGAGCGTCTCGAACAATTCGGGGTGCAGCGGCCGCCGGAACAGGTGCAGGGACACGCCTTCCATCGGGGGGCGGTACAGCGATGCGTGCATGAGCGACGGCGACAGACTCGCCCTTTCATGGGGTCTACCTGCGCGGATTATAACTCGCGCCCGCCGGCGCACAACCCACGTTTCCCCCGGCGCTGCCCGAAGCGGGATAAGTCGGACGTGGAAATGCCGCAACCCGCGGCATTTGCCGCGGGTTGCGTGATACTTCGCCAACCACCGCGGAAGCCTTACCGCTTGATGTCGACCTTCGTTTCCGTCTTCCCTTCGACCTTGATGGCCGGCTTCACGTCAACCTTCGGGGCCTTGTCGGCGGGGATGGCCGGCTTCACGTCCGGCGTCGGCCCGAGGTTCGGCACCGTCTTGGGCGTCGGCGTCGGGGTCACTTTCGGGGCCGGGGTCGGCGTCGGGACCGGCACGGGGACCGGAACTGGAATCACCTTCGGCATGGGGGTCGGGACCGGAACGGGGACCGGAACCGGCTGGACGACGACCGGCGGGGCGACCGGACCCGTCGGGCAGGAGTTGCATTCGGTCACGACCGGGGCGCACGGTTGCGGGCACGGGGCCGACTTGTGACACAGGCCGCCGAAACAGCCGCGCAGTTTGCTGCCCAGGCCGCAGAAGCCACAGCCGTGGGAGGCCGGAGCGCACGTCGGCGCGCAAGACTGGACGACTACCGGGGCACAAGCCGGGGCGCAGGCGACGGCCGGCTTCGGACAGCAGAACAGGCTCTTGAGACAGCCCGCGGACGGGGCTTCCGGGGCGCCGGCCATCGCGGCAATCATGACGATACTGTACATCGTTACAAAATCTCCAAAGGGTGTAAGAAGGCCCGGCAGGACGGCAAGTCGCGTCTTCGTCCTAAAGCACAGACATCCTCACCCAATTTGCCGTCCCGGTCGATTACCTCTTACAAACAGGGGTGAATCATTCGTCGTGTGAGCAGGTGGGAAATCTGCGGCGTCTAAGCCGGTTACGAAAAATGGTAAATGATGGAACTTGGGCCGTCAATAGCGAAAGTGCCGACCATTCAAGAATTTAGGATCGGTTGGGCGGAGTGATCGCCCGGCAATATCGGTCGTAACGATTGTAGGGGATGCAGTAGCCGAGACGCCAACGCCGCCGATGAAAAGGCGTTACGGTGATGCACGGAGTAACAGTGCGGTTTCTCATTCGACGGTCGGCGAATCATTTGGTGTCGTGCGGCCGCGCGTTACTCACGCCGAAACCAGTCGGCGGTCGATAAGACAGAACTGAATTGCGTCCGGAGCGACCATCATGACGAGCGACTTGATCGTGCCGCCCGAAGTGAACGAACCCCCCTCGCCGCGGCCCCGCGTGTTGACAGTGGGCCTCGTTGGGGTGGGGTTTACACTTCTGGGCCTGATGATGGGGCTTGCCCTCGGCGCGCCGGCGAAGGGGTTCGATCCGCATTGGTCGGACGGCCCGCGGTTGCTCGTCGCCGGCCTCGGCATGATCCTCGCGGGGAGCGCCGCCAGCATGCGGCCGCGAGACTGGCTGAGTTGGCTCCCGCTCGGCGTGTGCGGGGTTCTCTGCTACGGGGCGGGGACGCACCCCCCGGAACACATGAGTTGGATGATCTTGAAGCCCATCCGGTCGTGGTATGCGGCCGTGCCGAATTCGTGGGACTCCTTTCAACTGCTCGGCGGTGTGATCGGGGCGGTCGCCTTCGCGGCGGCCGGGTTCACCCGAATGCCGATGCGTATACTGTTGCCGGCGATCTTCGCCTTGATGACCTTTTATTTCTCCGGCATCCTCGCCTCCATCCTGTCGCCGCCGCCGACCCCGTTCTTGGTGGACGAGTATTGGCGCCGGGTGACGCGGTTCCATTCCCAGTTCTTGTACATCAACAACGCCTACCACTTCTACTCCCCGGAGCCTGGGCCGCCGAGCGAACTGTGGGTCTGCTTGAAGTACGCCCCGGACCCCGCCGCGGCCGAGGACGGCGCCACCGGCGTGGCTCCAAAAGACACCGACTGGGTCGTGATCCCGCGGCGGAACCGGGACACCATGGACCCGATGCGGCTGTCGTTCTACCGCCGCATCGCCTTGGCCGAACAGGTGGCCCAGATGCAGCAGGGGTACAACACGACCTTCCCGGAGGAATTGCAGAAGGCAAACGTCCGGCGGCTGAGCGACCTCCGGCGCATCCCCAAGGGGAACGTCCCGGACGCCCAACAGTACATCCAGCCGACGGACGCCGTCATCCGGCAGACGCTGCCGTCGTTCGCCAACCACTTCGCCAAGCGGTACGGCCGGCCGGGGCGTGAGGTGGCGTCGGTGAAGATCTACCGCGTCATGCACGAGGTGTTAAGCGTCGAGCGGTTCCGCACGATGCCCCTTCCGCCGGCCGCCCCGCCGCGGCCCAGCCCGCTGGCGTGGGGCGCGGAGGCGCCGGCCAAGCCGCCGGGGACGTACCAGCCCAGCCCGTACCACCCCACGCTGTACTTCGCGTACTACCAGGGCGAGTACGACCTCCACGGCAACCTGCTCGACGCGACCGACCCCGAGTTGTACTGGCTCGTCCCGGTCGAGTTGCGGGCGAACAGCGAGGGGGGCCACCGCCTCATCACCGCGGCCGAGTTCGACCGCTACTTCATTGATTACGTCTCGATCCACGCCGGCAGCACGCGGCCCAAGGAGTGACCATGTCACGGAAGACTGCCGGCCCCGTCGGCGTGATCGGGCGCTTCCTCTTCGCGCCGACCGACCCGACCCCGCTCGGGTTCATGCGCATCATGACGGGCCTATTGGTGCTGTACAGCACGTTCGCGTACAGCTTCGACCTGAAGTGGCTGATGGGCCCGGACGCCTGGTGGAACCAGAATTTCGCCAACCAGTCGCGGCGGGAGGCCCCGTACGTCATCTTCCCGCTGGGGTGGGAGAACTTCGAGCCGACGATCCGCATCGAAGACTCCCCGCACCGCCGCGGCGCCATCATGGACTTCATGCGCGGCCTGCCGGAGTCCGCGGATGAGCGGAAGCAAAAGCTCCGGTTCCTTGTGTGGATGGTAGGCCGGCCGTATGACGAGCAACAAGCGGCCATTTTAATGATGAACGGCGTCGCCAAAGCGGGGACAAAAGCAGAACAGGAAGAGGTCGTTAAAGTCCTCCAGTCGTCGAACCCGACCCTGTCCGGATCGCCCGTCTCCTTCCCGCCGTTGATCTTGAAAATGTCCGTCCCCGAGCGCCTCGAATTCTGGGAGGCCGCGTCTGACTTAAACCTTCTTTTGCCAGGCGACTCAGAGCGCTTAGAGTACGTCCTCGCGTGGTTGAGCTACTACCCACTTGACGGCCGCAAGGATCTCGTGCGTTTTCTGGGCGGCGATTTTGTCGCCGCGGACGGCAAGCAGTACGGCCTCCCGGCCGACCCGGAAGTCCGCGAGGAACTCCTCCGCTACTTGGAGCAGTGGGGCGTGGACCCGCGGCAGCACCCGGTGAAGTGTACGCCGACCTTCTCGGCGTACTTCCACATCACCGACCCGGCCGCCATGTGGGGCTTCCACTTGGCGGTCATGGCGTTAGCCGTCTTGTTCACGGTGGGCTTGTACACGCGGGTGACATCCGTCCTGCTGTACCTGGCGAGCCTGTCGTACATCCACCGGTCCATCCACCACATGTTCGGCCAGGACACGATGCAGACCATTCTGCTCCTGTACCTGATGCTCTCCCCGTGCGGGGCGGTGCTCTCCGTCGACGCCCTGCGCAAGCGCTACCGCGCGACGCGGGCGCTGCTCGCGGCCGGCGGCAAGCCCGTGCCGTGGGCCGAGAATGCGCTGGCCGGCCCGCAGCCGTCGTGGCAGGCGAACTTCTTCCTGCGCCTGTTCCAGATGCACTACTGCATCATTTACTTGGCGTCCGGGTCGTCGAAGCTCAAGGGCAATGCGTGGTGGAACCACAACGCGACGTGGCTGACGATGGTGAACCCGGACTTCGGCCTGGTGCATTATTGGATTTACGAGAACGTCATGCACGCGCTGGCCGACCAGCGCGTCTTGGTGATGTTGCTGTGCGGCGTCGGCGTGTTTTTCACGATCGGCTTGGAAGTCGGGTTCACGTTCTTGATCTGGACGCGCGCCCGGCCGATCATCTTGATTTGGGCCTTCCTGTTCCACACCGGCATTGCCATCTTCATGGGCCTCAGCGTGTTCGGCATGTACATGTTCACGCTGCTGCTGTGTTACTTCCCCGCGAAGCTGCTCCGCGAGCGCGTCGGCATCGAGCCGGGCGCGGGGGGCCGGATGAAGGCGGAGTACGACGCGAAAGACTCGCGGCAAGCGCGGCGGGTGTCCGTGCTGCGGGCGCTGGACGTGGCGGCGCAGACGACATTCATGGAAGTTCCCGGGGCGCAAACTGTGACGCTGACCGACCCGGCCGGCCGAAAGGTGTCGGGGAATTCTGTCTTGGGGACCGCCGTGGTTCACCTAGCGCTCACGAAGTCGTTTGGTTGGCTGTTGGCGATCGGCGGCAGGGCGGGCGAAACGGAACGGCCCGCCTCCCTTTGGGCGGCTTCCGCGTTGGTCGGCGCCGGGGTGGCCGTTATCGGCAGTGGCTTCGTCGGGCTGACGTTGGCTTACGCGACGAAAGAGGGCATCCGCCCGGGGATCGATGTCGCATTGATCTGCGCGTCCGCCATTCTGGCAGGCGTGGGCTTCCTGTTCACGGGACTTCATCAGATGGTCAACAAGGGGGCGATTTGATCCGTCACATCAGCTTGCGGGATTCTGCCTGCAACCCCTCGGCGAGGAACCTAACGGCCCGCGGGGCCACGGCGTCGTAATAGTCCCACGAGTGGCCGCAGACGGCCGTTCCGAAGTCGGTGACGTGCGGAAGGCCCAAAGCGTTTAGTTTTTCGGCGAGTCGTTCGTTGCCCCGCAGCCAATAACTGTCTGGGGAGCAGCCGAGCCAGAGGTGCGGCGGCACGTCGTACCCGCGCAGGTGCAACACGGGCGAGTCCTGCCGGGCGTGTTCCTTGGTCGCGTACATGTCGTCGATCGCCGTGCCGCGGCCGTGCAAGTCGTGGAAATCGACGGCCGACTCGATCCCCGCGACGGCCCGGAACTCGCGGGGGTGTTTGAACCCCAACCGAAAAGCTCCCTGCCCTCCCGCGCCGATGCCGATCAGCCCGAGCGGGGCCGTCGCCAACCGCGTGCGGACGTGCGGGACGACGGCTTCCATCACCCACGCTTCGGGCGTGAGGCCGTCGGCGAAGCCCGAGACCGGAAGGTTGGTCCACCAAGTCTCGCCCGTCTTAAGGACGTAGGCCGCGAGTTGAAATTCGTCGAATATCCCTTCCCAGACGGGGCGGTCACGCGGGGATTGGTCATCCCAATCGGTCAGGAGCAAGACCGGGAAACGCGGCGGGCGGGCCGGGAGGAACACCTCCGCGGCCCGCCCGGCGATTGTCTCACTAACCCAACTCACTTCTTTTCGGCCTCGGCCAACTTCTGTTCGATCACCTTCTTGCGCTCCTTCTCGCGGCGGGACAGCGTCTCGCCCTTGACGGCTTCCTTCCACACTTTGACCGCGTCTGCCTTCTCGCCGAGGGCCATATGAACTTCCGCCAAGTGGTCCAAAATTTCGATGTGCTTGCCCTCTTCGGTCTTCGTGGCGGCGAGCAGTTCCTTCTTGGCCTCGGCGTACTTCTTTTGCTTGAACAGCACCCAGCCCAAGCTGTCGAGGTAAGCGGCGTTGTCCACGTCGTCTTCTTTGGGCAAGTCATCAATCTTCTTGCGTTGCTCGCGGTCCTTCTCGATGGCCTTGCGGATCAACTTCTCGGACTCGTCCACCTTGATGTCGTGGTCGGCCCACACGAAGCCCAAGTCGTTCAGGTACGTCGGGTTGTCCGGGTCGTCCTTCATGAGGATTTCGAGCTGCTCGGCGCTCTTGTCGATCTGCTTGAGTTCCACGTAGATGTTGCTGAGGGCGTAGCGGACGCGCTTGATGAACACTTCCTTCTGCTCGTCTTCCAGCCGCTTGCTGTTCTTCAAGCGGTCGATGGTCTGCAAGTAGGCGTCGGCGGCGTCGCCGTACTTCTCGGCCTCCTTGTACACCTCGGCCTTGAGGCGGACGAAGTACCACCCCCCCTTGTCCTTCTCGATCAGGTTCTCGGCCAACTTGAGGGCCTCGTCCGTCTTCCCCTTGCGGGCGGTGGCGAGCACCAACTTTTCGAGGATGAACGGCTTCATCTGGTTGATGGGGTTGTCCAAGTCGTCGGCTTGGATGTCCAAGAACTCCTGGCACGCCCGGATCGCCTCGTCGAACTTCTTGTTCTGCGAGTACAGGTCGATCATGCTGTCGAACACGTCGATGATCTTGCTGGCGCTGGCGAGCTTGGTGGCGTCTTCGGCGCACGCCTTGTAGAAGGCTTCGGCGGTCGGAACGTCCTTCAGGCCTTGGGCGGCGCGGGCGAGGACGAAGCAGGCGTTGTACTTGAGCGGCTTCTTCTCGTCCTTCAACATCTTCATCGCTTCGACGAGGAGCTTCTTGGTGCCTTCCTTGTCTTTGATCAGCTCCAGCAGCCGGGCCGACATGGCGGTGGTGCCGGTGACGTTGTTCAGCTTCAGAATCTTGTCTTGGGCGCTGTCGTCCGCGGCGGCGAACGGCCCGCCGACCAGCAACGCGAGGGTGGCGGCCACACACACCCGAAGGGAGGCCCGGTCCATGAACGTCTCCAAGTAATCAGAAAAGTCGGTTCAACGGGCGCATCTTAGCGAGTTTGCCCAAACGACGCCATGCGAAGTTGAGACCCCGGAGAAAGCCCAAGGACGGCCGTCCCCGAGCTTTCTTGAAATGTTACAGCGTCGGCCCGATGCCCCACGGGGCGAACTCTTCCTCACCAACGTCGTTGAGTTCGCTCTTGGTCTTCTCGCCGCTGGCGACGGAGAGGATCTTCTCGAAGATCTCCTTGCCGACTTCTTCCATCGGAACGCCTTCCAAGATGCGGCCGGCGTTGATGTCCATGTCCCCGAGCATGTGATTGTACAGCGGGCTGTTGGTGGCCACCTTGATCGACGGGGACGGCTTGCACCCGAACACCGAGCCGCGGCCGGTCGTGAACACCAGCACGTTCGCCCCGCCGGCGACGATGCCGGTCATGCTCACGGGGTCGTAGCCGGGCGTGTCCATCACCACGAAGCCCTTGGCCGTCACCGGCTCGGCGTACTGCACCACGTCCACCATGGCCGTGCTGCCTGCCTTGGCGATGGCGCCGAGAGACTTTTCGTAGATCGTCGTCAGCCCGCCCTCTTTGTTCCCGAAGGACGGGTTGTTGTTAATCTCCACGCCGAAAATGCTGGTGTACCACTCCCACCACTTGATGCGCTCAACGAGTTTTTCACCCACGGCTTGATTGACGGCCCGCCGGGTGAGCAGGTGTTCGGCCCCGTAAATTTCCGGGGTCTCGCCGAGGATGGACGTGCCCCCCTGCTGGACGATCAAGTCGCTGGCGATGCCGAGGGCCGGGTTGGCGGTAACGCCGCTGTTGCCGTCCGACCCGCCGCAATTGGTGCCGAGCATGATGTGCTTGGCCGGCAGTTGAACTCGCTTGAACTCGTTGACGGCCGGCAGCATCTCGGCGACCGCCTTCACCCCGGCCTCGACGGTCTTGGCGATGCCGCCCGTCTCTTGAATCGAGAGGACGAGCGGCTTGGCCCGCGGCAGCCCGATGGTGACGAGTTCGAGGTTCTCCCCGTTGACCAAGTGCAACGCCTGCCCGGTCTCGCAGCCGAGGCCGATGAGGATGTACGCGGCGACGTTGGGGTGCCGGGCGAAGCCGGCCAGCGTGCGGTCGAGTTGCTTGTGGTCGGCCCCGTCGTAGGCCATCGCGCAGCCGTGCTTGTGGACGATGGGCACGACGCCGTCCACGTTCGGAAACTGCTTAAGGATGCCGCTGGCCTTGAGCCGTTCCGCGACGTACTTACTGGTCGCGGCCGAGCAGTTCACCGTACTGATGATGGCAATGAAATTGCGTGTGCCGTAGCGCTGGTGGACGGACCGCTCCGGCCCGCGGTCGTAGCCCATGAACGTCCGGTACTCGTTCGGCTCGCCGGGCGGGGCGGGGATTTCGGTGCTGTAGGCGTAGTCCCGCTCGAAGGTGCCGAGCTTGACGTTGTGGACGTGGACGTGTTCCCCCAAGGCGATGTCGCGGGCGGCGAAGCCGATGATCTGCCCGTACTTGAGGATCGCGTCGCCTTCCTTGATCGGCACCACCGCGAACTTGTGGCCGAGCTTCACCTGCCCCGGCACCCGGACGGGGTGGCCGTCGATTTGAACGTCCGTCCCGGCCGGGATCGGCTTGGCCGCGACGGCGATGTTGTCCTGCGGGCGCAAGTGGACGGCTAACGTCTTCAGCGGAATCGCCGGCATCGGGGTACTTTCCTGAATGGTCGAGTGTTGGCGTGAGCTTATGAATTCAGTCTACAAGGTCGGGGCAAGAGGGAAAAATGGAGCTGGGCGGCCCACGAGG
>JAYTTY010000028.1:0-12138 GCA_043744795.1 Zavarzinella sp. | reverse complement strand
AAAAGCGGATGCTGCAGGAGGCGGTTGACGCCCTCTTTGACAACGGCCGTCGCGGTCGAACGATCACGGGTGCAAACAAGCGCCCGCTCAAATCGCTGTCAGACATGCTCAAGGGCAAGCAGGGCCGCTTTCGCCAGAACCTTCTGGGCAAGCGCGTCGATTATTCGGGCCGTTCGGTTATCGTGACCGGGCCGGAATTGAAGCTTCATCAGTGCGGCCTGCCCAAGAAGATGGCGCTCGAACTGTTCAAGCCGTTCATCTATTCGCGGCTCGACGCGAAGGGTCTCTCGATGACCCTGAAGCAGGCGAAGAAGTGGGTCGAAAAGGAACGCAAGGAAGTCTGGGACATTCTCGATGAAGTGATCCGCGAGCATCCGGTTCTGCTGAACCGCGCGCCGACGCTTCACCGTCTCGGCATCCAGGCATTCGAGCCTGTGCTGATCGAGGGCAAGGCGATCCAGCTTCACCCGCTGGTCTGCTCCGCGTTCAACGCCGATTTCGACGGCGATCAGATGGCCGTGCACGTGCCGCTGTCGCTGGAAGCGCAGCTCGAAGCGCGCGTGCTGATGATGTCGACGAACAACATCCTTAGCCCGGCGAACGGCAACCCGATCATCACGCCGTCGCAGGACATCGTGATGGGGTGCTACTACCTCACCGCCAGCCGCGGCGAGGAGGGCGAGAAGGTCGAGGCCGGCGACGGCATGACCTTCCACAGCCCGGGCGAGTTGTTCACGGCGTTCCAGTTCGGGAAGTTGGGCGTCCACGCCCGCATCCGCGTCCGGCTGCCGATGGACAAGAAGTTCATCTCGGAGATCAAGACGACCAAGGGGTCGGCCGTCGAAGAGCTGCCGCGCAAGCCGGGCGGGCTGGTCATCACCACCGTCGGCCGCGTCGTGTTCAACGACATCCTCGACCCGAAGATGCCGTTCTACGACCTGCCGCTGTCCAGCAAGAACCTGTCCCGCATCATCGCGGACACGTACCAGATCCTCGGCCGCCGGCAGTGCATCGACCTGCTCGACCGCATGAAGGAAACCGGCTTCCGCGAGTCCACCAAGTCCGGCCTGTCGTTCGCGGCCAGTGACTTGCGGACCCCGGCCGTCAAGGAAGCGATTCTGAAGGACAAGGACAAGGAAGTCGAGAAGATCCGCCGCAACTTCGAGCGCGGGACCATCACCGAGCAGGAGCGGTACAACAAGACCCTCGAACAGTGGGGCGACGCCCGCGAGAAGATCACCGCGAGCCTGATGGAGTCGCTGCGGACCGACCGCCGCAAGGACGCCACGACCGGCAAGGAAGTGCCGTACTTAAACCCCATCTTCCTGATGGCGAACTCCGGCGCCCGCGGCGGCGTCGAGCAGATCCGGCAGTTGGCCGGCCTCCGCGGGCTGATGGCCAAGCCGTCCGGCGAAATCATCGAGACGCCGATCAAGTCGAACTTCCGCGAAGGGCTGAACGTGTTGGAGTACTTCTCCAGCACGCACGGCGCCCGCAAGGGCTTGGCCGACACGGCCCTCAAGACGGCCGACTCCGGGTACCTCACCCGCAAGTTGGCCGACGTGGCCCAGAACGTCGTCATCACGATGCACGACTGCGGCACGACGCAGGGCATGAGCAAGGGCATCATGTACAAGGGGGACGAGATCGACCGCCCCCTGTCCGAGGCCATCCGCGGCCGCGTGAGCCGCAACGAGATGCTCGACCCGGTGACGGACCACCACATCGTGGCCGAGAACGAGATGATCACCCCGTTCATCGCGAAGGAACTGGACAGCCGCGGCGTGGACAAGATCAGCGTCCGCAGCCCGATGACCTGCCAGGCCACGCTCGGCATCTGCCGGCTGTGCTACGGCATGGACCTCGCCACCGGGGCCCTTGTCGAGGAGGGCATGGCGGTCGGCATCATCGCCGCCCAGTCCATCGGCGAGCCGGGCACCCAGCTCACGATGCGGACGTTCCACATCGGCGGGGTGGCCAAGGGGGGCGCCGCCGAGAGCGACCGCAAGACCCGCAAGGGCGGGTTCGCCGTGTTCGAGCGGATTAACCCGGTCGTCCGCGAGGTGAAGGACCATGCCGGCCACGTCGTGCGGTCCACGCTGGCCCTCACGAAGACCGGCGAAATCCTGATCTACAAGGACAAGAACCAGCCGCCGATCGAACGCCTCCCGGTGCCCAACGGCTCGGAACTCTTGGTGAAGGACGGCCAGGAAGTCGGCCCGAACACCATCCTGTGCCGGTGGGACCCGCACATGACGCCGATCATCACCGAGACCGGCGGCAAGGTGCGGTTCGAGGACTTGAAGGAGAACGAGACCTTCCGCAAGGAGCGGGACCAGAGCGGGACCGACCGCTTCATCATCATGGAGCACAAGGGCGACCTGCACCCGCAAGTCGTCATCGAGGACGGCCGGGGCAACATCGTCCAGGCGTACTACATCCCGGAGCGGGCCTACCTCGAAGTGAAGAACGGCGAGGAAGTGTCCGCGGGGACGATCGTGGCCAAGACGCCGAAGGAGCAGAGCGCCAACCAGGACATCGTCGGCGGGCTGCCCCGCGTGACGGAAATCTTCGAGGCCCGGCGCCCGCGCGACCCGGCCGTGATGTCCGACGTGGCCGGGAAGGTCCGGCTCGGGGACAAGAAGCGCGGCAAGCGCATCATCTGGGTGCAGCCGGAGGACGAGAAGGGCCGGCCGGTCGGGGACGAGGTCGAGCACCAAGTCCCGCACGGCAAGCAGATGAACGTGCAGACCGGCGAGTACGTGAAGTCCGGCGACCCGCTGGTGCAGGGGCCGCTGGTGCCGCACGACATCCTCCGCATCTCCGGGGCCGAGGCCCTGCAGGAGTACCTCGTCCACGAGGTGCAGCAGGTCTACCGCAGCCAGCGCGTGGAGATCGACGACAAGCACATCGAGATCATCGTCTCGCAGATGCTCCGCAAGGTGAAGATCAATCACATGGGGGACACGAGCCTGCTGCCCGGCTCGGTGATGGACAAGTTCGAGTTCATGAAGGTGAACGACCGGCTGACGGGCGAGTGCGTGAAGATCCGCGGCAAGGGGGAGTCGGCGTTCGAGTCCGGCAAGATCGTCAGCCGCGAGGCCTACGACGACGAAGTCGCCCGGATCGAGGCCGACGGCGGCAAGAAGCCGACGTGGGAGACCCCGAAGCCGGCGACGATGGAAGTCGTGCTGCTCGGGATCACCAAGGCGGCCGTGCAGTCCGAGAGCTTCATCAGCGCCGCGTCCTTCCAGGAGACCACGAAGGTCCTCACGGAAGCGGCCTTGGCCGGCAAGGCCGACTACCTCGTCGGCCTCAAGGAGAACGTGATCCTCGGGCACTTGGTGCCCGCCGGGACGGGCTTCAAGATGCACCAGGACGCCGAGGTGCGCATCAACGCCCCCGGCTTCGAAGAAGAAGAGTACGCCGAAGAGGAAGAGGCGACGCCGGACCTGTTGGCGTCTTCGGAAGTGTAATCAGCCACCGACAATGACGTGACGTGAAACGCCCCGGGCGGCCTTCTTCGCGGAAGGCCGCCCGGGGCTTTTTTGTCGGACATTGCTTTTCAACCGGCCGGCGATCTGAGATACTACACGACATACTTGCGACACCGCGGCGGCACGAATGAGCATTGCAAACCCGGCCGATGGCGGAATCAAGTACACGTCAGACGACGGCGTACATCATACATGTCAACAATCCCTGTGGACCGCCATCTTGGTGTGGAACATGCGGGGATATTTCCGTGGCCGCCCGGACATGTTCATTGCCGGCAATCACTCGGTCTACCCGGTTCGCGGGGCCGATACGATTCACACGGCCCCGGACGTTTTCATCGTCTTCGGGCGCCCGCCCGTCAATCGCGAATGCTACAGGGTCTGGGAAGAAGACGACATTTTCCCGCAGGTGGTGTTTGAGGTGTCCTCGCCGGACAGCGTCCCGGCGGAGTTGGAAAAAAAGCGGCTCTTCTATGAGAGGTACGGCGTGCTGGAATACTATCTGCTCCACCCGTATCAGCCGGCGGGCATTGACGTATGGCGACGGGAAGGTGAGCGACTCATCCCGCTCGCAACGACAGGGAATGTCACCAGTCCTCTGTTAAACTTTACCTTATGCGTCCGAGGCGGGGCACTGGTCGGTAACGACCCGGACGGACGGCGCCTGCTGCGGCCAGACGAGATGATCGCGGCCGCAAATTTGGCGCGGCTCCGCCGAAAAACGGCCGAATCGAACAGACAAGCTGACGGGTACCGGGCCCAAACGGCCCGGATGGCCGCCAAACTCCGCGAGTTGGGCGTCGACCCCGACGCCGTCTGATCACGCCCCGCCCGCGGCGGTCCGCGCCACGGACATCCAGTACAGCAGCGTCTTGATCTCGAACGGCTTCATGCCGGGGCGCAGCGAGAGCAGCCGGGCGGCGATGCCGGTCAGGTGCGGGGTCGCCCAGCTCGTGGCCGGCTCGCGGGTGAACGGGCCGAGGTAGGCCCGGCCGTGGGCCTGGAACTCCACCGTCTCCCGCAGGGCGTAGGCGAAGTCGAGCGGGTCGGCGAAAATCCCCTTGTCCACGGAGATCAGCGGCGGCGCGAAGGCGGCCGGGTAGCTGCGCGTCAGCGGGTGGTCGTTGTGGGCGGCCGCGAACACCGCCACGTCCCGGAAGTACGCCTCCTCGACGGCCCGCTGGAGTTGGGCGCGCTTCGCCGGCTGGTGCAGTTTCGCCTCGGGGACGCCGAGCGAGAGGTTAATCACCTTGCAGTCCCAAACGTCGATGGCGTGCCGGATGGCGCGGATGACGGTGTCCACCTCGCTCGTGCCGGTCGGGCCGAACACGTCCGCGGAGTACAGCGTCACCTTCGGGGCCAGCGTCAGGATCACGTCCGCCACCGTCGTCCCGTGCGGGGAAGATTGCCGGCCTTCGTACGGGAGCGGTTCGGGATGGTCGGCCCGGAAGACGGCCCCGCGGATCTCCGGGGCCGTCGGGTGCTTCGCGGCCAGCACGGCGCGGTCGGCCCCGGAGTCGATCATGGCGACGGCGACCCCCTCGCCGGTCGCCCGCGGGTCGCGGAGCAGCCGGTCGGGCGTCAGCAGCCGGAAGATGTCGTCGAACACGGTGGTTCCACTCACGGGGCGTCCCTTCACCCGTCCGCGGCGCCGGCCGCGTCGTCGAGCAACTCGCGGACGGTCCCGACCAGCCGCAGGCAGTGGCGCACGGCCACGGCCCCGTGCCGGACCGCGAGGCCGCGGATCGCCTCGGCCAGTTCCAACGAGGTTTCACCGTCCGCGACGCGGGTGGGCGACTGGTCCAGGCCGGCCTTGAGCCGGTCCATCACCTCGGCCGGCAGCCCCTCCGAGCCGACGACGCCGGCGGCCGACTCGCTGGCGGTGAGGGCGGCCTCGACGGCCCCGATCAGCATCCGCTGCGTCTGCCGCTCGGCCATCGTTTGCCGGAGGATTTCGACGCAGAACTCGGCGGTCCCGGCCAAGTGCCGGCGGTCCTCCGCGGTGAACCCGCCGGGCTTGTCGAACAGTTCAATGACGACGTGCGCCCCCTCAGCCACGGGGACCGGGGCGGCGAGCAGCGTGGCGTGGTTCATCTCGAACGGCTGGAGTTGCACCGTCCCGAGCGTGTCGATGTCCTCGGCCGTCAGCAGGCACGGCTCGTTCATGCTCAGGACGGTGGCCGCCAGCGAGTGGGCGAACGGCACGCCGAGGACGGGCAGCCGTTGGCCGTCCGGGGCGAAGGCCATCATGCGCTCGGCCCCGTCCGCGGCGACGTGCCGGGCGACCATCGCCCCGTCGGCCGCCCCGGTGAGTTGCACCAAGAAGCGGAACAGGTGCCGGACGGCGTCGGGAAGCGAGACCGGGTCGTTCAGGGCCGCGGCCGACTGCACCAGCGGTAGGATGCGGCCGACCGACTCGCGGAACTGGGCCAAGCCCTGGGTGAATTCGCGGTGCCGCTTGGCCGGGGCGATGCGGTCGAGCTGCTTGCGGACAGCCGCCAAGAACGTCTCCCGCGTCAGCTCTTGATTCTTGTCGAGGTAGTCGCGGACGCCCATGCGCAAGGCGTCGAGCGGCGTGGCCTGGTGGGCGAAGCCGGTGACGAGGATGGCGACGAGGTCGGGGTGGAATTCGACGAGGTCTTCGAGGAGTTGCAGGCCGTCGGACCCCATGCCGAGGTTCCAGTCGAGGACGGCCAGATCGACGGGGTTCTCCTGGGCAAACTTCAAGGCGCCTTCCGCGTCCGCGACGGCGACGACGGTCAGGCCCCACCCGGCCTGCGCCAGCCAGTCCCGGAACGTCCGGCGCACCGGCTCTTCGTCGTCGACAATCAGGACGGTGTCGGTCATGGCTGTCTCAGGCATACGGCCACAGTTCTTGTCGCGGTGACGACCGCACTGGGCGGGATGGAATTTGATTCTATCGAACGAGGGCGGGATGCCTGCAATAAGTGGTCGGTCGCTGGGCCGGGCGGGGTGGTTGGCGCGTCGGCGTTTCCGTAACCATTGCGCGGGACTACGGGCCCTTCGGCGGCGATTTCCTCGCCGTCTCGACCTCGATCAATAATTTCCGCATCTTCGCGTCCTCGGGGTCGAGGGAAACGGCATCGCGAACCGCGACGACCGCCTCCTCGTTTCTCCCGAGTCGGGCCAGCAGTTGCCCCAGCGACGCGTGGACGCCCGGATTGTGGGGGGCGAGGCGAAGGCCTTCTCGAAATGCCGTGACCGCCCCCTCCAAATCGCCGGCCTTTTCGAGCGTCTCCCCCAACGAGACACTCGCGGGCCAGAACGATGGCTGGCACTTCAGGGCCAGCCGAAAACAACCGATGGCCTCCTCCGCCCTTCCTGTTTGGCGAAGCACATTTCCCAACATCACGTGGGCGAAAGCCGATTTTGGCGAAAGGCGGATCGCGTTGCGGATCGCGTGTTCCGCCTCGCCGGCCTTCCCGGCGGCGAGCAGCGCCCGGCCCAAGTAGAGCCACGCGAGGTCGGCATCGGGGTAATCCTGCACTAATTCCCGGAGGGTGTCCAACGCGGCGGGAACGTTGCCCTCTTTAAGAAACTGGTCCGTTCGCTTGATCTCGGCCTGGAGGCCGACCGCCATGCCCGCCATCTCATCGGCCAACGGGTCGGGCGGGCCGGGGTCTTTCGGGAATACCCGGACAGTTCGCCCCGCCGCCGCCGCGGGGATTCCCATGTGTTGGCGCACTTCGGCGTGGAGCGCGTGATAGGCCGCCGGCAGCGTCTCCCGGACGACGGACGGCGACCCGTCCGCCGTGTCGAGGGCGGCGAGCGCCGCGGGGTAATCGTCGCGCGAGACCGCCACCCGAGCCAAGCCCAATTGACCCCACGGGTTGTTCGGGGCCGCCTCCAAAGAGCGGCGGAACTCGGCCTCGGCCTCCTCCGGCCGGCCGTGGTCGAGCAACCATTCCGCCAATCGCAATCGCGGCGCGAGGATATTGTCTTCCCGGCACAAGGGGATGGCCTGCCGAAGTTTGGCCTCCGTCCGGGGGTTTGTCCGCGGATTGATCGCGGCTTGGAGGTAGGGCCACCGTGGGTTGCGTGGGTCGAGTTCCTCCGCGCGGGCAAGGCAGGTCAGGCCTTGCGGGTAAATTTCATTGGCAATGAGCGCTTGGCCCAGTCGGCCCCACGCCGGGCCGGACAAGGGGGCTTCCCGCACTTTCTTGTCCGCTTTCCGCACCGCTGTCACGACCCGGCGGTCGATGCCCGCCAACTCGACGTCCGGGGGGAGGGGCGGCGGGGGCGGCCGGAAAATGAGGTATGCTCCGGCGGATAAGCCGGACGCCGTTAGGACGGCCGCGAGGAGCAAGCACCGGCGGCCGTACGGCGAGGAGATGAGGGACACGCGATGATTCCTTCGGGCGCCGGGTCATTTCCCCGGCGAGTGACTCTCGCCTTTGCGGAGCGTGAGCGTTCGGTCGGCCGGGCCGCCCGCAAAAGTCTCTTCTGTCCCGTCCGGCCAGAGAACGCGGACGGAATCGACGCGGTCGGCGGCGCCGAGCCCGAAATGCGCCCGGGGGTCGTTGCTGCACAAATAACTCTGACCGGGGTTGATCAGACTCACGGCGGGCCGCCCGCCGGCGGTCACGATGATCTTGGCCCCGTAAGCGTCGCGTTTGAACGCCGGGTCGTACGCCCGGACAATCAGCCAGTGGCCGCTCTTCGGGGCGACGTTCCGGTATAACCGGGCCGGCCCGGCGATCGACGTGACGAGCAAATCAATGGCGCCGTCCCCGTCCACGTCCCCCCACGCCAAGCCTCGGCCGACGTTCGCGTTGGCGGTCAACGGTTCGCCCGGCCGGGAGGCGTCGAGGAATCCGCCGCGGCCGTCGTTGACAAACAATTGATTCCGCTGGGCATACTGACTCCAGACCGGCCCAAGCGCTTGAACGGTCGCGGCGTCCGGGCGGTCAACAACGGCGGCCTCGATGTCCCCGTTGACAATCGCCAGGTCCGGGGCCCCGTCGTGGTTGAAATCGGCGAGAGCCACGCCGAAGCCGGTCGCCCGCCAACGGCCCCGAGTCAGGCCCGAGATCGCCGTCCGATCTCGGAAGGCCCCCGGCGGCCCCTGTTTCCACAGGGTGTTCTGTTCGTTCTTCACGTGGGTGACGAAGACGTCGAGCAGGCCGTCCCCGTCCACGTCGGCCAAGGCGATGCCCATGTTCGCCTCGGCCTTGCCAGTCGCGTTGTACGCCACCCCGCGGCCGACGGCTTCTTCCGAGAAGATTCGGGGCGTGAAAGCCTTGGTGGCCGGGTCCGGGTTCGGGCGGCTCAGCCACAGGTGGTTCGGGCGGCCGTCGTTGGCGACGAAGATGTCCGCCCAGCCGTCTCCGTCGAAGTCCGCGCACACCACGCCCAAACCCGGGCCGGGTTGCTTGCCGACCCCCGCGGCCAAAGTCACGTCGTCGAAGCGAACACTCGACGACTTCGCGGTTGGGACAGGCCCGCGGTTGCGGAAGAGTTTCGTCACCGTGCCCGGGAACGGGTGCGGGGCGCAGAATTCCATCCTTCCGGTGGCGGTCCGGCACTGGTGCGAATCGACGTAGCCAACGTAGTTGACCACTACGAGGTCGAGCAGGCCATCGCGGTCATAATCGACGAAGGCCGCCGAGGTGCCCCAGAACGGATTGTCGAGGCCGGCCTCACCGGTCACGTCCTTGAATTTACCGCCGCCCGAGTTCAGGAGCAGTTTGACGCCACCGACTTGCGTAACGAGGACGTCGGGCAACCCGTCATTGTTGACGTCTCCGACAGCCACGCCCATGTTGTAACCCGCGAAGTCCAGCCCCGACCCCTTGCTCGCATCTTGAAACTTGCCGTCTGGGAGTTGACGAAAAAGGCGGTTCGGAGCCCCCGTCGGGCCGCCGTTATTGAGCAGGTAAATGTCGAGCCGGCCGTCGCCGTCGAAGTCAAACAGCGCCGCGCCCGACCCCAAACTTTGCGGCATTAGGTAATCGCCGACAGGGCCGGCGTCATGAACGAAGTCCAGGCCCACTTTCCCGGTTACGTCATCAAACCACGGGCGGTCGTCTTCGGAAATGGGGTCGGGGGTGGCGTCGGGGGGCGGGCGGGGCGGGGCGAAGAGAAGAATGGATCCGACGAGACCGATTAGCACGGCGCCGGTCCCGCCCAAGATTGCCCAAGTCGTCCGCGCCATGGGGAGGCAACTCCAGCGTCAGAATATTCCGGGCCGGCGGCCTTCATGCTCAAGCGGATAACGCCGCGGTGCCCGATGATCGGCTGAACCAATCATCGGGCACCACGTTACTAGGCTGACCGAACACGAATCAGGGCTTGGCCGGATTACCCGCCATGCCCGCCCCTTTAGAGGGGGCGCTTACGGGGCCCACCTGCATCGCTTTTTCAGGGGGAACCGTTTCTACTTTCTTTTCCCCACACCCGGCCGACAAGCCGAGTCCACAGAGGATCATTGCCGTGGTGAGAAGACGAAAACTCAGGCGCATGTCATACTCTTAAAGTGAGGGGCGGGGTGAGAAGGTAATTTCCGTCACCCCAAAACAAGTTACCGCCGAAAATCCACTCGTCTATTACCAGTCGCCGCCGAGAACCAACCCGTCATCGGCCCGGATGGCGTTTTCCCAAGTCGGCTGGGTGATGCTCGTCCGCACGCTCCGCACGCTCCCGTCGCCCAAGGCCGCTTGGCACACATTATTGTGGTTGTTATACACCCGCGTACGGTCAGTCGCGCTCGCTTGGGGCACGCCGCCGAGCGGGACCTGGTTCCACGCACCCCACCCGTTCGGATACGACCACCGACCGGGCGCGTTTCCACCCCACGCGAAAACAGCTTGATACTTGCCGTCGCCGGCCCAGTCCCAACCCGGGAAGGCCCACAGTTGGCCGTGGTCGCTCGTCCGGCCGCCGTACTGACACACGAAGGTGATGGTGTTCGACGACCCGTCGGGGATGTTGCCAATGCTGTACTTACTCTGGTCCGCGTTGCCGACGTGGGTGACCCCGAAGAGCTGGAAGTTGGCGGCGTAGCTCGTGCCGGACCAGTCGGCCCCGCGGTTCGTCGGGCAGCCGCTGCTCGAGCTGATGGTCGAGTCAGACGGGCACAGGAATGGCGTAACCTTTTGGTAAAGCACCTGAGGCTTGGAGGGGATGCCGGACACCGGCCGGTCCCACGGCGTGCTGTAAGCAACGCCATTGTACGTACCGACCGACGGCGTCAAGCCGGCTTTGTAGATCGCATCCTGTTCGATGAATGGCAGGAGGTCAAAGTGAATTGTCGCGCCGTGCGTGAAAGCGTTGGTCGAGCCGTTCACGGACGACGTGATGTTCGGGAGGGCGTCCTGGTTGGCCCCGGCGTAGTTCTGGACGCCCAGCCCGAGCTGCTTCAAGTTGTTCGTACACTTCATGCGGTTCGCGGCTTCGCGAATCTTCTGGACGGCGGGCAGCAACAGCCCGATGAGGATGGCGATGATCGCGATCACCACCAGCAGTTCGATCAGCGTAAACCCGTTCTTGCGGGCACGCACTCGCATTGCCTTCGACATAAGCAGGACTCCTGTAAGACAAAGAAACTAAAACAGAGGGCTGGAAAGGTTAATCTGTCGCGGAGAGGGAGCCACTGCACAAGTCGCAATCAGTGAAGACTAAGCACAAGGAATAAAAGCAAACCGAACAGATTGCGAGTCAGCGATGACACACCAAAGAACGTGACGAACCTTACTTTCCTCTACACACACTAATGCCCCTTGCCAAGGATGTCAACGATTTTCTTGCCAAATATTACAAACCGTTTGAATAAAAACCGCGGTGCCGTCTAAACACCCGCAAAAATACGGGGCTTTGGCCGACTTTTCCAGTGGAGAAGGAATGGCCTCGCCGAAGAAGACGGTAATGAAACGTCACCGGGACAGCAAAACATGGTGACGGCAACCGATTTAAAGGCAAACCTCGGAAGTGAACCAACTGCGGCAGGCCACTTTGCTGACCGCTGCGTACTGCAGGTGACGCTCACGCGAGCAGCAGCCGGCCTGTGCGAAGAAGGCTTTCACCATGTCCTGCCGTTGCCTCAACCGGCCGACGGCCAAGTGGAACTGTTCATGCAACTCCTCTTGGTCCCGGCACGCCATGTTCCGCAACTGGACGTTCTTCAGGTGGTTTCAGCCGCCCTCGTCCCACGGGTACAGGTCCGGGGTCGTACCCCAACAACCCTTCCAGCCACACCTTGCCAAGTATCCCGGTAGCGAACTCGGCCACCGCCGCCCGGCGATGGATGGGCGACCCGTCCCACGCGACCAGCACCCGCTTTCGAGTCGCGCGCAACAGGTGGGTCAGAAACTCGATGCTGTGCAGGCCGTTCAGCGACTCTTGGTGGACGAGCGTGTACACCTGCCCCGCCGGCGTCGGCCAGCCCATGACGGACAGATGGTCGCGTCAACTTTTCCAACAACAGCGGCGTCTCCCCCTCCGGGGCGTGCGTTCGCACGACGCACGGCAGTAGGTAGAACCCGGCCTCGTCCCCAAAATCCAATGCCCGGCACTCGCGTCGGGTTCTAGGAGCCTGTCCGACAATTCCGCACTTGTGGGTGTCGTGGCCGATTGATCTGCGAATAGCATCCCTGATTCGCCTGGCTCTCTACAACGTACCGCG
>JAYTTY010000027.1:0-12143 GCA_043744795.1 Zavarzinella sp. | reverse complement strand
GCCTCACGGGCCAAGGGGGTATCGAACTCACCCGCCGCAGGTCGCAATCGTCAGAGCCATTTATAGGCTCTGACGTAACATACCAGGGGGAGCAAGTGAGTTCACGTCAACTGAGATTTTCATGCGCCTCCCCCTCTTCTCCCTTCTCCTCCTCCCCGCCGTCACCTCGGCCCAGTCGATGCTCGCCACGCGCCCGTCGAGCGGCTTGGACGCCACCTCGGCCCGCATTCGATTGGAGCGCGCCTACCCGCGACCATACGCCCTCCCGTTCGAGGCGGGGGCGATGCGGTTGCCGCCGGCGATGGAGATCTTCCCCGGCCTCCGGCTGCCGGGGGAGAAGGAAGACCACCGCGAGGCCGTCCCGGCGATTCGCGTGGTGCGGCCCGTTCACCGGGCGACGGAGGCGGACTTGGGGTTGCAAGACGACTACGACGTGCTGTTCCTGAGCGAGAAGAAAGTCGTCCTGATCCGCGTCCACTTGCTCGTGGCCGGCGGGTCGTTCGCCGACCGCTGGAAGAAGCAACTCCGCGCCCTGTTCGACTTCCAAGACCGGGACGGCGACGGGGAACTGAACGCCGCCGAGGCCGAGTACGTCTTCACCAACAAGGGCGTGCAGGCGATGATGAACCGGGGCTTCTCGTACCCCACGCCGTCGGAGCCGGGCCGCACGCTGGCGGACTTCGATTTGGACCGCGACGGCCGCGTGAGCTTCGACGAGTTCCTCACCTACTACCGCCCGTCGGCCGCCGGCCTGCTCGACGAGCAGGCCCAGACCGGCTACGACCCGTACGGGCCGAAGTTGACGGAGGCGATGTTCAAATTGCTCGACACGGACAAGGACGGCAAGCTGACCAAGGACGAGTTGACCGGCGTGCAAAGCCTGTTCGCCACGCAGGACACGGACGAGGACGAGTGCCTGACGGCCCTCGAACTCGTCCCCGACCTGTTGCGAAGCCCCGGGGCGCCCGCCGCCATTTCCGGCGGGGACTCCCTCCGCGTCTCCCCGGCCGGGAAATGGCCGGACGACGCCGCCCAGACGGTCCTCGCCAAGTACCGCACGGGTAATGCGCTCTCGTTCGCCAAGGCCGACCACCCGTTCACGGACGCCGCCTTTGCCGCCCTCGACAAGAACGCGGACGGCCGCGTGAACCTCGCGGAACTGCTGGCGATCGACAAGCTGCCGCCGGACGTGGAACTGGACTTGGTGTACGGCCTCCCGGCGGGCGAACCGGCCGTGCGCCTGCGGCCGGGGCCGGGCGCGTTGGCGTGGGCCGCCGCCTTCCGCACGCCTTCCCCGACGACGGGCCTGCTGCGGGTCGGGACGCAGACCGTGCGGTTCGACGTGGATGACGCGGCCCGGCGCCCGGCGCCCCTCCAGGGCATAAACCAACTCGGCACATTCCCGGACAACGGCATGGGCTACTTCACGGACGCGGACGTGGCCGGCCCGCAGAACCAATCGCTGCGCGTGCTGTTCGACACCATCGACCGCGACTCGGACGGCAAGGTGACGCGCGCCGAGTTCGACGGGTTCCGCGCCGTCCAGCAGGCGTTCACCGAGTTGCCGCTGTCGCTGGTCCACAAGGCCCAGACGCCGTCGCTGTTTCAGATCATGGACGCGAACGGCGACCGCCGGCTCGGCATGCGGGAAGTCCGCAACGCTTGGGACAAACTGATCGCCCTGGAGCCGGTGGCCAAGGACGGCGTCACGCGGGACGCCCTGAAGCCGGACGGGGCCGTGCGCTTCGGCCGGCGGCTCGACTTGCAAACGGCCCCGAACGCGAACGATTATTTTGTCAACGGCCCCGGCCAGCGGTCCCCCGCCGGGCCGGACTGGTTCCGCAAGCTGGACAAGAACGGGGACGGCGAACTGTCCCGCCGCGAGTTCCCCGGCACGGACGCGGAGTTCGCCAAGTGGGACAAGAACGGGGACGGCGGCATCACCCCGGACGAGGTCGAGGCCGAGCGCGTCGCCCGCCAGTTGCCGAAGTAGACGGCACGGCCGCCAAATCCGGTACGAAATCCGGCCCGCGACGGACATTCGGGCAGTTTTTCCCTTGCGCCGCCTGAGAACGCCGGTATGGTAGTATCAACCATCTCACCGGCGAACCCTCGTCCGAGCATTTCGCACCCGGGCGGGTTCCCGACTTTATTCCTCGAAGGGGATTCATGGCCGACTACCGCAAACTCGCCATCGAACTGATCGCCGCCGGCGGCAAGTTCGACGCGCTCGAAAGCCGCCTGCTCAAGAAGGCCCTGTACGCCGACGGCCGCATTTCCCACGAGGAAGTGCAGTTCGTCGCCGACCTGCGCAACGCCACCCTGAAGCGCAAGGGCGCCGCCACGGAGGCGATCACCCGCTTCTTCCTGGCCGCCCTGCACGACGGCATCATCGGCAACGGCATCATCAGCGTGGAAGAAGTCGGCATCCTCCGCAAGATGCTGATCGGCGACAAGACCCTCGCCGGCCAGGCCAAGAAGGTCTTGGACAAGCTCAAAAAAGAAGCCAAGACCATCCCGCCGGAGTTTGATGCGCTGTACGGGTCGATCCCGACGCCGAAGAAGTAAGGATGTGGCTAGGGAAGAGAAGAGATTGAACCACAGAGGACACAGAGAACACAGAGGAAAGACAAAGACCGAGAAGACATTCTTAGAAATGCCTTTTCTCTGCTTTGGTCTTTCTCTGTGTTCTCTGTGTCCTCTGTGGTTCAATCTCTTCTCTTCTCTAACCGATGCTCTCTTATTCCCACGGTTCGCCGCGGTACCATTTCGTCGTCTTCGCCAGCCCCTCCTCGAAGCTCACCGCCGGTTCGTAGTCCAAAAACTTGCGCGTGCGCGAGATGTCGGCCTTGGAATAGCGCACATCCCCGGCGCGGGCCGGGCCGAGTTCGGGTGTGATGGCCGTGCCTAGCGTCTTGTTCAACTCCTCCACGAGGCGCAGGACCGTCACGCTGCTGCCGGTGCCGACGTTGAACACTTGGCCGGAGACGCCCGCCGAACTAGCCGCCTTCATCAGGGCCTGCACGGCATTTCCCACATAGGTGAAGTCCCGCGATTGTAAGCCGTCCCCGTGGACCACGGGGGTTTTCCCTTGGCTCAACATCGACGTGAAGATGGCGATGACCCCGGAGTACGGCGAGTCGGGCCGCTGGCGCGGGCCGAAGATGTTGAAGAACCGCACGCGGACGGTCTCGATGCCGTAGGTTGCGGCGAACGCCTGCATGTAGTATTCGCCTGCGAGTTTAGCCGCCGCGTAGGGGGACAGGGCGCAGGGGACTTGGTCTTCCTTTTGGCCGTCGTCCGTGGTCGCTCCGCCGTAGACGCTGGAGCTGGCGGCGAACACGACGCGCTTCACGCCGGCCTTGCGGGCCTCGTCCAGCACTTGCAGGGTGCCGGTCGCGCAGGCCGCGTGACTGACCAACGGCGTCTCCACGCTGCGGGCCACGGACGCGAGCGCCGCGAGGTGGTAAACGGTCGTGGCCCCGGCGACGGCCGTCGCCACGGCGGCCGCGTCCAGGATGGACCCGGCGACGAGTTCGACGCGGCTCCCGTGCCGGGCGATGTTGTCGGCCTGCCCGGTGCTGAAGTCGTCCAACACGCGGACGCGGTCGCCCCGCTTCACCAGCGCGTCAACCAAGTGGGAGCCGATGAACCCGGCCCCGCCCGTCACCAACGACAACTCGCTCATGGAAGTCCTTTCCGGTTGGGTCACAGTTGATTCAATTAGCGCCGGGGGGACGCGGCAACCCGCCGGGCGTACACCAACGAAGACCGACGTGATCGACGGGGAAATTCCTGATGCCGGCGCAAAAGATTGACGGGCTTCAAATCAGCCAGGCCATCCGGGCCGAGGTCGCGCTCGGGGTGGGCCTGCTCGTCGCCGCCGGGAAGCGGCCGCCGGGGTTGGCGGCCGTCCTCGTGGGGGAGAACCCGGCGAGCGAAGTCTACGTGCGCAACAAGCGCAAGGCCTGCGATGAGGCGGGCATGGCCAATTGGCTGCACCGGCTCCCGGCGACCGCGACGCAAGACGACTTGTTGAGCCTGGTGACCGCCCTCAACGCCGACCCGGCGGTCCACGGTATTCTGGTGCAGTTGCCGTTGCCGAGGCAGATCAGCGAGAAGGCGGTCATCAACGCCATCGACCCGGCGAAGGACGTGGACGCCTTTCACCCGCAAAACGTCGGCCTCTTGGCGGCCGGGCACCCGCGATTTTTGCCGTGTACGCCGTTCGGCGTGCAACAAATGCTGGTGCGGTCCGGCATCCCGACGGCGGGCAAGAACGTCGTGATCATTGGCCGCAGTAACATCGTCGGCAAGCCGATGGCCCTCATCCTGATGCAGAAGCCGACGCCCGACTTCCCCGAGGCCGGGGACGCCACCGTGACCGTCGTCCACCGCGGCACCGCCCACCTGCCCGCCGTGTGCCGGACGGCCGACATCCTGATCGCGGCCGTCGGCGTGGCGAAATTCGTGACGGCCGACTTCGTAAAGCCCGGGGCGGCCGTCCTCGACGTGGGGATTAACTCGGTGGACGGCAAGTTGTCCGGCGACGTGGACGCCGAGGCCGTGGCCCCGGTCGCCGGGTGGCTGTCCCCGGTCCCCAAGGGCGTCGGGCCGATGACCATCGCCATGCTGTTGCAAAACACACTCAAAAGCGCGATGATAGCCGAGTAAGCCGCTCTCCCCGGTTTTGGCGCCCCGTCGATTACCCCCGACCCCGTCACCCGCGCATGAATCTGAACCTCACGTCCGCGACCCGGATCGGCCTCAATGTGCTGGCCCTGTTGGGGGCCAGCCTCGCCCTGTACTTGGGCCAGTCCATCTTCATGCCGTTGGTGATCGCGGCCTTGCTCGCCGTCATCCTGTGGCCGGCGGCGAGTTGGCTGCACCACCGCTGGAAGTTCCCGTGGTTCCTCGCGTGCGTCGCCAGCATCAGCCTGCTGGTCGTGGCCAACATCGGCATCTTCGCCGGGTTCGCCCTCGCCCTGCCGCAGACGATGAACGAGCTGCCGAACCCGCGCAACCCCGGCGATCTCCAGCGCGTGTACAAGAACGCCCGCGAGTCCGTCGGGGCCGTGTCCCCGGCCTACGTGGACCGCATCCTGCCCGAGAACGAAGAGGAGTCCACCGCCTACGCCTACACCACGAAGTTTTTCGAGGGGGGGTACATCACGGACACGGTGGTCAACCTGACCAAGATGGCGGCCAACTGGCTGTTCCACAGCATCATCATCCTGTTCATCCTGCTGTTCCTGCTGCTGGAGGGGGAGTTCTTGGCCGCGCGCGTCAAGGGCATCTTCGGGGCCGACCGCGTCGCCCAGATGCAGGCGACGCGCATCCTTGCGGACGTGGGCAACGCCATCCGCTCGTATCTGGTGTGGCGCACGCTGGTGAACGTCGGCCTCGGCCTGTTCCTCGGCGTCGTCTACTCGCTGCTCGACCTGCGGCAGCCGTGGACGTGGGCGCTGCTGACGGCCGTGCTGAACTACGTCCCGTACATCGGCCCGCTGATCGCCGGCGTCCCGCCACTGATCGACGCCCTAATCCACACCAGCCCGCAGACGGCCCTCGTCATTCTGATCCTGTACATCATCGTCATCAACGTGGAGGGCTACCTGATCGTCCCGCTGGTGATGGGCCGGTCGATGGACTTGAACGCGACGACGGTGATGGTCGCCTGCCTGTACTGGGACTTGGTGTGGGGCACGCCCGGCTTGTTCCTCGCCATGCCGCTGATGGCCGGCATCCGCTCCGTGTGCATGCACGTCCCGGGCCTGCGCCCGTGGGGCGACCTGATGGGCACCGAGCACGGCTTCGCCGCCTCCGACCAGGAGGCCCGCCTCGCCGCGATGGTTCAACAGCCCGTGAACGCCAACGAGCCGACGCAGGTGATCGAAGAATTGACGGGCGGGAAGTGAGGCGCCACCGCGGCGGGGCATCGTCGCCGCTCGCTCCGCGAACGGACGGACCTCCCACATGCACCCGCTTCACGCCCACGGGAAGCGCGTCCGTTCGCGGAGCGAACGGCGACGATGATCACCGCCGCCGCGCCGCCACCGCCCGCGGCAGTCCCGCCATGTCCTTGAATGACTTCACATTTTCCAAGCCCGCGTTGGCGGCGAACAACTCCCGCACGGCCGCTTCTTGCTGGTGGCCGATCTCGACGATGACCATGCCACCGGGGTTCAAGCGGTCGGCGGCGCCGGCGGCGATTTGCCGGTAGTAGGTCAGGCCGTCCGGGCCGCCGTCGAGGGCGAGGCGGGGTTCGAAGTCCTTCACGCTCTTGTCAAGGGTTTCCAGTTCCGCATGGGTGATGTACGGCGGGTTGCTGGCGATCAGGTCGAACGACTCCCCGGCCACGGGGCCGAACATCGACCCCTCTAGGAACCTGACGCGGTCGCCGACGCCGTGCGTGGCGGCGTTCCCGCGGGCGATTTCCAAGGCGTCTTGGCTGACGTCGGTGGCCGTCACCGTCGCCCTCGTGTGCTGTTTGGCCAACGAAACCGCGATGGCCCCGGACCCGGTGCCGATGTCTAAGACGGCGGAGGCGGCCAGCGACTTGAGAAACTTGCCGGCCTCCAGAACGAGCAACTCCGTCTCCGGGCGCGGGATCAGGACGGCCGGGGTGACTTGGAACGCCAGCGAGAAGAACTCGCGGTAGCCGACGAGGTAGGCGTTGGGCATCCCGTCGGCCCGCTTCTTGATCATGCCGCGGAAGCGGGTCTTCTGGTCTTCCGGCGGCTCCTCGGCGTGCCGGACGTACAGGTCGATCTTCTTGCACCCGAGCGCGTGGGCGAGCAGAATCTGGGCCTCAAGCCGGGGGGACTCGACGCTTTTCTTGCGCAGAAAGTCCTCGGTCCACGTCAGCAACCGCTTGACCGTCCACGCTTCATCGGCCATGAGGACATCCTTTTCCAAATCAAAAACCATTTCACGCAAAGCTCGCAAAGAGGCAAAGCTCGCAAAGAAATCAATACATGACGGTGTGATCGACCGATGTTTAATAATTCATATTTTTCTGATTTCTTCTTTGCGAGCTTTGCCTCTTTGCGAGCTTTGCGTGAAATGTCTTTCCGTTAAGCCAAGTTGGCCAGCCGTTGCTTCTTGTCCTCGGCCCGCAGGGTCTGGATCACGTCCGTCAGGTCGCCCATGATGATGGCGTCGAGCTTGTGGAGCGTCAGGCCGATGCGGTGATCCGTGAGGCGGTTCTGCGGGAAGTTGTAAGTGCGGATGCGGTCGCTGCGCTCGCCGGAGCCGATCTGACTCTTGCGGTTGTCGGCCCGCTCCTTGTGCGCCTTCGCCTGCTGCTGCTCGAACACGCGGGACCGCAGCACGCGCATGGCCTGCTCGCGGTTCTTGCGCTGGCTGCGCTCGTCTTGGCACTTCACTTCCACCTGGTCCGGCGTGCCGCGCTTGTACCACAGGCGGACGGCGCTCTCCGTCTTGTTGACGTGCTGGCCCCCGGCCCCGCCGGCCCGCATCGTTTCGACTTCGATGTCTTCGGGGTCGATGTCAATTTGCACTTCGTCCGGCTCCGGGAGGACGGCCACGGTGGCGGCCGACGTCTGGATGCGCCCCTGCGTCTCCGTCTCCGGGACGCGCTGCACGCGGTGCCCGCCGGACTCGTACTTGAGGCACTGGTACACGCCGTCGCCTTTAAGGCCGAAGACGGCTTCCTTGAAGCCGCCGGCCGTGCCGGGGCTGAAGTCGATCGGCTCCACCTGCCAGCCCTTTGTGCGGGCGAAGCGGGAGTACATCTCGAACAGGTCGCCGGCGAAGATGGCCGCCTCGTCCCCGCCGGTCCCGGCCCGGATTTCCATGATGAGGGAGTCGAAGTCCTCGCCGTCGTCCACGAGGAGCATGTCCTCGACTTTCGTCTTCAAGTCGTCCTGGGCCTGCCGCAGCGCGCGGATTTCCTCCTCGGCGTAGGCTTTCATTTCCAAGTCCGTCTCGGCGGCGGCCATCTCTTCCGCTTGGGCCAGATTCTTGCCCGCGGCCTCGTACTCCAGATAGGGCTTGACGAGTTTGGCGAGCGAGGCGTGTTCCTTGGCGACGGCCGCGTACTTCGCCTGATGGACGGACACGTCCGGGTCCACCATCTGGGCTTCCAACTCCCGGAACCGGGCCACTTTCTTGTCCAACGACGGCCACATGACAATGCGTTCCTGCGTTCGCCGGCGAAAAAGGCATTGTACGGGCCGGGCCGGCGGCGTGAGGAACGGGTGAGGATTCGCCCATCATCGGGTGGGTTTTGCCCGTCCGCGGTTGACCAGATGTGGCGAACGTGTAAGATTCACGGGCGCCCTCATTCTCCCACCCTGCTTCAACCCCCTGGATTCCCCATGACCCGCGCTTTCCGTTCCCCCACGCGCCCGCGATTGGCCGTCGAAACCCTCGAAGCGCGGGACGTGCCGTCGGCGTTGACGTGGAGCAACCGCGGTCAAACCAGTGCCGACCCGGACCCGGACCGCTTCGCCGACGTCTTCGGCGCCAACGCCCCCGCCGCCCGCAAGGTGGTCGATTCCGTCCTCGCGACGTGGTCGAAAGTGCTTGTCACCTTGAACCAGCCGGGCGGCGGCAACGCCATGGCGTTCAAAGTCCAAATGGACGCCATCGGTACCAAGGGTTTTACATCGTCGGCATCGACGACCATGTGGAACGGGGGGTACCCGACCGAAGGGCTGATCACGATCGGCCGCGGCGACGACATCAACGGGGACGGCACCGGGGACGGCGCCGGCTGGTTCGTGGACCCGACCCCGGACGACTCCGTCGAATTCACCAACGTGCTGAATGCGTTCGCGGCCTCCCCCGTGTCGGGCAGCCCCGCGTTCGGCAAGACGGACATGTACAACTTCGTCAACTCCGAAATCGTCCACGCCCTCGGCCTGTACCTCGCCCCGGCCCAACTCCAGAACCCGGTGGCCGGGATGCTCACGCCCCTGAACCAAACGGACCCGGAGTACGGCCGCGGCAAGCTATTCGTGTTCGACGGCCCGAGCATCACCATGCTCATGACGAGCAACAACGGCGGGGGCGCGCCCCAAGGCCAGGACGTCGGGCAGGCCGTCCACACGGCCGGGCCGAAGGGGCCGGCCGCGCCGATCCCGTTCACCAGCCAGTACCGCGGCGCCGTCCAGTTGACCGGCGGCGTCGACTGCGGCAACGCCACGGACGACGACAGCAGCCCGCGCGTGCTGGCCGCGGACAACATCGCCCTGTTGTTCAAGGACGCCTACGGGATGACCATCGCCCTGCCGTCCTCGCTCCCGAACGGGACGTTCCGGGCGCAACTGAACCAGACGACCGGCCAACTCACGGTGACCGGGGGCAACGGCGCCAGCAAGGACACGGTGAAGCTCGCCAAGAACGGCGGCAACCTGGAAGTGACCGTGGACCCGTCCAACGACGGCCCGGTCCCGGCCGGGCTGGACGACAACGCGGACGGCAACGCCCCGGCCACGCTCACCAAGTTCTCGTTCGCCGACGTCACCTCGATCAAGGTGAACACCGGGGACGGGGAGGACACGATTGACGTGGACGCCACCGGCGGCGACCCGATCCCGGCCGGCGGCATCACGGTAGACGGCGGCGCCGGGGCGGACGTGGCCTCCTTCACCGGCGCCGGCGTCTTCAACCTGATCGGCAACACGCTCAGCATCCCGGGGATGGGGACCGTGCGGTTGATCGGGGACGAGAAAGTGAACCTGACCGGCGGAGTCGGGGCCGACACGTTCAACATCCGGTCCTTCGGCGGAATCGCCGTGATCGACGGGGATGACGGGAACGACACCTACAATGTCGGCCTCGTCGGGTCCGGGGCCGGGTCGGTGACCATCGCCGATTCGGCCGGGGCGGACAAGTTGGTCGTCACCGGGACGTCGAAGGCCGACGACATCACGGCGGACGACACCGGGCTGGAACTCGCGACCGGGGAGACAATCGCCTTCGACGGCGCCGAACTGGAGGCCGTGACGATCAACACCGGCTTGGGGAACGACTCGGTCGGCATTTCCGGGTTCCAAGCGACCACCTTGATCCGGGTCAACGGCGGGGGCGGCAACGACGCGCTCGACGCCACGGGGCTGTTGGGTAAGGCGACCTTGAACGGCGGCTTCGGGGCCGACAGTTTGACCGGGGGCGACGGCGCCGACTTGCTCCTCGGCGGCTTCGGGGACGACGCCTTGGACGGCGGGGCCGGCGGCGACCGCCTGGACGGCGGGTACGGCAACGACGAACTGGTCGGCGGGGCCGGGATGGACACTCTGCTGGGGGGGGCCGGGAACGACATGATCGACGCCCAAGACGGCGAGGCCGACCTGATCGACGGCGGGCTGGGGGTGAATTACTCACTGGTGGACGTCGGCGGCATTGACATCTTGAAGCGCAGCAGGAAGGTCGTGTAAGGGTGCGGGCCGCGGCCCCGCGGCGAATCCTCCCGTGTGCCGGCCGCGCGGCGGCGGGGAACAGTCATCCGACGTTCCCCGCCGCCGTCTGTTATTTCCACCCGCTCGTCGCGGCCTCCCGCTTCCGCCCGACCACATCGGGGCCGGAGTCATCTTCCCGAGGAATGCCGGCGACGCGCCCCGCCTCCCCTTCCCCGGCCGGCCCCGTATAATCTCCCCCGACGCCGCCCCGAATCCCGCGCGAGGAATCCCGCCGCCCATGAGTGACGCCATCGACCCGCTGACGCCGAAGTACAAGCGCGTCCTGTTGAAGATGAGCGGCGAAGCCTTCGGCCACGGGGGGCAGAGCGGCATCAGCCTCACCGAGACGCTGGGCATCGCCGAGCAGATCAAGCGCATCGTCGGCCGCGGCGTGCAGCTCGCGGTCGTCGTCGGCGGGGGGAACATCCTGCGCGGGACGCAGTTCTCCGCCAAGGGCGAAGTCATCAAGGAGACGACGGCCCACTACATGGGCATGTTGGCCACCATCATGAACGGCCTCGCCCTGCAAGAAGTCCTGGAGAGCATCGGCCTGCAAACCCGGCTGCAGACGGCCCTGCGGGTGGACAGCGTCAGCGAGTTCTTCATCCGCCGGCGGGCCGTCCGGCACCTCGAAAAAGGCCGGGTGGTGATCCTCGCCGGCGGGACCGGCAACCCGCACGTGACCACGGACTCGGCCGCCGCCCTCCGCGGCGTCGAGTTGGAGGCCGACATCATCCTGAAGGCCACCCGCGTGGACGGCATCTACTCGGACGACCCGGAGAAGAACCCGCACGCCACCAAGTACGACCGCCTGACCTACGACCGCGTCATCAAGGAGGGCCTGAAAGTGATGGACGTGTCGGCCATCGCCCTGTGCGCGGACAAGAAGCTGCCGATCCTCGTGTTCAACTACAAGCAGGACGGCAACATCGAGAAGGCCATCGCCGGCCACCCGATCGGGACGCTGGTGACGGCGTGAGGCGAAAGCCCGCGGACGGCCGTCCGCGGGCGTGACAATGACTCCCCAACTGCGAGACCCCATCATGACCCCCGACCAGGCGATCAAGGACAGCAAAGACCGGATGGAAAAGGCCCTCGACGTGCTCCGCAACGAGCTGAAGGGCCTGCGGACCGGGCGGGCGTCCCCGGCCCTGCTCGACGCCCTGCGCGTGGAGTATTACGGCCAGTTCACGCCGATCAAGCAACTGGCGTCCGTCTCCGCGCCGGAGGCCCAGCAGTTGATGATTAAGCCGTTCGACGCGGCCGCCCTCAAGGACATCGAGAAGGCCATCCGCGGCAGTGACCTCGGCCTCGCCCCGGACAACGACGGCAAGGTGATCCGCCTCAAGATCCCGCCCATGTCCGGCGAGCAGCGGACCAAGCTCTCCAAGAAGGTGAAGGAACTGGCCGAGAACGCCAAGGTCGCGTGCCGTAATGTCCGCCGCGACACGAACAAGGCGGTCGAGACGGCCGAGAAGGACAAGACCGTCCCCGAGGACGACGCCAAGAAAGCCAAGGAAAAGATTCAGGCGATCCTCAAGGAGTACGAGAACACCGTGGACGCGGTGGCCGCCGCCAAGTCGAAGGAAATCATGGACGTGTAATGTAAGATCGGGTCGGCGGCTGCGAACGACCTATTAGAGTCGTAGAGACTTTAGTTTTTTGGGCAGCGGTTTGCGGGCAGAGACCCCCCCCGGCCCCCCTTGCCAAGGGGGG
>JAYTTY010000026.1:0-12155 GCA_043744795.1 Zavarzinella sp. | reverse complement strand
TCCTGCCGAGGGAAAAAGGGATCAGGTCGCGCACCATACCGCCGAAGTCGCGTGCCAAACAGGCCAAATGGGACAGTTAATAAATTTCGTATCCTTACGCCCTGTTGCTCAACCATGCCCCGTCGCCGGCCGACCTGTTGGCGAAGGTGAAAACGCTCACCAAGGGGACGGTGATCCAACTCGATGTCGCGTTGGCGGCCACGGACGAATACTACTCCGGGCCGGGGGGCGGGACGAACGCCGGCTTCGTGGAAGCCCTGTACCAAGACGCCTTGCACCGGCCGTCCGGGGACACCGCGTCCGTGGCGCTCGTCGCGGGCTTGGAGTCCAAGAAGCTCACGCGGACGAAGGCGGCGACGGCCGTGTTCGCGTCCGACGAGTATTACACCGGCCTCGTCGGCGGGGACTTCACCAACTTCCTGAACCGCGGCCCGTCGAACCCCGCAGAGGCGGCCGGGTGGGTGAACTCCCTGCTCGGCAAAAAAGGTTTCGTGAAGCGGACGCCGCTGCAGGTCGCCTCCGAGTTGATCGGCTCGGCCGAGTACTACACGCTGCACTTGCCGGCGGGGCCGGCGGGGTCGCAAGGGGTGATGGGGCCGGCGGGGCCGGCCGGATCGCAAGGGGTGATGGGGCCGGCCGGGCCGGATGGACCGCAAGGCGTTCAAGGCGTTCAAGGTGCTCAAGGCGTGATGGGTCCGGTCGGGCCGCAAGGCGTTCAAGGGCCAGTCGGGCTGACCGGGGCCACGGGTCCGCAAGGGCCGGGTCTTTCCTGGCAAGTCGTCACGAGCACGTCCGTCCAAGCCGTGGCCAACACCGGCTACTTGGCCAACAACTCGGCCCAAGTGACCATTACGCTCCCGGATTCCGCCAGTCTCAACCCCGGCGACATCATTCGCGTCACTGGCGTCGGCGCCGGCGGCTGGAAACTGGCCCAGAACGCCGGCCAGAGCGTCACCGGCTACACGAATGGCGGGCCGATCAGTTTCACGGCACGCGACAGTAGCCGCAGTTGGCAAGGCGTGGCCTCGTCGGCCGACGGCAGTAAGCTGGTGGCGGCAGTCGCTGGCGGCCAGCTCTATACCTCGACCGATTTCGGGACCAATTGGAGAGCTCGCGACAGCAACCGCAGTTGGTATAGCGTGGCGTCGTCGGCAGACGGCGTCAAACTAGTGGCGGTGGTCAATGCAGGCCAGATTTACACGTCAACGGACTCGGGGGTGACGTGGACGCCGCGCGACAGTGCCCGCAGTTGGCAGGCGGTGACGTCGTCGGCGGACGGCGCCAAGCTGGTGGCGGGCGTCGCTCCCAACGGCCAGATTTACACGTCGACGGACTCGGGGGCGACGTGGACGCCGCGCGACAGCAACCGCAATTGGCAGGCGGTGGCGTCGTCCGCGGACGGCGTCAAACTGGTGGCGGGGACCTATGGCGGCCAGATTTACACGTCGACGGACTCAGGGGTGACGTGGACGGCGCGCGAGGCCTCTCGCACGTGGGATGGCATGGCGTCGTCTGCGGACGGCAGTAAGTTGGTGGCGGTGGCCTATGGTTCTAACCAAATCTACACCTCGAGGGATTCGGGGGTCACTTGGACCCCGCGCGACGCCGGCCGCAACTGGTATGGCGTGGCGTCGTCGGCGGACGGCAACAAATTGGTGGCGACGGACAGTTCAGGCCAGATTTATTCGTCGGTATTGAGTTTTGGGCTGTCCGCGAGCAAATCGGGCGTCACCGGCAGTGTCTTCGGAGCTCAGTACACCGCCCTCGAAGTGCAATACGCTGGCGGCGGCCAGTTCGTAATCTTGAACTCCAGCGGCGTGATCGACTTCGTGTGATGATTCGAGCCACGAATGGGCCGGGGCCGGATGGTTCAAGTGGAACGACGTGAACATGGCGAAGGCGGGCCGCGAGGGTGGCTCGCCTTTTTGCGATAGACTGTGACGCCTCGTCTTGTGAGCCGCGACGCGGCGGCTTTGCGGAGAGGAGCGCGTCCGGAGACGGTCACCGGAATCCGTTGGCTTTCCGACTTGGGTGACGGCCGTTGAACGCGCTCCTCTCCGCAAAGCCTCCGCGTCGCGGCTCACAAGAGTCGCGGAACCCGCGTCGCGTCGCTTCCCACACGGCGAACCTCGACGACTCGGTTCGCGGCGCGTTGACTCGGGAAGCTCCTCCGGTCGCTCACGCTTCTGGCTCGCCCCCCTCGCCGGCGCATCGGGGCGAAGACAAGTCATTTGAATCAGTTCGGAGAAAGCCGCCGGGCCATCACGAAGTACGGCTCGCCATTCTCGGCCGGGTCGGGGATCGGGTCGGCCGCATTGAGAATGGCGAACCCGAACTTCTCGTAGAGCTTGATGGCCGGCACGTTGACCGTGTACACGTCCAAGAACAAGAGCGGAGCCGCGTCGGGCAAGACTGCCAGCGCGGCTTCGGCTTCTCTGATCAGGTGAGCCACGATCTCTTTGCCGAAGCCTTTGCCTTGGCAGGCGGGGTTCACCGCCAGCAAGGGAATGTACGGGTGGACCCGGCCGCCCGTTTGGTCCGCGTACATGACAGAGGCCGGCTCCAGCGTGCCGAACCCGACGGCCGTTCCGCCGTCGCGGTGCAGCCACACCCGCGTGCCCGTGTCGCGGTGCCGCGCGGGAATGTCGACGGCCAGCATCCGGGGAATTTGACGTTGGAAGAAGACGGCGGGGTCGAACGCCCAGCGTTGCAAGGCGTGGTACTCGGGCGAGGTAAACTCACACGGCTCGGCGGCGAGTGGCATGGACGACTCACCCCGGTGTGGGCAACGGAGACTCTATTCCCCGACTTGGCCGGCGGTCGCCGCCGGGAACAATTTGGCGAGATTGGCCTCAATCACGGCCGACTGACCGGGCGTGAGCCGCACCCGCGGCCCCGGCGCGACGGCCAGTTGGGGCGTCAGCCAGTTGTCCAGCGATTCGCCCAAATCGAACAGCTTCGCCTTCAGCGGCTCCAAGCCTTCCAGTTCGTAACACGCGGCGCACTGACCGTGGGCCTTGTTGACGAGTCGCTTGCCGGCGGCCAACAGGGATTGGGCCGTCCGACGCAGGCACGCTTCCGTTTCGGGTTGGAAGGGAATGAACCCCTGGAATACGGCCAGCCGCCAGCCGCGGGACTCTTGGCCGAGTTCGTCGCACAGGGCGGCGAAGTGGGTCAGTTGGCCTTCCAGCGTGGCGCACGTCATGCCTTCGCCGTTGCCGCACTGTTCCACACGCTGCGCCAACTCGGCCGCGAAGTGTTCGACCGCCGGGCGGTCGTATGTCACCAGCATGATCCGGCCCTCCCGGTGGATTGGCGCGCTCCCCGCGAACACCGCAACCACTCATGGACAATAGGCCATTCTCGCCCGACTGACAATGGCTTTGCCCAACTGTCTCGTCTTGTAGGCCGCGCGGCGGAGGCGTTGCGGAGCGCGTCCCGCGACTGTTACCGAAGTCCAACGGCCATCAGACTTGGGGGGCGTCGCGGAACGCCCTCCGCTCCGAAGACTCCGCGGCGCGGCTAAACGGGTTTTCCCCCAGGCCGTACGCCCGGAAATTCTCAAAAATAATTTCCCCGACCCCTTGCCGATTCGGCTTGCACTTTATTTGAGCCGTGCCTATTCTCCTACTCGGCGGGTGAATGAATCAACTCTCTCCCATCCCGCCCGCACCGTGCCTCTCCCATTTTCATCCGCCGCATTTCCACAAGCAGGAGGTAGTCACGCATGTTCTCCGCGTCCCGTTCGCCGCGGCGGTTGGCCGCCCTCGTCGTGTTGGCCGTCGCCCCGGCCGCCTGGTCCCAAGACGCCGCCCGCCCGAGCCGGGCCGTCGAGCCGCTCGTGGACGTGAAACTCGCCGACGAGAGCACGATGAAGCTCCGGCTCTGCGACGACCGCTTCGACCTGGAAACCAAGTTCGGCAAGCTCACCATCCCGCTGGCGGAAGTCCGCAAGATCGAGTTCGGCTTCCGCGTCACGGACGAGACGGCCAAGCAGATTGCCGAGGCCGTCGGCAACTTGGGCAGCTCGCAGTACCGCGTCCGCGAAGAGGCCGGGCAAGTGTTGTTCGCCCTGCAAGAGAAGGCGTACCCCGCCCTCCAAAAGGCCGCCCAATCGACGGACCCGGAAGTCGTCAAGCGCGCCGAAGAGGTGATGGCCAAGATCAAGGCCCTCACCCCCGAGGCCAAGCTGAACATCCCCGACTACGACACGGTGACGACGGACGACTGCAAGTTCACCGGCAAGATCCTGCGCCACGAATTCAAGGCGAAGTCGTTCACGTTCGGGGAGGTCACGCTGAAACTCGCGGACGCCGCCGCCATGACCGTCGTCGGCACGCTGGGCGAGAAGGAGCTGGCCGCCGCCCTGCCGGACCCGGGCGCGCTGACGGCCCTGCAGCGCGACGTCGGCAAGACGTACCTGTTCAAAGTGACCGGGGCCGCGGCCGGCACGCTCTGGGGCACCGAGACGTACACGCTCGACTCGCCGCTGGCCGCCGCCGCCGTCCACATGGGCCTGGTGAAGACCGGCCAGACGGGGTACGTGAAAGTGACCGTCCTCGGCTCGTGGGCCAACTTCACCGGCTCGACCCGCAACGGCCTGACCAGTTCGAGCTACCAGAACTACCCGGGGGCGTACAAAATCGCGCGGGCGGATTGAATGAAAAAGACCGAAGACATTTTTTTAGCCACGGATCGAACACGGACGAAACACGGATAAAGGCAAAGGCGGAAGAACTTCACCACAGAGGACACAGAGAGCACAGAGGAAAGACAGGAGAAGAGAAGACATTTTCATCATGCCTTTCCTCGGCTTTGGTTTTTCTCTGTGCTCTCTGTGTCCTCTGTGGTGAAGTTCTTCCGCCTTTGCCTTTATCCGTGTTTCGTCCGTGTTCGATCCGTGGCGAAAAATGTCTTTTCTGAAACGCGCTCACTCTCCGACGCCCGTTATCCTTCCCCATTCCAATCGTCACTTCTGTTTGATGGCGTCCGCGGGCGCGCCTTGCTACAATGCCCCGGACGTGTAACGGCCGACAGTTTTCGCTTGTCCGGCGGCCGTCCCCCGCCACATAATCTACGAATCGACTTTCCCGGCCCGCCCGGCCGCCGTTCGAGGATGCGAACCATGACCACTCCGCTCCGCCAACGCATAATCGTCGGCCTGTTCTTCTTTGGGGCCACGCTGGCCCTTAGCTGGTCGGCCCAAGGCCAGCCGGTCGGCGCCCCCTCAACGACGACGGCGAAGAGCAAGGACGCCAAGGACAAGAAGGACGACCGGGACTGGAGCGAGTCCATCACGCTGCCGGTCGAGCGCGAGGCGCGCAACAAGATCGAGGCCGTCCAGAAGTACCTCACCGGCAAGGAGCCGATCACCGCGAAACTGTGGGACGACATCATCTCCGTGCTGCAAGGCATGTTGGCCGACCCGACCGACAAGTTCGTCGAAGTGGCGGACGGGGCCGGCAAGCCGTCGAAGGTCAGTGTGAAGATTGAAGTCAACCGCATCATTGGCACGTTCAACGAGGACGGCCGGCAGTTCTACCAGCGCATCGTCGGCCCGGACGCCGAGGACAAGTTGAAGCGGGCCGTCGAGGAGGGCGACATGGGCCTGATGGCCGAAATCTCCCAGCGGTTCCTGCACACCAAGGCCGGCGCCGACGCGACCGTCCGGCTCGGCACCTGGCACCTCGACCGCGGCCGGTACCAGCAGGCGGCCCGCACGTTCAAAGACCTGCTGACGCGCAACCACAAGGACGAACTCCCGGCCGCCCTGCTGTACAAGGCCGCCCTCGCCTACAAGCGGCAGGGGAACGACGCGGAGTTCAAGGCCGCCGCCGACAAGTATTGGGCCATGTTCGAGAAGGTCAGCGACAAGGGCAACGTGACCTTCGGCGCCGCCAACAACCCGATGGTCATCCCGTTCGAGAAGCTCAAGGGCGAGTACGACAAGGTGGTGGCGGCGAACCGCCCGATGAACAGCGGCGAGTGGATCCTGTTCCGCGGCAACCCGGCCAACAACGGCGTCGGCAAGGGGGGCACGCCGTTCCTGGAGCCGCGGTTCACGTACAGCGTCATCAACCCTGTCGATGACTTGAACTACGAGACCAAGAAGTCCGGGTTCGAGGTCATCAAGGACCGGATGGACAAGGCCCTCAAGCAGATGGACGCCAAGGGCCAGGCGCCGATCCCCGGCTCGTTCCCGCTGGCCTCGGCCGGCAAGGTGGTCTTCCGCGGGTACGACGGCGTGTACTGCCTCGCCACCAAGGACGACAAGACGCTCGACCCGCCGCTGAAGGCCGGGGAGCTGCTGTGGAAGTCCGAGACGGACATGGGCCTCTTGCAGATGGTCCGCGACCTCGGGCCGCGCACCATGACCGACCAGTTCCTGAACTTCTACACGAACGGCGGCCCGCACTCGGTCCTGTTCGAGAACTCGCTGCTCGGGACGATGAGCCACGACGCGACCAACCTGTACTTCATCGACGACATGGCCGTCCCGCCGCACCCGCAGCAGTTCAACCAGAACTTCAACTTCAACGGCCAGGCGATGACCTTCGGCGTCTTCCAGGACCCGGTCCACTTCAGCAAGCTGAAGGCCGTGAACTTGGAGACCGGCAAGCTGGTGTGGAAGATCGGCGAGCGGACGCCGAACGCCGGCGCGACCCCGGCCCCCGGCGCCGCCCCGATCAAGGAGACGACGGAGACGCTGCTGGCCGACTGCCTGTTCCTCGGGCCGCCGCTGCCGTTGGGCGGCAAGCTGTACGCCGTGATTGAAAAGGACGGCGACCTGCGGCTGGTGTGCCTCGACCCGGCGAAACTGGAGCCGTCCAGCCGGCAGCCGATGCCGCTGCCGTCGCTGGTGTGGAGCCAAGCGCTCGGCCAGCCGAACGGCCGGCTGCCGAACGACTCGCTCCGCCGCTTCCAGGCCGTCCACTTGGCCTACGCGGACGGCATGCTCGTCGTCCCGACGAACGCCGGCGCCGTGCTGGGCGTGGACCTGTTCTCGCACAGCCTCGTGTGGGCCGCCAACTACAAGAGCAATAAGACGCTGCAGCAGCAGCCGCAAGAGTTCGAGGGCAAGGGCTTCCGCCGCGGCGGCATCAACCCCGGCATGAACGGGGCGAACTCGTTCGACACCGGCCGGGAGCGCTGGCACGCCAGCGCCCCGATCATCGCCGGCGGCAAAGTCGTGTTCACCGCGTTCGACTCGGACACCGTCGAGTGCGTGGACCTGCAGGACGGCCGCACCGTCTGGCGGTCCCCGATCAGCCGCATGGACACGGACATGTACGTGGCCGGCGTGTTCGACGACAAGGTGATGATCGCCGGCAAGGGCTACGTCCGCTTCCACAGCCTCGCCACCGGGGCGCAGCTGAAAGAGCCGCTGATCACCGGCATCCCGACCGGCGTCGGCGTCGCCACCAAGGACTTGTACTACATCCCCGTGAAGGCGTCCAAGGACAAGAGCACCGAGCCGGGCATCGTCGCCATCGACACGAAGAATATGGCCGTGAAGGGCACCACGCGGTCCCGCAAGCGCGAGACGGCCGGGAACCTGCTCTTCTACGACGGGGACGTGTACTCGCTGAACGCGAACAACCTCGCCTCCTTCCCGCAACTCGACGCGAAGATCAAGGAGACGCAGGACCTCTTGGCGAAGGACAAGGCCGACCCGGTCGGCCTGCTCAGTCTCGCCATGCTGGAGCACGACGACGGCCGCCTGAGTTCGGCCATCGAGAACTACCGCAAGGCCCTCGCCAACAAGCCGCCCGAGGACACGCGGGCCAAGGCCCGGGAAAAGCTGTTCGAGGCCATCACCGAACTGCTGCAGAGCGACTTCACCGCCGGCGAGGGCATGCTGGCCGAGTACAAGAAGCTGTGCGAAGTCGAAATCCCCGAGGCGGCCACCGAGGCCCAGCGCAAGCTGCTCGCCGAGGAAGAACTGCGGCGCAAGTCGAACTTCTTCTGCCTCGTCGCCAAGGGCAAGGAGACGCAGGGCAAGCTGCTCGACGCCTTCGAGAACTACATGGCCTTCGGCACGCTGGTCGGCAACCGGGACATGGTGACGGTGATCGACGAGCCGAACACCAACGCCCGGCCGGACGTGTGGGCGCGCGGCCGCATCCAGAACATGATTAAGAAGGCGACCCCCGAGCAGCGCAAGCCGCTCGAAGACAAGGTCGTCGAGGAGTGGGGCAAGGTGAAGAACGCGAACGACGTGGAGAAGCTCCGCGGGTTCGTGAAGGTGTTCGGCGGCATGTTCGAGGCCGGGACCGAGGCCCGCATCACGCTGGCCGACAAGCTGTCGGCGACCGGCAACGAGGACGACGCCCGCGAGGCCGAGTACATGCTGCTCGGCCTGCGCGGCGGGGACGACGACGCTTCGGCCGCCCGCGCGATCGAGGCGCTGGCCCGGCTGTTCATCCGCAAGGGGCTGTTGGACGACGCCGTCGGCATGTACGCCGACCTCGGCCGCCGCTTCCCCAAAACCGTGGTGAAGGACGGCAAGACCGGGGCCGAGTTCCTGACCGACCTGCAAACGGACAAGCGCTTCCTGCCGTACCTGGAACCGCCGGCCGTGGCGTGGAGCCACACCCGCCTCAAGGGGACGGAAATCGCCAACACGGGCGTGTACGACCCGCGGGCCAACACCATCGGCGTGGACCTGCCGGCCGACGCCCTGCCGTTCTTCCAGCGCAACCGGCTGGCCATCGACATGAACAACCGCAGCGGCCAGGGCTGGGGCCTGAAACTGACCGACCGGGTGACCGGGACGGAAGGGTACACCACCCCCGGCGTCGGCTACCCGCAGTGGCAGTACATGTTCCAGCAGGCCAACATCCCGTACAAGCCGGTGCAGGTGAAGGGGCACATCGCCGTCATCACCATCCACGGCACGCACCCGCAGACCGGCCAGCAACTGGCGAAGGCCCACGCCTTCGACATGGCCGACAAGAAAAAGCTCTGGGAAGTGGACCTGTTCGGCACGAACGTCAACCCGCTGACCTTGCAGCAGGGCGCCGTCCAGCAGGCGATGGAGGCGGACGGCCTGCGCATCACCTACCAGGACGGCTGGTCGATGAAGGTCGGCCAACAGTGGGTCGTCGAAGCCGCGTACTCCGTCGTCCTCACGCGGGACGGGCTGGTGGCCAAGGACAACGCCCGCGGCACCGTGCTGTGGACGAAGTCCGGCGTCTCCAACCGCACGCACCTGGCCGGGGACGGCGACCACGTCTTCACCTACGAGGCCAGCCCGGACGGCAACGTGTCGATGGTCCGCTGCTACCGCTCGGCGGACGGCGTCGAGGTGCCGATCCCCGACTCGTCGGCGGCGTTCACGAACATCAAGCGGGCCAAGTTCACCGGCCGCCGCGTCCTGACCGGGGACGACGCCCCCGGCAAGAAGAGCGTCCGCCTGTACGACCTGCTGACCGGCAAGGACGTGTGGAAGCGCGACATCCCCGGCGACGGCTGGATGCTGAACAGCCAAGTCGAAGGCGTGACCGGGTACGCGACCGCGGCCGGGGACGTGGTGGTGATGTCCGCCGCCGACGGCAAGGACGTGTTCAAGGCAAAGATCGACGGCCCGCGGAAGACCGAGCACCTGGACAAGGTGAACGACGTGATGCTGTTCGGGGACGCCGACCGCTACTTCGTGATGCTGAACAAGCCGAGCGAGAAGGGGCAGTCCTTCAACCCGGTGTTCACGCAGGCGATCACCTCCCTGAAAGTGAACGGAGCCATGTACGCCTTCGGCAAGGCCACCGGCAAGCGGCTCTGGCACACGGACGAGCAACTGCAAGACCAGAGCATCTCGGTGGAGCAGTTCGCGGAGTTGCCGATCATCATGGCCGCCAACCAGTTCCAGAAGGTGAACGCCAACGGCAACTTCGAGGGGCAGTTCATGAAGTTCGTGGCCCTCGACAAGGAGACCGGCAAGCTGCGCTACGGCAAGGCGGGCCTGGCCCAGGGCCAGTTTTACGCGATCCTGACCGACGCGAAGACCGGCGTGATCGACGTGCTGAACCACAACAACCAGCGCATCCGCTTCACGCCCGACGACGGCAAGACCGTGAGTTCGGCCGGGCCGACGGGCGCCGTGCCGACGACCGCCGCGGTCCCGTTCCCGCCCGTCCCGGGGAACATCAACGTGCGGGTGATCGCGGCCCCGGCGATCGCGGTTCCGGCCGTGGCCGCGCCAGTCGTAGACGCGCCGGTTCCGGCCCCGAAGATTGACGCCCCGAAGATTGACGCCCCGAAGATCGACCCGCCCAAGCCGGAGAAGAAGTAAGGGCAACAGAGGACTTCGAAGCCGAGCGCAGCGAGGGAGGCGAGCCAGAAGTTAGCGACTGGAGGAGCTTCCCGCGTCAGTGCGCCGCGAACCGAGTCTTCGAGGTTCGCCCACCGGGGAAGCGTCTCGCCCCTGTGTGTCGGGCTTCGAAGACTCGCCCTCAGCCTCTTTGCGCGAGAAGTCCCTCCAGTCGCTAACTTCTGGCTCGCCTCCCTCGCTGGCGCTTCGGCTTCGAAATCAACCGCCTCACCCGAACGCCACCGGCTCGAACCACCCGGCGTCGCGCAGGTACTGGTACAGGTGATTCACCGGCGGGTTGGGGCGCAGGCCGTCGGCGCCCACCGTGCCGTCTTCGGACACCGCGAACGTGAAGTGTTCGGCCCGCGACTCCAGCGACGCGAGGATGGCTTCCTTGGGCATCGGGTAAATGTACACCTTCACGTTGGCCGCCAGCAACTTCCCCAAGCCTTCCAACAGCCGGCCCGGCAGCTTGCCGTAAAACTCATCATTCAAGATTCGGGCGATCAGGGACACGCCCATCGTGTACCGCACCGGCTCGGAACTGTACCGGCGCAAGTGGTCGGTCAGCAAGTACGCCTCGGCCAGGGCGCTGACCATCACCACGCCCAGTTCGGCCAGCGCGGGGACGCGGCCCAACACTTCCGCGTCGTCCGGGCCGCCGCCGCCGACGGGGTTCACGGTCATCTCCAGCACGCGGACGGGGTCGCGCCCGAGGGGGACGCCTTCGGCCCGCAGGTGGCGCTCGGCCGCCTCCAGCATCCGGCCGTGGAACGGCTCCAGCGGGGCGAACCGCCCGCGGTTCACGATCATCGGCCGCTTGCGGATCACGGACGACGGGTCGATCACCCGGCCCGCCGCGTCGAACGTGAACGCCCGGGCCATGCCGCGGCGGAGCATGTGCAAGGCGCACCGCCCCACGTCGAAGCCGGCCAGCGCCGGGCCGGACAGTTCCACCACGTCGATTTCCAGCCGGTTCAGCGAGAGGTTGTCCCAAAAGGCCGCCAGTAAGTCTTCCATCGACCCCCGGTGGTGGTGGACGCCGTGGACGAGGTTCACGCCGAGAATGCCGAGGGCGTCCTGCTGCCGCTGGTTGGACCGGTCCAACAGCGCCACGTGCAGGATCACGTCGTTCGGCGCGCCGCGCGGCTCGCTGAGGAAGCGGAGGCCGACCCAGGCGTGCTGCTCGTTGTCCCCGGCGTAGTTGCGGGCCGAGGCGGTGTCCGCGAACACGAAGAACTTCTTGGCGTCCCCGCACGTCGGCCCCAGCCGCTCGGTGAGCTGCTTGAACTCGCAGTCCAGCATCCGCAGCAGGCGCTCCTTGGAGACGTAGCGCGTCCCGGCCCCGTAGATGGAATCGCTGACCGTCTTGTCGTACGCGGAAATGGTCTGGGCCACCGTCCCGGACGCCGCCCCGACCTTCAGGAACCACCGGGCCACTTCCTGGCCCGCGCCGATCTCGGCGATGGTCCCATAGATGTTCGCGTCGAGGTTGATCGCCAACGCCTTGGCGTGCGTGTCGGCGTGCGGCGGGGGGGCGGGAGTGTCGGTCATGCCCGCATTGTAAAGTGCGGCGGGGGATTAGCACAGTTGGCGGAAAAGGCGGATCGGGCTGGCCGCGAAAGGCAACCTAACCCCCCGGCCCCCTTCCCTAAGAAGGAAGGGGGAGCAAGCGGGCGGACATCACCGCCCGACGAGTCATCAACCTTGGGGCGAAAGGCTCAAACCCCCTTGCTCCCCTTCCTTCTTCGGGAAGGGGGCCGGGGGGCTTACAAGGGTAGGTTTCCGGCCGGGGCAGAGGGAAATTTAGGCGGGGGTCGCTGTTGGCATCCGTCGCAGCCCCCTC
>JAYTTY010000025.1:0-12184 GCA_043744795.1 Zavarzinella sp. | reverse complement strand
ACATCGAGAAAACGCGGCATGGTCGCACTATTGCGACTTCCGCCTGAATTCTTCGCTCTCGCCTGACCTACCCCTGTAAGGGGTTAGGGGGTGAGGTCCGGCAGGCGGGCGACCGTCACCCAGGATGACCGTCGAAGACTCACTCCTCCTCCCGCGCCGGCTCGTCGAACGGCGCGGCCCGCCGCGGCTTCGGCCCGCGGTTGGCAAGTTGCCGGAAGCGGGTGAGCGACGCCTGGGCCATCGCCCAGCCGAAGGCGCCCCACGCGATCAGGCCCAGCACCCAGAACGGGGCGAAGGGGATGTCGCGGTGGGTCAGCGACAATTCGCGCGCCGTGAAGTTGTGCATCGGCAGCCACGCCAGGCAGGCCGGCGGGCAGAAGCCGGTGAGGAAGTCCACGAAGACGTCGAGGTCCCGGCCACGCCCGCCGCCGCCGAGGGAGATCGGCATGATGCAGCAGAAGACGAAGACCAGGAAGTACCCGCCGCCGACGAACAGGCTGAGCGCCAGGGCGGCGACCGTGGCCCGCAGCGAGTTCTTCATCACCACGGAACAGAAGACGCCGACCCACGCGAAGCCGGCGGCGTACACGGCCGCGCTGATCGCCAAGGCCGGGACCATGACCGGGGACACGCCGCCGCACGCCAGGCCGACCAGCCAAATGGCCCCGAGCCACGCCCACGCCCAGCGCATGCCCAGCAGGCAGCCCCACCACTTGCCCCACAGAATCCGGGTCGCGGACAGCGGCGTGGTGAGCAGCACGTCCAGCGTGTGCCGGTCGCGCTCGGTCAGCACGACGCCGGCCCCGCGGATGGCGGTCGCCAAGAAGAGCATCGACGACACCACGGGGGACAGCACGCGGACGTACACGTTCACGCTGTCCCCGAAGTAGTCCCACCGCGTCGCCGTCCACCACCCGGTATCGGGGTTTCGGAACGGCCCCATAATGAAGGCGTCGAACGCCATGACGCCCACCGGGGCGAACGAGGCGAGCACCAGCGCGCCGACGATCAGCCGGGCGACGACCCCCATGCGGAAGCCGGACTCGATGAAGACTTCCTTCCACAGGACCGGCGAGTCGCCCATGTCCGGCCGCCGGGCCGCCGCCCGCGTTTTGCGCCCGAACAGTCGGCCGCGCCGCTTCGGCCCGCCAAAGGTCTGGGCCAAGGCGATGGGCCGCAACCGCCAGCCGGACCACGCGATAAACGCCGCGAACACGGCCGCGTGGAACATCAGGTAGTGCAGCGTGCCGGTCAGCAGCATGCCCGGCGTCGCCCCGCCGCGGCGTTCGAGCAGGTAGGGGACCATGAAGAACGGGTTGCCGCACGCCAGCGGGTACGCCACGTCGTCCCACCCGATCACCCAATTGCCGAGGACGAGCGTCTCCCCCGAGGCCGTGGCCGCCAGCCCGAGGCCCATGACCACGCCGGAGAGGCACGAGTAGGCGATGGCGATTAAGTAAGTGAGAGCGATGGCGTCCCGCGACTTGCGGGACAACACGGACGCGGCCATCGCCACCGCGGATAGGCTGAGAACGGTGACGAACGTGGCGGCGAACCCGGCGACCACTTGGTCCGGGTCGATGCCGCCGAAGAACTGCACGACGGCCAGGACCGGCAGCCCGGCCATCAGGAAGATCAGCATGCTCCCGACGCGCGAGGCGAACTTGCCGAAGAGGATTTCGCGGTCGCGCAGGTCGGTGGCCAGCAGGAATTCGAGGGTCCGGCGCTCTTTCTCGTCCGTGATGCTGTTGGCCACCGTCCCCGGCGTGAGCAGGCATACGAGGACGAACTGGATCACCATGTACGAGGTGAAAAACGTCCCCGCGAGCCGGGCCATATCCGCCGGGTTGACACGCCGGCCGGAGCGGAAGGCCGTCTCGTACCACGTCAAGTAAATCCACGTCAGGACAATGGCCATCGCGCCGGCGTACAGGCAGCGGTCGATGAACGTGCGCCGCTTCCTCCCGACGCGGATGGCGTCGTAGGCCAGCACCGGGCCGAACAGGGAGGCGATCACGTCCCGGAAGAAGATGCCGAGGCCGGCGAGCCACAACCCGCTTAACACGACGGCACCGGCCCGGCCAACGTCCGGCAGGAGCCACGCGGCCAGCGCGCCCGCGGCCAGCCAGCCGGCGACGGCCGCGCGGAACGGCCACGGGCGGTCAGGGGTGGGTGTCATGGGCAACGTCGCCGTGCGGGGCCGGGGGACGGGATCAGTCTATCTGCCGGCGCGGCGGCCCGCCATCCGTACAATAACGCCCGACCCGGTACACTCGCCCGCCAACCCCGCGCCCCCATGTCCGAAGTCACCGTCGCCTTTGAATTCGCGGACCGCGGGCCGATGCCCCGCGAGGTCCCCGCCGGCTTCGCCGGGTACGAAGTCCTGGAGGAACTCGGCCGCGGCGGCATGGGCGTCGTCTACCGGGCGCGGCAACTGTCCCTGAACCGCATCGTGGCCGTCAAGATGCTGGTCGGCCGCGGCGGGGCGCAGGAACTGGAACGCTTCCGCGTCGAGGCCGAGGCTATCGGCCAGCTTCAACACGCGAACATCGTGCAGGTGTACGAAGTCGGCGAGGCGGACGGCTCCCCGTTCTTCACGCTCGAATACTGCCCGAACGGCAACCTCGCCCGCCGCCTCGGCGGCCGGCCGCTGGGCAACCGGGCGGCGGCCGAGCTGATCCGCGACCTCGCGGACGCGATGGAGAGCGCGCACCGGGCCGGCATCATCCACCGCGACTTGAAGCCCGCCAACGTGCTGATGGCCGCGGACGGCCGGCCGAAGATCACGGACTTCGGCATCGCCAAGACCGCCCACGACACCAGCCAGACGCAGACCGGGGCCATCCTCGGCACGCCGAGTTACATGGCGCCCGAACAGGCCGCGGGGGACGCCAAGGATGTCGGGCCGACGGCCGACGTGTACTCCCTCGGGGCCATCCTGTACGAGTGCCTCACCGGCCGGCCGCCGTTCGTGGCCGCGACCCCGATGGACACGATGCGGCAAGTGCTGGAACAGGAGCCGCTGCCGGCCCGCCTGTTGAACCACTCCGCGGACCAAGATTTGGAAAAGATCGCCCTGAAGTGCCTGGAGAAAGACCCGGCCGCCCGGTACGCCAGCGCGGCCGCCCTGGCCGAAGACCTGCGCCGCCACCTCGACGGCGAGCCGATCACCGCCCGCAGCGTGAACTTGTTCGAGCGGCTGCAGCGGGAACTCAACCGCAGTCAGCACGACGCGAAGATGCGGCCGTGGGGCGCCGGCCTGATGTGGCTGGGGGCGGCGGTCTTCGTCACGCACGCCGCCACGTCGCTGATGCTGACGGCGGCCGTCGCCGAGCCGGTCGCCTTCTGGGCGCCGCGGTCAACGCTGCTCGTGGCGCTGGCCGTCTGGCTCCGGTATTTCGGGTTCGGCAACGGCCTGTTGCCGTCCAACCCGCTGGAGCGGCAACTGTGGGCGACGTGGCTCGGCTACTTGCTGGCGTACGTCGCCATGTTCTGGGTGATGGAGGCGATGGGCCACGGCCACTTGGAACTGTACGGGGCGGCGATGGTCCTCGGCGGCATGGCGTGGTTCACGATGGGCGGGTGCATCTGGGGCGGGTGCTACGTCATCGGCGGCCTCTTCATGGCGGCCGCCCCGGCGATGACGTTGCTGAACGACACGCCGTGGGTGCCGGGGGCGTTCGGGGCCGCGTGGGGCGCCACGCTGTTCGCCCTCGGCGGCCGGTACGTCTTCATTGGGCGGAGGCGGCCGTGAGCGACGCGATCCCCTCTCTCGTCGTGCGGCGGCTGCCGCCGTTTCCGCTCGTGAGCGTGGCGGCCCCGTTCCCGCGCGCGGACGTGATCCCGTATTGCCCGGACCACCCCGGCCCGAAACCCACGACGGCGGCGGCCGACACGCGCGCCGAAGCCGAGACGCTACTGGCCGCCGGAGTGCAACTGGTGCGTGTGTCCGGCGTCAAGGCGGCGGACGAGTTGACGGCCCTGCTTGCCGGATTGCCGCCGGAGCGACTGGCGCTGGAATTCGACCGCGACGTGGGCGAGGGCGACGTGCCCTTCGCCGCCGGCATTTCAGTCGGGACGGTGATGGTCCCGACGCCGGTCACGGACTTGGCCGCGCTGGCGGTGTTGAAGGCCCTGCCCGTGGAGCGCCGTTTGGCGGTGCGGGTGCGGCCGTCGCCCGACATGATCGAAGAGGTGATGCGGGCCATCGAACTCTTCGGCGTGGACCGGCTGATCTTCTGGACCGATTCCGCGGACGCCGGGGAACTGGCCGCGCTGGCGGACGCCGGCCGGCACATCCGCAAGCTGTTCGGCATCCCGCAGCAAGCCGAAGAAATCACCTACGGCGGGGACCTCTCGTGACGCCCCACGCCGACCTGATCGCCGCCGCCCGCGCCGCCGCCGGCCGGGCCTATGCCCCGTACAGCCAGTTCCGCGTCGGGGCCGCCGTGCGGACGCCGGGCGGGGCCGTGTTCGCCGCGGGCAACGTGGAGAATGCGTCCTACGGCCTGACGTGCTGCGCCGAGCGCAACGCCGTGTTCCAAATGGTCGCCGCCGGGGAAATTCGTTTCGACACCGTGGCGATCTACACGCCAACGCCGACGCCGACCGCCCCGTGCGGGGCGTGCCGCCAGGTGCTGTACGAGTTCAACCCCGCCGGCGTGGTGGTCGCCGCGTGCGACGGGCCGGCCGTGACTGTGACGACGGTGAGTGAACTGTTGCCGGGGGCGTTCGGGCCGACGAGTCTTGCCCCATCCACGAAACCCGTTTAGCCGCGACGCGACGCTTCGGAGTGGAGCGCGGGGCCAAAGAGAAGAACTCACCACAAAGGCACGAAGGTCGCACAAAGAAACACTGAGAAGACAAAGGCACGTTATTTCTTCTCGGTCTTCTCTGTGAAACTCTGTGTGACCTTCGTGCCTTTGTGGTGAGTTCTTCTCTTTAGCCCCGCGCTCCACTCCGAAGCGTCGCGTCGCGGCTAAAAAACGGGGGTCAATTGTCCGTCGCCACCTCGCCGCCGTTGCGAGTGGCCAGGGCCAGCCACGCCGCCGGGCTGACCGAGTTGCGCATGAAGCGGACGCTGCCGTCGCACAGCAACAGGTTCACGCCGCCGGTGTGGTTGCTGCGGGCGGCCGTCAGGCCCTTGTTATGGCTGGCGTTGCCGCAGTCCCACTTGTCGGCGACGTTCGGCGTGTAGTAGTGGTTGTACAGTGTGTTGCCGAAGTGGCCGTTGATCCACTGCTCCCCGCGCTTCGTGTTCCACACCCCGTTGCCGCCGTCGCAGTCGGCCGGCGTCGGGTCGTTGCCGCCGGCCACTTCCAGAATGACGTTTCGGACGCCCTGCGGCGTCGTCGGCATGGCGGCGGCGGAATTGTCCCCGACCAGACTCTCGGAGAACGCGGCCGTGTTCGACGTGCCGTCCGTGATGTCGGCGATGCGCGTCGGCGTCTGGGCGAATACGCCGTTCCCTTCCGCGATTTTCGTGTATTTCACGACGGTCCCGGCGGCGTCCCGCACCACGCCGGTGCCGTTGCACGCGACGTAGTTCGTGCCGTAGTAGGCGCTGCTCGGCACCTGCCCGTTGCGGCCGTCGCTCGGGCAGACCAGGAGGCCGACGCGGTTCTTGGCGGCCAAGTCATTCTGAACGCCGAGGGGGGTCAGCGGGCCGTCCGGGTCCACCAAATTTTGCAGGGCCGTCTGCTCGACATACGTCAGCAGCCGGGCCGGGGCCGACACGACTTTCGGGTAGCCGTTGCGGCCTTGGGGGAACTCGCCCAAGGCCGATTCGTGGTTGTGCATGGCCAGCCCGAGTTGCTTCAGGTTGTTGCTGCACTTCATGCGGTTGGCGGCTTCGCGAATCTTCTGGACGGCCGGCAACAGCAGGCCGATCAGGATGGCGATGATGGCGATCACGACGAGCAATTCGATCAGCGTGAACGCGGTGCGATGATTTTTCATGGGGTGGATTTTCTTGGTGTGGTGTGTGGGTGGGAGTCAGTCCGCGCAGCAGGGGCACTTCTCGGGGACGAACACGGTAAGCGTGGCGGTGTAGACGGTGGTTTCGAAGCCGTCCCCCTTCTCGTCCCGCGGCAGGCGGGCGACGATCAGGTAGTAATTCCCGGCCTTCGGCGTGAAGGCCGCCCGGCCGTCCTTGTCCGTGGGGCGTTCGTACTCGGCGTCCAAGCCTTCCTTGAGCGTGACGCCGCGGGGGATGAACGAGACTTTGACGCCTTCGACAGGCTTCCCCTCGAACAGCAGTTTCACCTTGATCGCCACGCCCGGACCCATCGGCATCAGCAGGCTGGCTTCCGGGACGAGTTCGATGCTGTGGCCGAGCGGCTTGGCGTAGCCCGGCTGGTCCTTGGCGATCTTGTCCAGCGAATCGCTGACGAGGAAGTACGCCTTGGCGCTGCGGTAACTCCGCGTCGGCTTGCCGTGGTTCACGACCTTGTCGGCCGTCTGGGCGGCGACGTACACGCCCGGCGTGGCGGCCGTGAATTTTGCCGTCAGGTAGCCCTCCTTCGGGGCGTAGCCAATGTCGGCGAGGTCGGGCTTCAGGTCGTACTTCTTGCCGGCCGGGTCGATCACGTCCAGCGTCTGGAAGGAGTCCGGCGTCAGCTTGCCGGCCACCTTGAAGTCGCGGTGGTCGTTGCCGTGGTTGCCGAGCATCACGTCAATATGGACGGCGTCGCCGGTGCGGACGACGTTGGTGTTGGTCTGCACCCACGCATCGTGGGCCGACAGAAACATGGGGAGGGCCAGCAGGGCCGCCACGCCCCCGATCAAGGTGCGCATGTCGCGTGAATCTCCGGATGCGGACGCGACGGCCGACGCCCGGCATATGTCGCGGGCGGGCCGTCAGAAGGTTGGAAGAAGCGGGAGACTCACGCCCGATTGGGCGGCGGCGACGGGGGCGGGGAAGTGAACGAGGTGAAGCAAACGGAGCGGGCGAACGGCCGGCCCCCGGCGAGGGGGGAATCCAACCCGTTCGCGTCATCGACCAGCGGGCGGGCCGGTTCGAGGGCGCCGAAGCCGATTTTCAGCCCGCGGCACTTCTGGGCAAAAATGCCGATCACGCGGCGAGCCTTCGGCGGCTCGGCCTCCGCTTTCGTCTCGGACTTGCAGCAGGCGTCCTTGGCCTTCGCGCAACAGGGGGCGGGCTTGGCCGTGCAACAGGCCTTCGTTTCGCGGGCGGCCATCAGTGCCGGGACGTGCCCGGGGACTTCCACCCCGTTGGCCCCGGCCCACGCGACTTTTTCCGCGAGCGTGAAGCAGCAACAGTCGCCGGCCCAGCACGCATCGTAAGTGGCGCACCCGCACGGGTGGTCTGAGCAGGGGTAGAGGCCCCGCGGGTCGTTCAGTTTGCCGGAAGCATAAACGGGGAACGGCCAGCCGAAGGTGGCCACCAGATGGCCGAACAGCAGCACGACCGCCACGGCCAGCCGTGGGAATCGTCGTGCGGGATGTTCGTCAAAGTGCGGCATGACCGGGGTGGGTGCGTCGCGGGTGCAAGGGCATGATACGCATTGGCCGCCGGAACGGGGTGGAAATCGCCAGATGGCTCAGGTGAAGCGGGATCAGCCGCGCAAATGAGGTTCGTTCCGGGCGGCAGGGGCGTCAAGCAAGACGCTTGCGGGCCGCCCGCGAAACGTCATCAACGACTGTCCAACGGCATATTGATGACCCGCGGACTTGGGGAAACGACTGGACCCCCGCGTGAGGCGACCGGTCTTCGTTGGAGTCCCGGCTTCAGCCGGTCTTCGTGTGTAACGTCGTCACTTCACACCGCCGGCTCGATCCGGCAGCCCAGCGGGCCCAAGGCCCGGCCGTCTTTGAAGTGCTTTTCGTGGTGCGTCAGGATTTGGTCCAGCTTCAACTCGGCCACTTCCTTCGGCCCGGTCCACACGACGGCCTCGCCGTGCGTGTGGGCGTGCAGCGTCAACTGGGCGCACTTTTCGATCGGGTAGCCGAACACCTTTTGCAGGACGGTGATGACGAACTCCATCGAGTGGTGGTCGTCGTTCTCGATCAGGACGTGGTAGGGCGGCAGCACTTTCGTGCGGGTTTCCGACTTCGGCTCCGCGACCGGGGCCGAGGCGTTCCACGTTCGGGGCATCGCCGTCCTCCGGGAAAGTGACCGCACCCCCATTGTTGCCGGAAAACGTGAGCCGATCCCGAAAAATCCGGCCAAATTCCCCCCGCCCAACCGCGCAAGATGCCGCCAACCCCGCGTTTTCCTCCTGAACCGATCCGTCCCCGGCCGCCGGGGGGTGGCGCATGTCTATTTTAAGCAAATACTTCCGACGAATCGTGGCCGTCGGCCTGACGGCGCTCCTGCTCGCCCCGGCCGCCGCCGTCGCCGGCTGGATGGGCTTCCGGAACGAGACCGGCCAGCCCGTCCTCCTGCAAGAATCCTTCACGACCGGGAAGGCCGCCCGCCCGCAAAAGGTCTACCCCAACGAGACGCTCCGCGACACCCCGCCGTCCGCCGGGGCCAACCGCAAGTTCACCATCTACGACGCCGCCAAGCCCGACCGCGTCCTCGTCACCGGCACCTTCCCCGCCCCCGGGGTCAACGAGAACCTCCTGTACGTCATCAAGAAAGACGCGAAGGGGACCATCACCATCGAGCCGGTGCAGACGCCGGCGAAGAAGTGAAGTGAAGAGAAGAGTTTAAACCGCCAAGGCGCCAAGACGCCAAGAAGACAAAACATGATTTGTTCTTCTTGGCGTCTTGGCGGTTCAATCGTGTATCTGGAGCGGAGCGTGGGCCGGAACCAATGCTCAACGATTACGACGCTCGGTGTGAGCCGCGACGCGGAGGCTTTGCGGAGAGGAGCGCGTTCAGAGACTGTCACCGGAGACGGAAACCTGCCGGTACGGGTGACGCCCGCTGAACGCGCTCCTCTCCGCAAAGCCTTCGCGTCGCGGCTCACACCGAGCGGAGACGTCGCTGATGTTGGGCGCAAGTGATTCGTCGCGGGAAGCCCGCGATTCGCTCCGAAGCGTCGCGTCGCGGCTAAACGGCCGTTGCCCGCGTCGCTACTTCCCCGCCACCTTCAACGTCACGGCCTTCGCCCCGTGGTCGGTGCCTTTGCCTTCGCGCTTGGCCAGGACGGCGAAGGGCATTTCCATCGGCGTCACCCACGGCTCGGCGTAGATGACCACGTCGCGCTCGGAGACTTTTTCCGTAATCAAGATGCCGTTGAGGCCGATGTCGAGGACGCGGACGCCGTAGGGGAGGCCGCGGACTTCCAACGGCACGCGGCCGGCGAAGCCGTTGCGGCGTTCGATCTTCACTCGCAGTTTCGTTTCGCCGCCGGGCTTCACGGTCACGGTGTCAACCATCGTGGTCGTCACGAGGTCGCCGGGTTCGAGGAGCGTCGGGTGGCCGCCGGCGGCTTCGCGGGTCACGGGCTTGCCGTCGATGGCCGCGGTGGCGACGAGTTTGATGGGCGGCACGCCCTTCGGGTCTTGCGGCGTGGCCGTCGGGGCGGCGTACAGGGCGATGGTGGCGCTCACCTGGCCGGCTTCGATGAACGTGGGCGGGGCCTCGATGCCCGGCGGCAGGTGTTCGAGTTTCAGGTTCACCGGGCCGTCGAAGCCGTCGAGGCGGGTGATGTTCACGGTCACGGGGACCGAGCCGCCCTTCCAGACGGCGGGGGCGGTCGGCGTGAAGTTGACGGTGAAGTCTGGCTTGGGCGGGCGGACCGTGAGGCGGTAGCCGAAGTCGGCCCGGCCGGCGCCGCGCGAGTCGCCGACCCGCACGCGGTACTCGCCGTCGGCCGGCGGGTCGAATGTCAGGCGGGCGTCTTTGCCGGTGGTCGGCGTGTCGTCGTTGCGGTACGGAACCTGGAAGACCGGCAGGCCGTTGGGCGGGAAGGCCGTGCCCGGCGGGTGAATCTCGACCTTGTACAGCGGCGCGCCGTTCGGGTGGTGGCCCGGCGTCGTGTCGAGTTGGCCGGCGCGCTGGCCGTTGACGGAATAGAAGGAGCAGTCCGCGTCCGGGCCGGGGGGCAGGTTGAAGACGCGCAGCAGTTCGTTGCCGACGTAGACGTAATCCCCCATCGCCAGTTCGTTCCACGTCTCCAGCCGGATGTTCGGGGAGGCCGAGTCGTGGTCGCGGAACGTCACGAAGGTGCGGGCGACGCAGCGCAGCGTCGCCCGCGTCCGAGGCTTGCCGGCGGCGTCGAGGATTTCCAGGTACGAGTCCAGCCCGCTGCCGGCCCGGCGGGCGGTCACTTCCAGAATCAGCGGCTGCCCCTTCTTGGCGGCGAACGTCCACTCGTCGGCCTGCCCCGGCTTGGCGATGATGCCGTTGGCGGTGCCGGGAACGGGGATCGGGCCTTTCGTCACTTCCTGGAACTCGCCACGGGTCACGGTCAAGTCGCCCAACGGTTGCTCGGCCATGCCGGGGACGACGACGGGAATTTTCGTTCCCTCGTCCGAGTCGCGGGCAGTCACGATCACCGTCGTCGTTGGCAAATTGACGCCGATCAGCGTCACGGGCCACGGGTAGCCACTTGTTACGCCCATCGGGAACACGCGGGTCACGACCGGAATGTTGCCGACGTGCAGCCGATACGTGAAGTCGGCCCCGGCGCGGAATTCCTTGTCGCGGATGCCGAGGGCGTAGGTGCCGTCCGCGGGGACTTTGAACCCGAGCAGCGTGGTGCCGTCGGCGAGGACGGTTCCGGCCGCGTCCGTCAGTTCGATGACCGGCTCCATCTTGGTCGCGGCGGTCGAGAGGATCACTTGCACGCCGATTTTCTGATTCGCCTTGGCGGCAAAGCGGTAGTAGTCGGCCTCCCCGGCGCGCGTGATTTGCCCGACGAGCGTGGCGGGCAGGTTGACCGTCTGGCCGCGGCGGGCCGAGTCGTTCCCGGTGGAGTCCAGCGCCACGGCGAAGCGGTCCGCGAAGAACCGCGGCGCGGCGACCGACCCGGCCGGCGTCTTCACCGTGAGCGGGACCGGCCCGGCCGGCATCGTCGCGGGGAGCGTGAGTTCCACGGTGCGCTGCGTGGCCGTCCCGCCGGGCAATAGTTTGACCGTTGCGGGCGCGGCGGCTTCCACGGTGACGCTGTCCGTCAACCCCGTGCCGTCGATGACGACTTTCACGGTCTGGCCCCGCACGCCGAAACTCGGCGTGAGCGCGCCAACGGTCGGCGGCTTCGGCTTTTCCGGCAGCGGTTGCGATGCCAGCTTCCCGGCCGCGTCCAGCAGTTGCAACACGCCGTCGAACCGGCCGACGGCGACTTGCTTGCCGTCGGGGCTGAGGGCCAGACTCAGGACCGTCTCCGGCTGCGGCGGGAAGACGACCTGCTCGGCCATCTTGGCCGTGTCCCACCGCTTAATCGTCTTCGCCTCGCTCGCGGAGTACAGCGTCTTGCCGTCCGCGGCGTAGACGAGTTTCGTCACCGGGGCCGTGTGGGCGAACACGGACGTGACCAGCTTCCCGGCCTCCCCGTCCGCCTGCCACACGCGGATGCTCTTGTCCACGCCGGCCGCCGCCAGCAACTTCCCCGCCGGGTGCCACGCGACGGCATACACCCAATCGGTCGGGTCGCCGAGCGTGTACAGCCGCTTGCCGGCCGCCACGTCCCACACCTTCACCGCCCGGTCGGCCCCGGCCGAGGCGAGCAACTTGCCGCCGGGGTGCCACGCGAGGCCGTACACGGCGTCACTGTGGTCCTTCAATTCGAGGATCGGGACTTTGCCGCCGGAGGTGTCCGTCACGCGGATGACGCGGTCGTACCCGGCCGAGGCGAGGGACTTGCCGTCCGGCGAGAAGTCGAGCGCGTACACGACATCCTTGTGCCCGACGATGGCGGCCCCGGCCGTGATCTTCCCTTCCGTGTCCACGGCAAAGATCTGCACCGCCCCGGCCTTCCCCGGCTCGCCGGATGCAATCGCCAATTGTTTGCCGTCATTGGAAAAGCGAAGCGCCGTCACCCGCTGCGTGAACCCCGGCAGGCGGGCCGTGACCTCCCCCTTTATGGGGTCGATGACGGCGACTTCCCCGTACGTCCCGGCGAGCAGGAACTTGCCGGCCGGGTGGTACGCGAGAGCCGTCACCGGCGGCGGGGCCGCGACGAGCGGGGCGGCGGAGAGGAGCAGGAGGGGGAGGAGAGATTTCATGGGTGTCGGTTGGTAAATTTAGCCGCCAAGACGCCAAGGACGCCAA